>JAOTTY010000012.1 GCA_029864185.1 Gammaproteobacteria bacterium
ATACCGGGTCGCGACTGGTTGCCAGCCCGAGATTCTGGCAGTAAATCGGTAACCTGATGGGCTGGCGGATTAATTGCAAACGGGTATTCCGGTAAGGGGCTAAGACCTATATTATCGTGAATATTCCGCCGGTGCGGGATATTTGAACCGGTTCGTCTACAATCGATAGAAAGCAACAGTCTATTCAACGCTATGCAAGAAGTAACGCTGCCATCGGGTAACAGCATGCCGGTCATCGGGCTCGGCACCTGGCGCCTGGGTGAATATCCCGAGCGCTTCGGGCACGAAGTGGACCTGATCCGCAGCGCCCTCGACCTGGGTATAACGCTGCTCGATACCGCCGAAATGTACGGCGAGGGCGGCGCCGAGGAAGTCATCGGCGAGGCGATTCGCGGTCGCCGCGACGGTCTCTTCCTGGTCAGCAAGTTTTACCCGCACAACGCGAGTCGCAAAGGCGTCAGGGAAGCCTGCGAACGCAGCCTGCGACGCATGGATTGCGACACCATCGATCTGTACCTGCTGCACTGGCCCGGCAGCATGCCGCTTGCGCAAACCTTCGAAGCGCTGCGCGAGCTGCAGGAGCAGGGCAAGATTCGCGATTTCGGCGTCAGCAACTTCAACCTTTCCGATTTGCAGGACATCCCAGAGACCGACCAGTCCCGACTCGGCTGCAACCAGGTGTATTACAATCTCGCGCACCGCGAGGTGGAATGGGAGGTTTCGGGCTGGTGTCGCGAGCGCGGCATACCCGTAATGGCCTACTCACCGCTGGACCAGGCCGGCGCGCTGCTGGGATCGCCGGTCGTCGCGGGTATTGCCGAAAAGCATTCAGCCACCGCGGCACAGGTTGCGCTGGCCTGGCTGCTGCATCAGCCAGATACGGTTGCCATCCCGAAGTCTGCGCGGCTCGAACGCATCAGGGAAAACCTGGACGCCGCAAATCTGGAGCTGGACGCCGCCGACCTGGCGGTGCTGGACGAGGCCTTTCCGCCTCCGAAACAGGCGGTACGGCTCGGCATGCGCTAGCTGGCAATCGGCCCCCAGAAATGTTTCGCCGCCTTTTTCTTTTTGCGAAACCTGCCGCGCCTGACCCGAAGGATCGGACCGCGGCATCCATTGCGGATCGAGGAAAACACATGGCGGGAAAGTCCTGCGAGATGCCCTTTTTTTACTTAATAAATCCATCGGGCTGCCGATAGCTGTCTATACTCGAATTCGTATGAAAACTGAAGCATCGTGAACGGCTCATGAAAACACCCGATAATCCCGCCAACGAGAAGGAGCGCCTGAAGGAGTTGCGCTCGCTCGATATACTCGATACCAGCCCCGAGGAGCGTTTCGATCGGTTGACGCGCATGGCGAAGCGCGTATTCGGCGTCGACATCGCGCTGGTCAGCCTGGTGGACGAGAACCGCCAGTGGTTCAAATCCAGGGCGGGTCTCGACGCCTGCGAAACCGGTCGCGATATCTCGTTTTGCGGTCATGCGATCCTCGGCAGCGAGATTTTTATTATCGAAGACGCGCTGCAGGACGAGCGCTTTCACGATAACCCGCTGGTAACCGGTCCGCCGAATATCCGTTTCTACGCTGGCGCCCCGCTGCGTTACATGAACGGTAACAAGCTCGGGACGCTTTGCATCGTCGACTCGAAACCGCGTACGCTGGACGTTGCCGACCTCGAGATGCTGCGCGATCTGGCCGAGATGGCGGAAAGCGAACTGAATGCGGTGCAATTGGCGACCATCGACGATCTGACCAAGATCTCCAATCGCCGCGGATTCGTCGCGCTCGCGCAAAACAGCATCAGCCTGTGCGCGCGGCAGGGCGTTCCGGTGTCGCTGGTTTTTCTCGATCTCGACAAGTTCAAGCCGATCAACGATAACTACGGACACGCCGAGGGCGATCATGCGCTGGTGACCTTTGCCAGCCTGATGCGACAGACCTTCCGCGAGTCGGACGTGTTTGCGCGCATCGGCGGGGATGAATTCGTGGTGTTGTTGACCAATACCACGGAGAAGTATGCCAATGAGATCGTTGCCCGCTTCCGCGGCCTGGTCGAAATCTACAACGCCGAAGCCAACCGCGGCTACGATATTGCCTTTTCGGACGGTATCGTCTGCATGCAACCCGGCGCCGAAAGTACCATCGACGAACTGCTGGACGAAGCCGACGTGTTGATGTACGAAAAGAAACTCGACAAGGCGCCCCGCCTCGACAGGGTCAAGCAAGCCTGACCTCCGGTTTCCGCGCTGCGGTACCCGTTGCGGGATTATTTTTGCCTGTAAACGGGAACTGTCGGCACTATCCCCGATGATGATATTATCGAGATTCAAAATCTCGGTCACGGCGGCAATTTTACTATGAATACCAGAATCCGGCGGCAAAAGCTGCGTGAAATTTTCGACAGCGAGCGCTGTATTCATCCAGGGTCGGTATTCGATCCGATTTCGGCGCGGATTGCCGAGGACCTCGGGTTCGAGGCCGGCATGTTCGCCGGTTCCATCGCGTCATTGACCGTACTCGGGGCGCCCGACATCATCGTGCTGACCCTGACCGAGTTTGCCAACCAGGCGCATCGCATCTGCCGTGCCGGTGAACTGCCGTTGATCGTCGACGCCGACCACGGATACGGCAATGCGCTCAACGTAAAGCGCACCGTCGAGGAGCTCGAAACCGCCGGAATAGCCTGTCTGACCATCGAGGATACCCTGCTGCCCAGGCGTTTCGGCGCCAGCGGCGCCGAATTCCTGTCCATCGAGGAGGGCGTGGGCAAGATGAAGGCGGCGCTGGCCGGGCGCCAGGACCCCGACCTGATCGTGCTCGGCCGCACCAGCGCAGTCGGGGCCAGGGGTGTCGACGAGGGCATCAGGCGCGCGCGGGCCTACCTCGATGCCGGCGTCGACGGCATCATGTTCGTCGGTATCAAAACCCGCCCCGAACTGGAAGCGATCGCCGCCGAAATCGACGCGCCCATCATGCTCGGCGGCTCCGGCGCCGAACTGCAGGACGCCGCTTACCTGGCGCAGTGCGGGGTCAGAATCTCACTGCAGGGCCACCAGCCGTTCATGGCGGCGGTGCAGGCGCTGCATGACACCCTCAAGGCCTTGCGCGACGGCACGCCGCCCGCGGACCTCCAGCGCGTCGCGTCTTCCGAATTGATGGATCGGCTGACCCGGGATGCGAGCTACCAGGCCTGGCAGGAGGAGTTCCTGAACTGACCGGTTAATAGCCACGATCTCGAGAACTCCGCTTGTGCGTGGATGACTCGGTTAAGGGAGGTCGGCGGAACAAGTCGGTGACAGATAAGGATGGGACACACTTGTCGTCGGCCTCTATGCTGGGTCATGCCTGCGCGAAGTAGTTTTGCATGAAGGTTTCGAAGGAAACATTGTCGCTGCGCTCGATTTCATGCTGTTTCTCGATCGAGATGCGCGCCGTTTCTTCGAAGCCGGCGAGTTCCTCGGCGCTCAACGGGCGTTCCGCGAACCACTGCTGGTGCTCCCGGGACTTGCGCAGCGCGAAATGGTAAAACTCTTCCCCGTGATCGGCCATGTCGGCAAGCATGCGCGCCGATGGCGTCAGGTCGGGATCCGCTATCTTGGCGTGCTGGCGCTTCAACGCGGGGCCGTAGGTTGGTTGCCGAGTACCCTTGTCGAGTAAGTCGCAAGCCAGCGATATCTGTTCGAAAATTTGGTTGGCCCAGTCACGCAGCAGAATATCCCTGCCCGCGCGACGCAGGCGCAGGGCGGGATCGCGGCCGCGCTCGGCGACCGCGTTGATGTTGTGCCTGATTTCGTCGAGTTCGGTTGCGCCGTAGGGATCGCTCGGCGTCAGCAGGCTGAACAGCAGGAACGACTCGAGAAAACGCATTTGCTCCTCGCTGATGCCGAGCGGCTCGAAGGCGTTGACGTCGAGCGAGCGCAGTTCCAGGTAGGCGACACCGCGTCGAGCCAGCGCCAGCGTCGGTTTTTCCTCACCCTGCAGGATCTGTTTTGGCCGCACGCTGGAGTAATACTCGTTTTCGATTTGCAGAATGTTGGCGTTGAGTTGCTGCCATTCGCCATCCTCGATCAGCCTGATTTTTTGGTACTCGGGGTAGGGCGTCGAAATCGCGTAGGTGAGGCTGTCGATGTAATCCCGCAGGCTGTTGTAGTTGACCTTGATACCGGCTTCGCCTCCCTTGTTGTTCTGGTAGCCGATATCGCCCATGCGCAGCGATGTCGCATAGGGGGCGTAGTAGGAGTATTTCAGCCATTTCTCGAGCGATGTCGGCGAGGCACCCAGAAACGACGCACAGATTGCCGGCGATGCGCCGAACAGATAAGGAACCAGCCATCCGTAACGCTGCAGGTTACGCACCATGCCGAGGTAGGATTCGGAAATAAAACCCCGCGTGTCGTGTTCGTCTCCGAGTTCGGCCTGGAATAGTTGCCAGAATTCGTCCGGATAGGAATAGTTGAAATGCACCCCTGCAATCGCCTGCATCATGCGTCCGTAACGATGCCCCAGGCCGCGGCGATAGGCGGTTTTCATTTTTGCCGCGTTGGAAGTGCCATATTGTGCGATCGGGATGCTCGCATCGCCCTCTACGACGCAGGGCATGCTCGTCGCCCACAGGATTTCATTGTCGAGCTTGCTGTAGACGAAGCGCTGGGTATCGTCGAGAAACTTGAGCGTATCGCAAAAATGGTGGAACGGCGGCGTCACCAGCTCGATCAGCGCCTCCGAGTAATCGGTCGTGATGCTGGGGTGCGTCAGCGCCGAACCCAGTCCCCGTGGATGCGGGGTTTGCGCGATGCCGCCGTCGACGGCGACGCGCAGGCTTTCCTTCTCCAGGCCGACCCTGCGGCCCTGCAATACCTTCCTGATGTCGCTCGTCAATAAACCTGCCGCGCGCTTTTCGATAGCTGATTTCAACTGGGGTCCCGGGGAATTGTTAAACCTGCGTAAGTGTGCATCACTCAACGAAATAAGTGAAATTGATTAGCCCATACTGGCTGGGTTCGGACTGGCCCTCGAATTCCCGGCTGCGCAGAGTCTGGCTGAAGGAGACGCGCGCGTCGCCGTAGTGGACCGCGACCCCGATCTGTAGATCACCGACCAGTTTCTTTTTCTCGACGCTGTGGCTATCGACGTTGGTATTGCCATCGAGAAAAATATTGCGCGCGACGGCGCGCGCCTCGACCGCCGCAAAAAAGTACCAGTTGGCCTTGCGGTTCGGGTTGAACGCGGGCAGACCCGGGAAGCCGGGGTTGATCGAGGGCGGACCGATGTCGTCCTTGAGATGCCTGCCCCAGCGCGCCATGATCCCTGCTGCGGCATAGGTGTAGACATTGCCGAGCGTCAGGCCGCCGTGCGCGCTGATCTCGGTCTGCAGGCGCTCGTCGAAGTCGAAAATACGCCGCCATTTCTGGATTAAGCTGGCGTTGATGCCCAGTTCGTTTTCGAGTTGATTATCCCAGCCCGCGGGGTCGTCGCCATCGACCAGGTCGTGCACCAGCTTCTGCGTTCCCTCGGCCAGCGACGCCGGTCCGACGACGCCGATGGTCAGAATAAATCCATTGATTTTCTCGCGATCGATCCGGTCGAAATAGCGATGCCCGATGAAGGTCTCGAAATACAGCCAGCCAGCGTAAGGCCGGTCGTCGACCTGCAGCGACGAGGTCGTGATATCTTCCGGGGTGAAAATTTTCTGGCCCAGGTTGAAGCCGTGGTATCCGGTTTCCCCTTTCGAGTAGGACGGAATGGCATCGGATATCGCTTCCAGGTAGCCCGGCGGTTTTTCGGGGGAAGCATAGCTGAATTGCCAACCGTGGGTGTAGAAACGGTCCTCGTTGCTCCCCCAGAGGTCGTTTTCCAGCTGGATGCTCCAGAAACCCTCCTCGTCTTCGAGTGCTGTTACCGGTGGACTGCATGAAATCGCAATCAGCAACAGCGCAATCCGTCCGGCAATCGAGGAAATGGGCAGATTGATCACAGGCATCGCGATGATCCCGGGTCGCGATACTTCATTCGGCCAGTTGGCGCTGCAGGATACCGGTCAGGCAGCCGACGTTGCCGGCCGCCAGGGTCAACTCGTCGGTCGGGGTGGCCAGGCATTCGATGCCGATTTTCTCGAACCAGCCCTGGACCCTCGGCAGGCCCGCCACCATCAGGATACGCCGCGGTCCGAGCGTGACGAAATTGATGCCGCGGTAACTCTCGGAATCGTCGGCGAAGGGCGGGAACCTGACCTCGTAACCGTGCTCCTGCAGCACGCGCACGGTGCGGTGCGGGGTACGGCGCGGCCAGCCAATCGCGAGATTTCGATCGACGATGCGCAGCAGGCTCATGAAATGCATGATGCCGAACGGCGAATCCACTGCGATCAGATCGATGCCGAGTTCCGCGAGCAGGGTTTCGATCTGCGCGATCGCGGCGTCGTTGGTGCGTAGTCCGCGGCCGATCATCGCCGTTTTTTCATCGATCCACATCAGGTCGGCGCCCTCGAAGGTGCTGGTGCCGGTCAGAGTCTTCAGGATCGGAATGCCGAGTTCGGCGAGCCGGCGGGCTACCCAGCGTTCCTCCGCGGCGCGCACCGTCGACGCAGGTCGTGCCAGGATCGCGCCCTGCGGGGTCATGACGAACAAATCCGCGCAAAACATCAGGTTCGGCTGGCACGGCTGCTCGGGATCGACGAAGTGCACGTCGACGTTCTGCGAGCGGTAGACGTCGACCATCGCCTGGTGTTCTTCGATCGCGCGCGGCAGGTCGACCGCGGCCAGCATTTGCACCGCCTCCGGGTCGTCCCGCGCCGCGTTCAGTTCGTCGCCGGGGCAGTGCAGTAGCACCGACCTGAGTTCTCTCCATTCCGAATCGATACCGCAGCCGCCCCAGATATCGCCGAGCTCCTGGTGGTGGGTGGCCTCGCGCTGCGACCAGTTTTCGCCGCCGTAAGCCGCGGTACCAAAGGTGCTTTGAGATTGATCGTCGATGCTCATGGTTGTTGACCTGCCTGTTGTTGGTTGAATTCCCGCCGCTCAGCCGAAGTCGAAGCGGTGCACCGCGTAGCCCTGCAGGTCACGCATGAAAATATTGAGCACAAGGCTGAAGATGATCGAGGGCAGCCTGAGTTCGTCCCATAACAGGCCCAGTTCGTTTGCCCGCTTGAGCATGGGGACAGACTCTGCCAGCCGGTAGTCGTTATCGAGAAAAATCGTGATCGGATTTTCGGGTCGATCGCTGAAATGGCCGCCCGCGGCGACCAGCTTACCGTGAACTCCCTGGGCAAACCTGTCGAAGAATCTGCGCGTCATCAGGTCGCACAGCAGCGCGTGTCGCGGAAAGCGTTGCTGTACCTGTTGCAGCGTCTGTGCGATCGCCACGGGATCGAGATACATGAAAACCCCCTCGATGACGATAATCACGGGCGACGTCGTTTCGATACCGGACAGTTTTTCGTGCAGCGATTCTCCGGCGAAGTCGATCGCGATGCGGGTTAGCGGATTATCGCATTCCGATACGGGGAGCCGTCGATTCTTGTACTCGATTAGCTGGGGCTCGTCGAGTTCGAGCCAGTCTCCGCCGCGCAGCCGATAGGGCCGCGTGTCGAAGCCTGCGCCGATGGTGACAACCGATGCCGACGGTGATTTACCTAATTCTGCCGATACGTGATCATCGATGATTCTGCACCTCGATATATTCGAGATATTGGGCATGGTCTCGGAACGGAAGGGTGCAAAAATTTCCAGTCCGCGGGCATCCATGAATGTACCGGCATGAATATCGTTGCAGATCGAACGCTTCCGGTTTGCGTCGTCCATGCGCACGCCGCAGCAGTAAAAAGCGGTGTTCGAGACTGGATTCATGAATTTCGTTCCGACCAATATCGTCGGCGCCAATATTACTCGTTCTATTTAATTTTTGCGCGCCGGAGCAGGCTTTTTAATGGTGTTATCATCGCCGTGTCGCAACCAGGAGTATTGCCGTGATCGTAACAAGCTTGGCCGAATTGATCGATACGCCGCGGGACGTGTGTGGCCCGGTGTGGGCCAGTCGCCGGTTTTTACTTGCCGAGGACGGTGTTGGTTTTACGTTGACCGAAACCACCGTCGAGGAAGGCGCCACACAAATCCTGTGGTACAAGCATCACGTCGAGGCAAACTATGTCATCGAAGGCGAGGGCGAGGTCGAGAACCTCGCCACCGGCGAAGTCTATCCCCTCGGACCGGGGTCTCTTTACGTGCTCGATCAGCACGAGCGGCATTGCCTGAAGTCGTTTACCCGCATGCGCCTGGTGTGCGTGTTCACCCCCGCGCTCAGTGGACGTGAAACCCACGACGAGGATGGCGCTTACGCGCTGCCCGCCGAGTGATCCCCGGTGCATCGTGCCGCGGGGCGGGTCATGCCGCTTGATTTGCGCATACGTTTTCGCCATACTCGTCGGCATGGGGTCGGCGAACACCCCGTGAGGCGCAAGCCCAAGCTTCGCATCCGATAGACCTAGTCCTGGCCCGGGTCAAAAATTCCCGGCCGGGTAAATTGATAGGAGAGGATGCGCCATGCCGTCACCCAACGAAATCACCGTAGCACAGCTTTCCCGCCTGATCGGCACGCCGGCGGCGCCGGTCGTCATCGATGTGCGCATCGACGAAGACTTCGCCGAGGACCCTGATTTGATACCGACCGCGTTTCGCCATCCGCATCGCGATATTGCCGCGCTCGCGCCACAACTTGCAGGCCGACGGGTCGTGGTTTATTGCCAGCAGGGCAAGAAAATCAGCCAGGGCGCGATGGCGTTGCTGCGCAACCACCGCGTGAACGCCGAGGCACTCGTAGGCGGTCATTTCGCATGGCGCGATGCCGGCGAACCGCTGCTACCGGCAGACAGTATCCCGCGCCAGCAGGCGAGCGGACGCAGCGTCTGGGTGACGCGTCACCGGCCCAAGATCGATCGCGTGGCCTGCCCCTGGCTGATCCGCCGGTTCGTCGACGCGAGCGCGCAATTCCTGTTCGTGGCACCCGCGGAAGTCGTGGGTGTTGCCGAAAAATTCGACGCCACGCCTTTCGATATCGAGGGCGTGTTCTGGAGCCACCGCGGCGATCACTGCACCTTCGACACGATGCTAGAAGAATTCCGGCTGGAAACCGACGCCCTGTTGAAACTGTCCAGCGTAGTGCGCGGCGCCGACACCGACAGGCACGAACTCGCGCCGCAGTCGGCTGGCCTGCTGGCGGTATCGCTCGGACTTTCACGCATGTACCGCGACGATCTCGAGCAAATCGAGGCCGGCATGCTGGTCTACGATGCGTTTTACCGCTGGGCGCGTGACGCCGGCGATGAAACACATGACTGGCCTCAGCCATCCACCCGGGTTTGATCCATGAATACCGTGGCGTTAGATGAAGCTGACGCCTGCCGGGCGCCCACGCTCGCGCAGGCGTTTCGTGTCTGGTTGCGCATCGGATTGCTGTCGTTTGGCGGACCCGCGGCGCAGATCGCGCTGATGCATCGTGAAATCGTCGATCTCCGGCACTGGCTCAGCGAGAAGCAGTTTCTCAATGCGCTGAGTTTTTGCATGCTGTTGCCGGGACCCGAGGCGATGCAGCTCGCGACCTACGCCGGCTGGCGGTTGCACGGCATCGCCGGCGGATTGATCGCGGGGCTAATGTTCGTCCTGCCCGGTGCCATCATCATTTTCGCGCTGGCCCTGGTTTACGCTATTTACGGCGATGTGCCGCTGGTCAACGCATTGTTTCTCGGCATCAAGGCGGCGGTAATCATCATCGTCATCGAAGCGCTGCTCAAGGTTGCCAGGCGCGCGCTGCATCTCGCCGAGCACTGGGTGATCGCGGCGCTTGCCTTCATCGGGATTTTTTTCCTCGCACTGCCGTTCCCGTTGATCATCGTCGCCGCCGCATTGTTCGGTTTCTTCCGCGCCGCTGCCGAGAGTGCAGACCAGCAACCGGTCGCGGTAAGGGTGTCGCCGCTTGGCAGCCTCGCAACCGCAAGCCTCTGGCTGCTGATCTGGGCCGCGCCGATGGCGGTGCTCGCGGCCCTCGATGCGGAAGGCTTACTGCTGCAAATCGGTGTCTTTTTCTCCAAGCTGGCGGTGGTTACCTTCGGCGGGGCATACGCGGTGCTTGCCTATCTCGGCCAGGATGTCGTCGTCCAGTACGGCTGGCTCGGCGCCGGCGAAATGATGGACGGTCTAGGCCTCGCCGAGACGACGCCGGGGCCGCTGATTCTCGTCAACGAGTTTGTCGGCTTCCTCGCGGCATTTCGCGAGGGCGGAATCTGGTACGGATTACTCGGCGCCGTAGTCACCCTGTGGGCAACATTCGTGCCCTGTTTCCTGTGGATTTTCGTCGGCGCGCCCTACATCGACTGGATCGGATCGCAGGCCCGCCTGCGCGGCGCGCTGACCGCGATTACCGCGGCGGTGGTCGGCGTGATTCTGAACCTGTCGATCTGGTTCGCGCTACACGTGTTTTTTGCGGACGTTGCGACGCGCAGCTACGGACCATTTGTGCTGTGGCAGCCCGCGCCGGAGTCGCTCGACTGGCGCGTGATCGCGCTTGCGCTGGCCTGCGCGCTGATGCTGTTCCGCCTGCACTGGGGTATTTCGCGCGTATTGCTGCTCGCGGCTATCGGCGGGGTCGCGCTATCTGCGATGGCGCCGTGACAAATTAACGTTGCGCCTAGCGGCGAATCCGGTGCCAGCCGTCGACGTCATTGATTTACCCGACCCCGGATATCTGTACCGCTACGGAAGCCGGTAATGTGAACCGATTCGAAAAATGGCCCCGCGAATGGCGTACCGATCGTGAGAATGGTCTATAAGTAATTGAATCCAGACGAATAGTCGAGTCGATTCGCATTACCATGAACAAGTTGTTACCGATTGTCATCTTTACCCTGGTTCAATTGTTGACGCCACCGTCGATCGCCGATGTGTATAAGTACCAGGACAAGTACGGTAAATGGCACTTCACCGACAAGCCTCCCAAGGACAAGAACAATAGCGCCGTCGCAGCCACTGTGGATACCCGGTCGGCCATCGCCGATTTAAAAGACGACCTGCAGCAGGCGTTTAATCCGACGTCCAGGGTCGACGAGGCCTCGTTATCCGTGGTCACCGTCCAGACCAGCGCCGGCTCGGGATCGGGATTTTTTATCACCGCCGACGGTTACATCATCACCAACCGCCACGTCGTCAGGCCCGCGACCTCCACCCAATGGAAGGAAAGCGAGGCCAGGCTCGCAGACTGGAAGGAAAGGCTCGACGCGTTCAAGGCCGATATTACCGACGACGAGGAACGGCTGGCCGACGCCAGGCGAACCATCGACGAGAACCGTGAATACATGGAATCGGCGAGCGCTACCAAATCCGACCGTGACCAATACGAACGCTATATCAAGCGTTACCGGAAGAACAGGGAGCGTCACGAAGAGAATGTCAGCCAGTACCGGAAAATGGAGCGCGGGTACAAAAAGGAAAAATCCAATTTCGGTTTCAGCAGCAGTATGAGTAATTTTTCGAAGAAATTCACGATCGTATTGAAAAACGGCAAGAAGCTGAAAGCGAGGCTGGTCAAAATCAGCAGGGACCACGATCTCGCCCTGCTCAAACTGGATAATTACAGCACGCCCTTCCTGTCATTGGCGCAACGACAATATCCGAAACAGGGTACGAAGGTTTTCGCTATCGGCAGCCCGTTTGGTATTTCCGACGCGTTGACCGCGGGTATTATCACCAAGGCCAGCCGCGATCACCTGTTCACCGATACGCAGATATTGCCGGGCAACAGCGGCGGGCCGCTGATAGACGTGGACGGCAAGGTGCTGGGCGTCAATACCGCGGTGCTGGCAAGAAAGCAGAATACCGACGGGCTCGGGCTCGTTATATATGCCTCGCGTATCCGCAGCGAGTTTGCGAGCGAACTCGACGGCAAGCTCTGACCGGCATTGCCGTCGCTGCTTCGCTCAAGTTCTACGGTCGCTTCAGGACAGCAACACGGCGACGATTCCGGTCAGGAAAATACCATCGAAGGTACCGGCGCCGCCGATCGATGCGACCGGGGTGCCAATTTTTCGAATGTCGTTGAGGCGCATCAGGTCGGCGCCGATCAACACCCCGAGCGTGCCGCAGATGTAGGCCATCGGCGCGCTATTTTCGGGCGCAATCGTGGTCGCGGTCAGCGCTGCGGCAAGCGGTGCAACAAATATCGGCATGCCGATGCCGAGACCGCGGATCGGACGGCTCGTCAGGTAGCAGACCGCGGCGACGATCGCGATGGCGAGCAGCAACTGCAGCGGCGGTAATCGATTGCTGCTCGCGAGGTAAACCGAAAAAGTGACCGGAATCAGCGCGCCACCGACGTTTATCGCTACGATGGTTTTCCCGGTGAACGGCAGCGGTCTGCCGAACAGCCAACTCTGCATCTTCTGCATCTCTTCATCCGGCGGCGCTTCGGCAGATATCTGGAACAGCGGCATATTGATGGTGCTGCCGAGCAGGGTACAGCCTAGCAACAGCATAGCGGAGTGGGTCGACAGCCCGAGCTTGTCGAGCGCGAGAGTTAGTACGCCCATGTACAGCACGATCACGCACAGTATGAAAATGGTAACGAGCAGTAGGAATTGCATCGGGGAGAATGGCGCTCGCAACTAGAACCCCCGGCCTGCTCAGGAATGCGTTACGAAAAATGACGAATCGCGGTCAGGCATGGATGACGTAGTTCAATATCTCGACCACCTGTGCCGGCGTTTCCGCCCAGGCCATCGCCGACGCGTCGACTTCCTTGAGCGGGTGCACGATATCCTCGTCGTGAAGCGTGATATAGGGCTTGCCGAGCGCAGCGCAATATCCCGCGTCGAAAGCCGCGTTCCACTGCTTGTACCGATCGCCGAATCTAACCACCGCGATGTCGCATTTTTGCAGCAGGGTCCGGGTGCGGATACCGTTTACCCGCGATGATTTGTGATCACGCCAGTAACCGCTCGATTCGGGTCCGAGCATGTCTCCGGCCGCGTCGCTGGCCGCATGGTCGGTTACCGCCGACGTGAACTCGATCGGCAGGTTGAGTCTGCGGGCGCCGGCGATGATCTGATCGCGCCAGTCGGTGTGTATTTCGCCGGATAAATAAACTGTCCAGGTCATGGGTTACTCCTGTTCGATTCCAGATGGCCGGTTCCTGCCGATGATCGGCCGGAACAGTGGGCATGGAATGTCATTATTTAATAATTACCCGCACAAAGACAATGATAAGATGGCCGGCTTTAGAGCCTGCTTGTCGCATCCGAAGTGAACCTGTTTCGAACAACGCCACTTTTTATTCTGCTCGCCTCCTGTTTGCTGGTGTCACCGGAGCTGCGCGCGCAAGCCACGGTTACCGCGGAATCCGGCGTGTCGATCGAGATGTTACAGAACCTGCTGCGAGATGCGGAGGCCTCCAGCGACCTCGACGAAGCGAACAAGTCATCGTTACTGGATTTGTATCGCAAGACAATCAGCCTGATTCAACAGCGGCGCAGCAACGAAGCCGCCATCGCGGAATACATCGCGGCGCGCGAATCGGCGCCGCGGGAATCCGCCGCGTTGCGCAAGGAACTGGAATGGATGGAATCCAGGGCGCCGCCGAAATTGCCCGATTCTCTGTTACGCAAGGCTTTGCCCGAGCTCGAACAGCAGTTGCTCGGCGAAAAAGCCGACCTGACAGGATTGACCGGCAGCCTGGATGAGCTTGGCGCGCTACTGGATACACAGTCGCAGCGCCCACAACTGGTACGTGAACGGCTGGACGAGGCCAGGAAACGCCAGGCCGAGATCACCGATGAACTGCAGCTGCCGACCCCGGAAGGTCAGCCGCAGCGCCTGATCGAGGCGCGACGCTGGGTGCTGGAGCAGGAGGCACGTGCCCTCGGCGCCGAAATCGAAATGTTAAACCAGGAGCTCTTCAGCCAGCCGATGCGGATCGAACTGCTGGGAGCTCGACGCGACAAGGCTGCGCTCGAGCTGAACCGCCAGTCGCAGTATGTCGAGCTGCTCGAATCGCTGGTCGCCGAACGTCGCCGTAGCGAGGCCGAAACGGCAAAACAGGCAGCCGAGGAAACGGAACGGCAGGCTTTCGGCAAGCATCCGCTGGTGCAGGATGTCGCACAGCAGAATACCCTGCTCGGCGAGGAATTGAACGAACTCGCCGCCGCGCTGGAAAAAATAAACCAAGAGAAAAACGTCGCCGCCAGTCAGGCCAAACGAATTTCCGAAAACTTTCGGCTGGCGCGCCAGAAACTCGAAATTGCCGGATTGAGCGAAGCGCTCGGCCAGGTGTTGCTGGAGCAGCGACGCGGGCTGCCGGATGCCAGCGATTTTGAGGCCGCCCAGGAGCGCCGCCGTCAGCTCGTCATTGAATCCAGCCTGCGCCAGATTCGCCATCAACAGGAGCGGACTCGTTTGCGGGATATCAAGCTTTACGTCGATGACCTGTCGACGCCCCTGCCGGAAACCTGGAAGGCGCTGCTGCGGGAGGAGGTAACAAACCTCGCCGAACTGCGCCGCGACCTGCTCGACAAGGCGATCGCGGCCGACGATACCTACCTGCAGGCGCTCGGCGAGCTCGATTTTTCCCAGCGACAGCTGGCCGAGGTAGTAAATTCCTACAACGACTTTCTCGACCAGCGCCTGCTGTGGATTCGCACCGGGAAACCGCCGTCATGGGAAACCATCGAGTCGATCGCCCAGAGCGCCGCAATATTCATCTCACCAGCGCACTGGCTCGAGTTGGGTAGTGCGCTGTTTTTGCCGGACTCTTTTCCCTGGGTTCTGCTGCTCGGGCTTGTGCTGTTCGCCTGGTTGATCAGGAAAACAGGGAAGCTGCGCGCGTCGCTGCATCGCAGCGGCCGCAACGTCGGACAGCTGCGCCACGATCGCTACCTCGCGACACTCAGGGCGCTGATACTAACCCTGGTGCTTGCCTTGCCGTGGCCGATCCTGTTTACGGTGCTGGGTCTGCACTTGCAGTATTTTTATAGCGTGGAGTCGCTCGATATACAGGCGCAGTTTTCGCAGGCGGCCGTCTGGACCGGCCAGTTCGTGCCGGCGGTCGGCGCCGCGCTAACCGGTATAGCACTGTATTTTTTTTATTTCGTCGCATTCCGAATATTCTGCGAGTCCGGGGGACTTGCGATCAACCATTTCGGATGGAACCCGCGAACGGCCGCGAAGCTGAGACAGGAAACGCGGCGCCTGATGTCGGTATTTCTGCCGGCCGCGTTTATTCTGATTGCATCGGTTACCTACGATCCCGCGGCGCTGGCCGGCGGCCTGAGTCGGCTGTCCTTCGTCGTTGTCATGATTTCGCTGGCGCGCTTCTTCGGTCGAATCCTGGCGCCGCGGCGCGGTGTGCTGGGCGAATATTATGCCGCCAGCCCGGGCAGTCCGCTCGCCTGGTTTCGTTACCTGTGGCTAATGCTCGGACTCTCGTTGCCGATGATGCTGGCGGTGCTCGCGACGGTCGGCTATGTTTACACCGCGGCGCAGTTCGGCGCGCGTCTGGTCGATACGGTGTGGCTGCTGGTCGCGATCATTTTGATCCACCAGCTGGTATCGCGCTGGGTGTTGCTGACCGAGCGCAGGCTGGTGTTCAAGAACGCGCTGGAAAGGCATCGGGCGCAACGCGCCGCCAGCGAAACGAGAGCGCAGAGGGACGCCACGGTCACCGAGAATACCGGGCTGATTGTGGACGAACCCGAAGTCGACTACGTCGCGCTTAGCGAGGACACCAAGAAACTGATCAGCACCGCCCTGACGGTGGTTGCCCTGCTCGGTTTGTGGCTCATCTGGTCCGACGTGCTGCCGGCTTTTCGCATTCTCGACGAGGTCTCGTTGTGGAGCTACAGCGCGTCGGTCGAGGGCATTGAAAGCCTGGTGCCGGTAACCCTGAGTGATGCGATTCTTGGGATACTGATTATCGCGTTGGTCATTGGATCGGCGCGCCGTTTACCGGCATTGATTGAAATCCTGCTGCTGTCGCGGCTCAATATCACTGCCGGCGGGCGCTACGCGATCTCGACCCTGACGCAGTATTCGATCGTCGCAATCGGCATCTTGCTGGTATTCAATATTCTCGGTGGCAGCTGGGGGGAGATCCAGTGGCTGGTTGCGGCGCTTGGTGTCGGTATCGGTTTTGGTCTGCAGGAAATCGTCGCAAATTTCATCAGCGGCCTGATCCTTTTGTTCGAACGCCCGATCCGGATCGGTGACGTCGTCACCGTCGGCGACACCTCGGGCGTGGTGACACGAATACGTATCCGTTCCACGACCATCCGCAACTGGGATCAAAAAGAACTCGTGGTGCCGAACAAGGAGTTTATTACCGGGCGTCTTCTGAACTGGACACTGTCGGACCCCATGGCGCGTATCGTAATCGCCGTCGGCATCGCCTATGGCAGTGATGTCGGCCTGGCCATGAAACTGGTGTGCGAAGCGGCCCGGGAGAACGAGCGCGTGCTCGACGAGCCCGAGCCGCTGGTCACTTTCGAAAATTTTGGCGACAACGCGCTCGATATCATGCTGCGTTGCTATATAGAATCGATGGATTATCGCCTGCAAACCCAGAGCGAGCTGAACACGGAAATCAATCGCAAGTTCGAGGCGGCCGGAATCGTGATCGCGTTTCCGCAACGCGATATTCACCTCGACACGTCGCGGCCGCTGGATGTGCGAATCCATGAGCCGCTTCCCGAGTCGCGATAGATCCCGCGGCGTGGTGTCGGTGATTTAATGTCGGGGATCGGGCCGTCGCTCACCGGATTAACGTAATACAACCACTATTTGATAGAGATCAATGCTTTTTCGGCTATCTGGCATCAAGGTATGTCAAGCAATGTTGAATTAATTCGGCAGTGCAGGTAACGAATAAACCATGGAAAAAATATTACTGATCATACTGGCGGCTATTGTTGCCGGTTGCGTAAGCCAGCCGCCGCAAGCCATTAGCAGGATTCCTGCACAGGATCTATCGCTGACGCAGGTGCGGCTCGATATCGACCGTTATCTAGGGGCCGAGGTGCGCTGGGGTGGCGTCATCAGCAAGGTCGAAAACAGGGCCGACGGGACCTGGGTTGAAATCGTGCGCCAGAAACTGCGCGCCAACGGCAGGCCCGGCTATGATGGCAGGAGTGACGGTCGATTCATCGCCAGTTTCGACAAGTTCGTCGATCCGGTTGTGTACACGGTCGGGCGGCCGTTAACCGTGGTCGGCATGATCGACGGCAAGATCAGCAGGCCCATCGGCGACTTCGACTACCTGTTTCCGGTCGTCAGGGTGGAAGGTTCTTTCCTGTGGAAGCCGGTGGTGGAATCGCCTCCACCCGGTTATTACCCCCCGCCCTGGTGGTATTACGATCCCTGGTTTTACCCTCCCTGGCCTTATTACCGCCATCCGCGATTTTACTGAACGGGGAATCGCCCCGGTATTTTTCGGGCGGGCAATGACCCTGCGCGGCACCAGGCTATTCAGGCATACCGGAGCGTTATCGCCGCCGGCCCGGTGAATTCGTCCCGCTGCGGCCCATCCACGGCCCCTGCCGCGCCAGGGTGTCAGCGGTACTTATGGCAACCGACGCAACTGCCCGAGAGCTTGCCGAGCGCGAAGTAATTGGGCGGGTCCGCGCTCGCGTTGCGCAACGCGGTATTGACGTCGGAGATAAATTCGTCGATATGGTCGTCGATGACCAGGTGATTGGTGGTTACGTTACCGGATCCGAGCGAACTGGCGCCGTCTCTGATCTTGTTCAGCAGGCTCACGATCTGCGCCTGTTGTTCGCTGCTGACGGCGGTTTCATCGAGCAGTATCGAATCGAGCTGGCGCATGTAAAAACCGAACATGGCCATCTGGCTTTTGACCTGTTTTTTATCCAGGTAGATAAAATCCTTCGGGTAAGTCGCCTTGCGCACCTGTGCGCAACTATTGAGCAGACCCAGTCCAGGGATTGCGAATAATAACAGAGCTACCGCCATGCCGCGGGCCAGCCCACGATTTTCAGGTTTTGATAACACCGATTACTTCGCTCGTTTGCAGAAAACGGTCGCAGTAAATCATGCAATCGGACTGTCGCTATTGACCTGAATCATGATTGTCGTATCGAGCGGGAATTCAGCTGGACGGCTCGAGGTTTAGTCGGCGAATATGCGCGGGTCCGATACCGCAACATCCGCCGACGATCCGCGCGCCCGAGTCGATCCAGCGACGCGCGGACTGCTGAAACTCCGAGGCGCTACAAACGCTGTCGAACTGCATCCGTAAATCGATGAAATGCCCCGAATTGGGGTATACGGCTACCGGTCCGTCCCAGTAGCGATGCAGTATTTCCAGAGCCGCATCGGTTACGTCGGCGGCGCTATGCATGATGGACAAGATAACGTCTTCGGATTCGATAGCGTCGATTACCGCCGGTAAAACCGCGTCAAACGGCTCCACCGGGCTACCCATTCCCTGCGCTGTCGTGACCCTGGCGCCCCCGTCCTGACCCCAGGAACAGGTGAATCCCAGGATGATCGGGACGCCGAATCCCTGCGCCGCTTCGAGCATCGACAGGCTGACCGTCCTGTCGAACAGCATTTCCAGTGCGAACAGATCGACCCCGGCATCGAGCAGCACGCGGGCCTGGTCGCGGTAATTCGACGTCAGCGCGTCGCCACGCGGCAGCAGCGTTCGATCGGAGTTGGCCGCAAAAGTCGACAACGAACCCGCGACCCAAAGGGCATCGCGGTCGGATTGCGTGCCGGCAACGGCCTCGTCGAACAACGCTACGGCACGCCGATTCAGCGCCTCGAATTCCTCGCCGAGACCAATTGGTTCGAGCACGTGCCGTGCTAGCGCGAAACTGTTGACGATATGCAGCTTCGCACCCGCGCGTATGTAATCCTCGTGCGTCTGGCGCACGATAGCGCCGTGATCGCGTACCGCGAGCGCGCTCCAGCCCGCACCATCGATGGGAACGCCGCGCCGTTCGAGCTCGGTACCCAGCGCGCCGTCCATTAATATGAATTCGCCGGCGCGGATGCGCTGCAGGAAGTCGATCGATCGATGCTGTGCCATTGGTTGATGTCCGCGCCCCGAAAGAATGGCAATTGTACTGAATACGAACCCCCGGCGGCCACATTACTGTGCGCTAATTGGGCGCAGGCCTTCGGGGTCCGCGCCGGGCTGGACAGTCCGCCCGGGGCGTGATCTGATTGCGTCACCTGAAAATTACGCCAGGCGTGACAAACCTGATGAAGATCCGCGATTATCCCGAAGGTGAGCGCGGCGCGTTCAATCCAGACGCGCTTTTATCGCCAACCCTGCCGTCACGTTATTATCATGATCCCGCTATCTACCGGCGCGAGTTGCGCGGAATTTTCCATAAAAGCTGGTGTTACGTCGGCCACGCCGGTCAGCTGCCGGAGCCGGGCGACTACCGGGTCGAGCGCGTGGCCGACCAGTGTATATTCCTGCTGCGCGGAGAGGATTCGGAGATCAGGGCGTTCTTCAACGTGTGCCAGCACCGTGGACACGAACTGCTCGACGGACAGGGGTCGTGCAGGAAGCGAATCGTCTGCCCTTACCACGCCTGGAGTTACAGCCTCGACGGCAGGTTGATCCAGGCGCCCCATACCGAGCAGTTGCAGGGATTCGATCCGGCAGATTTTGCGCTCAGACCAGTAAGGCTCGCCAACTGTGCCGGCCTGCTGTTCGCCAACCTCGATAACGACGCCGCCGAATTCGCGCAGGAGTATCCCGGGCTTCAGGAGACGCTGAGCGAAAGCTTGCCAACAATCGATAGCTTCGGGACGGCATTTCAGTTTGACTACGACATCGCCGCCAACTGGAAGATCGTCGTCGATAATTTCTCCGAGGGGTACCATATCCCGGTGGCGCACCGCAAACTGACCCAGGTGCTCGACAGCGGCAGCGGCCGTTGTGCCAGGCAGGAACGACGCTACGCTTTCTTCGAGTCACGCTCGAAGGCGGGTTACGAGGGTCTCGAGCTGGAGCCTGGCTCGCCCTACCGCTCCTGGACGCTATGGCCGAACACCTGCATGCTCAGCCTGCCGGGTTGCGAAAACCTGGTCGTGATCCGCATGGCCGCGAACGGCCCGGACCGTTGCCGGGAACATGTCGACCTGCTGGCGGCCAACGGAGAGGTTACGCCCACACTCGAGGCGTTGAAAGGCCTGTTTGCGGATCAGTTCAACAGCGAAGACATCGCCATCGTCGAAAGCGTGCACCGCGGACTGAAGTCGCTGGCCTACGACCAGGGACGATATGTCGTCGATCAAAAAGACGGCTGGTACTCGGAGTCCGGATTGCACCGCTTTCATCGGTCGATACTCGAGGCGCTCGACGAATGAATCCGCTCCGGGTCGGAATCCTGGGTTATAAACGGATGTAATCGAACCGATCGTGCTCGCGGCCCCGCGCTAGACCGGGGCCTCTGATTTAACCTTCGAGTAGTTGATCAACTTGTCCTTGAGCCGCTGCGAGTAGGTGACGAAATTGGTAATGGCTCCGGCGTCGCGTCTGTCGGGATCGGATAACAATGTCAGCAGTTTCTTGTGCGCTGCATCGAGGTGCAGCTGCACGTCCTTCGCCGATTGCTTTATCTCGGATATTTCTTCGCTGCCAAAGCCTTTCCTGAGGTTGTCGAACAGGATAAGAGTCTGGCTCGACATCTCCCTGATCAGCAGCAGGATATCGCTTCTCAACTCGACGTACTGTTCCGACATGACTCTTTTGGTGTTGAACAAGTCGTTTATCGAATCATGCATCTGGAACAAATAGTCGAACTGATTGATGATTCGAATCAGTTCCTTCGAATCTTCCTCATTTTGCAGTTGTGATACGACCTTCGAAAAATACGACATGTATTCCTTCTTCAGAAAATCGATGTACTCGATGCGTTTTCCCGCCGCCTCGAAGATGCCCCGGTAATTCGTTTCGATGCTCAGGGTCACGAGGTTGTAGTTTTCCTGCAGGAACGCCAGCAGTGCATCCGAGTCTTTTTCCAGATCAGACTTGATAGCCGCGAATTCGAGACTTTCGTCCAGGCCTGGAATTCTCAGCCTTTCGAAATCCATTTTTCCCTCGCCGAGCAGCATGTCGATCACGCGTGTGAAAGGGCCGATTAGCGCAATGAATACCAGGCTGGTCGCGATGTTGAAAAATAAATGAATATTCGCCAGCGCGATGGCCGGCGCCATGGTCAGCGTGCTCAGCCGGTCGCCGAACAGAAGCAGCACCGGTAAAAAGATCAGGACCCCGCCGACGTTGAACAGGAAGTGGCTTAACGCCGTTTTCTTGGCGGCGGCATCCATGTTGAACATCGCGATTAACGCCGTTGCCGTGGTGCCGATGTTCGCCCCCATGATCAGCGGCACTGCGTTCTCGAGCCCGAGTATTCCCTGCTGGGTGAAGATGATGGCAAGCCCGGTCGTGACCGAGCTGGACTGGACCACCGCGGTGAACAGGCAGCCGAATACGATGGCGTAGATCGGATTCTGCGGCTGGGTCAACAGATCGATCAGCGTCGAATTGTTCTGCAACGGCTGCAGCGAGGACGAGATCAGGTTGAGGCTGAAGAACACGAAGCCGAAATAAAAAACGGTCTTGCCGAAAACGGAGTAACGCGACCGGATCAGGGATAAAACGAAACCCAGGATGATAAAAACCGGCGCGAAAGCGGTCAGCTTGAATGCAACCAGCTGGGCGGTTATCGTCGTGCCAATATTGGAACCGAAAATAATGCCGACGCTGTTCTTGAACGACAGCACGCCGGCGTTGACGAGACCGATGGTGATGACGGAGGTTGCAGAGCTGGATTGAATGATTCCCGTGACCACTGCGCCGATCAGAACCCCGATGACGGGGATGTTGGTGGCGCGGCTCAGCGATTTGCGAAACCTTTCCCCTGATATTTTTTCGATTTCCCGGGAAAAGTTATCGAGCCCGAAGACGAACAGGATGATTGCGGTCAGGCCCGCCATCAGGATATGAATATTTTCCATCTAAACTATTACCGTTTCTGGGTACAGGCTACCGGAGCAGGCCTGTAAATATCCAATAATACTAACCACCGCCGTATTATCGTCCGACGCATCTACCGAACAAGGACGCAGATCAAGGGATCGTGGAAAAACAGGGCAAGGTTTCGGTCCAGGCTGGCTCGAGGACCGGATTAGCAGGGGCGTATCGAAGCAGGTCGCGGCAGAGATCAACGAATCGCAGACCTGCAACGGGCCTGCCGTTTCAGGAGGTCAGGTTGGCGTTCAGGTACTGAAACCAGATCAGCTTCCAGCGCTGCGCCGGGGCCGCGCCCGGGTCGTGAATCAGCGCCGAGGTTTCGCTCTGCCTGATTCCCCGGCTGTCCGGGCCGATCGTGGCCGTGGGATGGCTCGTCTTCATCGGCCCGGCCAGAGTCTCGACGAAGGGCGCCGCGAGACCGGCGTCGGTCCAGCTGCTACCTTATCATCGGAACAGGCGAGCCGAATCGAAACCGCCCAGTAGGTCGATGCGGGATAGTATATCGAGCTATCGACCGACGAGCAGCTCATCGCTGGTCGTCGACTACCGGGATCGCGCGTAATCGCCGGATCGAAGATGCCGAGATTACCGCTACCGACAATCTCGATGCGTTCGGCCGCGGGAGAGGGTGGTGACGAAGAGCCGCCATGACCGCAGGCGCCGAGCAGCAGGACTATGGTTAAACCAGGGGGCGGCTTTCTCATCCCGTGCGTCGCAGCTATGCATTGGCGTACCATCGATAAATTCATTCAGAATGATAGCTGGTTTCGGGCACAAAGTTGCGCAAAGTCGACCAGGGGTGTTTGCGACCGATGCCGGCGGCGTCGGCGGCGCGGCTTGCGCCTGGAAGTGGTGGAGTTTTTCGACACCGGCATGCGTGTAGCCCCGTCCTCCCTGGCACGCCATTTTTCTCCCAGCGGTGAAGAAACCGTGAACGATACTATACTCGGATTAGCGCGCCGGTTTGCAGGCGTATAGAGCGGAACAGGTATCGATACATGAAAATACAGCGTCTTTTTTACAGCACATTGGTGATGCTCCTTATCGCGGGCTGCGCAACCATGGACAAATCCGAATGCCGCGAGGCCGACTGGCAGATGATCGGGCTCGAAGATGGCGCCAGGGGCCGCCTGGTTTCCTATGTCGGCAACCATCGCGAAGCCTGCGCCGAATATGGGGTAACGCCCGACCTGGCAAGTTACGAGCGCGGGCACGCGAACGGGGTCAGGGAATTTTGCACGGATTCGAACGGATTCAGGCTAGGTCGCGCCGGTCGCAGATACAACGGCGTCTGCCCTACCGGATTACAGGGACAGTTTCTGGCGGCATACGAAACTGGCCGCGAGCTTTACCAGTTGAGTTCCGATATCAGCAGGTTGCAACGTGACGTCAACGATATGCAGGAGGAGCTGGCCGCGTTGACGGAGCAGCACCAGGGCGTCGAAACCATGCTGGTATCGGCAGCGCTTTCGGTGAAGGACCGGAAGATACTTCTAGACAGGTTCAAGCAACTGCAGTCGCAGATCGCAGGGCTGGAAATCGACATCCGTGATTTTGAACTCGAGGCGGCGCGCAGGCAGGGTGAATACGACGTGCTCAATGCCGCGCATGGCTATTAGGGTAGATCGGGGCGCCTGCAACGAGGTATCTGCTTTAATCGACTAGAAGCGGCTGTGTAAAATCGCGTCGTCGTTTTTGCGGCGGTGGCGCTGCTTCGGTTCGGGTTCTTCGCTGGGCAGTGGATCATTGCAGAAGATCATCATGCCGCCGCCGGCGCGGTGATCGATCGTGCCGCCGAAGCCGGTCGCCACGCCCAGTACCAGGGGGGTAGGTTCATTTATGATGCCGGCGATCCTGGCAGAGTCCCAGGATCGTAATAATGCCAGGCGACCACAGCATAACGGCCTGAGGGTAAGTATTGAATACGAGGTCAGGAATGCCGAAGCGCTGAGCGCCGTCGATATGACGACCTTTTCGTAACAGACGCAAGGCGATGATCCGGCCCCGGTTAAGTCAAAGTGCCGAAAAGTAAGGCACCCAGTAGGCCAGCATTATTCCGATCGACAGCAGCTCGATACGATATATGGCCAGGTACTTCGCGCGCTCCTCTCCCCGTGCATCCGCAACGCGAACGCGTGACATGACGGCGTCGAACAGGACCACGACGACCAGCAGCGGCGCCATCACCGGCGTGACCAGTGTGGGGATGGCCCTCCAGCCCGAGTAGGTGACGTCCGTCCCTGCTTCGGGAAAAATCAGATAGTAGATAACCGGCAGGGCAATGTTGAACAGCGCGAGGCAGAGCAAGCCCAGGCGCAGAAAGCCGAGATTGGTGGCAAACGAGTGAAACCAGGGCGGCATGGATGATGTAACGAACAGGGCTTCTGCTTCAGGAAAGAATTGAGGCAAGATTCCCCTGATTGATGCCGATAGTCAACTCGAATCGCCGCTGCGCCGGTATAATTTGGTTACTGCGCCCGGATTGTTATCCCTCGGCGATTTCGATGCCCAGCAAATCAGCGACGATCGCGAGCACCAACAAGACGGGTAAAGCCAGAACAATCAAGACCTTTGCCAGATGCGCTTTTATTGTTGTCATGCCGGTCTTTGCTCCCGTCGTCCGTGACTCAGGTTCCGCTATTGTGTTGTAGTTTATCGTGACCATGTTCACATGCCGTCAGTTCGAAATAATTTAGACCGCTTTTCAGGCCGAGGCGCGAAATCTAAAACGAGCCTCCCGATCGATTGTCGGAGCTCACGACATAATCCTTCGGTTGTTCGATCGCCGCTTCGTCTTTCGGCCGAACGGTAAACGACAGGCTCTGCGATCCGTGGTCAGCACCTTCGCTCTGCTTCCAGGCTGACACCCAGAACTCTTCGCCTTTGACGTTCAATGAACCCTCGAAATCGGGCTGCGCGTCCTGGTCCTTGCGCTGGTTGGACCAGATCAGGCCCCTGTTGGTTTTTCGATAATTCATAGATCGTGCCTCTATATACGGCCTCTTCCAAATATATAGAATCGGCAATGATATCAGTCGCCTGATATTGATGAATCGCCCATATAGGGTAAATGCCCACAATCGCGCGAATGGATATACTGCTCTGCAACACATTGCCAGGGGAATTATTTATCAGATCTGCTGTCCGAACAGGCAATTCTTTAGTGGAGGCTTTCTTATGGACAGACGACGATTCATCGCCGGTACGATCGCGACCGTGGCAGCGATTGCCGCGGGCCGCAGCGTTATTGCAGCAACGGACTCGGCTTCGGTGAGCGGTGATTTCCCGCCCATCGACAAAACCAGGGAAGAGTGGCGCAGGCTACTCGAGCCACAGCAGTTCCAGGTTTTGTTCGACGAAGCGACCGAGCGTCCCTGGAGCAGCGTGCTGAACGATGAAAAGCGTGAGGGCACCTATATCTGCGCAGCCTGCTACCTGCCGCTATTTTTATCCGAAACCAAATTCGACAGCGGCACGGGCTGGCCCAGTTTTTACCAGTCGATCGCCGGGAATACCGGCACCCGACGCGACTGGAAGCTGATCATTCCGCGCACCGAATACCATTGTGCTCGCTGTGGCGGCCACCAGGGGCATGTCTTCGACGATGGTCCACAACCGACCGGGCAGCGCTGGTGCAATAACGGCGTCGCTCTGCGGTTTGTTCCCGCATCGGAGTCCCTGCCTGATTTAAGGGCATAAATTCCCCGCGAGTTAGCGAAAGGCGGGGTAACCGCGTAAAAAGCTGAATCCCGCAGATTTCCAGCTATGCTAGCTGTAAATCGATAGCGGTAACCGGCTGAAGCTCTCTATGAAACTAAAAAAGGTGTTAACCGACGCCGCGGGTAAAATTCGGGCGAAATTTCGCGGGCTAGGCTCGCTGAAACTGATCCTGGCGCCGTTTCGTGGCGGCCTTCAGGCCGCACTGGTCGCGTGGCGGGAACGCAAGCGCAAGGCCTTACCAGACGACGTAACCCATACCTTCCTGGCGCGCTCCTATCCCGGTTCCAGAACGCGTCTATACCTGGTGCATGTCCCGCGCCGCAATGTCGGCCGTCGTCTCCGGCCCCTGGTGGTGGTGTTGCACGGCTGCCGGCAGGACAATCGCGATATCGAGCAAATTTCCGGGTTCAACGAACTTGCCGACCGCCACGGTTTTCTCGTCACGTATCCATTTATTACCAGTTACCGGGGAATGCGCAACCGCAATTGCTGGGGCTGGTGGTTCGACCGGGAAATCCATGCCGGCGCTGGTGAAGTCGAGGACCTGTGGCAGATCGTCGAGGAAATCAGGAATCGCTACCCGGTCGATCCCCGGCGCATCCATGTTACCGGCCTGTCGGCCGGCGCCGGCATGGCCGTGGCCATGATGGTGGCGCATGCCGACAAGATAGCATCCGGCGCAGCGGTCGCGGGAGTTCCCTACGCGGAGAAAGCCGACGCCGTCGTCCACGCCCTGAACCGGGTTCCGCGCAACCGGCCGGTCGTCTCGATTGCGACCGCAATGCGCGACGAAATGGGCGCGGCTGCGCGCGCGGTGCCGATCCAGATCGTGCACTCGAAAAACGATGACAAGGTATTGATCCAGTCGGCCGAGGCGCTGCGCGACAGTTGGGGTTTTTGCTTCGACATCGACACGAAAAACGCGTACAAGGAACGCAGCGGACAGGCTGGCAGCAGCGCCTGGGAGCACCGGCTATACCGGGACGGCGGCGGAAAATCGGTGATAGAGACAATATTTCTCGAGGGCCCGGGACATGGCTGGTACGGGGGTAATCCCGGGGAATTCAGCTTTCCCGATGCCCCCGACATAAAACGGGAAATGTGGAAATTCTTCGTATCGCATCCGCGGCGCAAGTAATTGCGGTTTGACCCTTTCCCCGCAATTATCCTAAGATTCGCGTCCGGGCGCCCCGGCGGTAGATGCCAGGGGCCGCGCAAGACTGAAATCTTGTCCCTTTTTTGGACACGCCTACCCAGGGGATATTGGCATCATGGGATCAACTGCGAATGATCGGTGTATCATGTGCGAGCTGCGCGCCGATCGCTTCGAGATAGTCGACGAAAACGAACTCTGCCTCACGCTCAGGGACAGTTACCCGGTGACCGAAGGGCACCGCCTGATTATCCCCAGGCGGCACGCCGAAAACTATTTCGACCTGAACGTCGAGGAGGTAGCCGCCGCAACCCGTTTGATGCATCAGGCGAGAACGCGGCTGCAGGCAGACGACGCCAGTATTTCCGGTTTCAACATCGGCATGAACTGCGGCAAGAGCGCAGGGCAGTCGGTTTTTCACGCGCATATCCACCTGATTCCACGGCGCGATGGCGACCAGGAAAATCCGCAGGGCGGGGTGCGTAAAATCTTTCCGGAAAAGGCGGCCTACCGAAAAGGATAAATACGGGGACAGTTTACCTATATCGATATAAGTAAACTGTCCCCGTATTTGTTCCATATCAGGCCGTGGCATATTATCCCGTTAAACCCAGGAGAGGCGCCAAAACCAATGCAGCTATCCGATTTTCCCGTTACGCACGTGGAGCACAGCCGCCTGTCGCAGGTAAATTTCGACAAACTCGGTTTCGGCACGATATTTTCCGATCATATGTTCAGCATGGACTACGAGGACAGCGCGTGGCGCAACCCACGCATTCACCCCTACCAGGCGCTTGCGCTGGAGCCCGGGGTTGCCATGCTGCACTATGGGCAAACCGTATTCGACGGCTACAAGGCGTTTCGGGGCCTGGACGGAGACGCGCGCGTGTTCCGTCCGGACATGAACGCGCGCCGGCTGCATAACTCCTGTCGACGCCTCTGTATACCTGTCATGGAAATAGACGAGCTGAGCGAGATCATGATCAATGCCACCCGCGAACTGATTCGGCTCGACCACGAATGGGTGCCATCCGGTTGGGGCCAATCGCTGTACATAAGGCCGCTCATCATCGGTACCGAAAGCACCCTGGAGGTTCGTGCAGCGTCCAGCTATCGCTTTATGATCATGACATCACCGGTCGGCAGCTATTTCGGCGATCTGCAAAAGGGTGTGTCGCTGCGGGTTGAAGACCGGTATACCCGGGCGGCCAGTAGCGGCGGCCTCGGCGAGGCCAAGACGGCCGCGAACTATGCCGCCAGCCTGCTGCCGGGCTCCGAAAGCCGGGCGCAGGGCTTCGACCAGGTGCTGTGGCTGGACGGTAACGAGCATCGCTATGTCGAGGAGGTCGGCGCGATGAATATCTTTTTCAAGATCGGTGGCAAGGTAGTCACACCGCCGCTGGGAGGGTCGATTTTGCCCGGCGTGGTGCGCGATAGCGCGCTGACGCTGCTCGACGACTGGGGCCTGCCGACCGAAGAACGGCGCATCGCCATCGACGAAGTTATCGCAGCCTTTCGTTCCGGTGTGCTCGAGGAAGTGTTTGGCGCCGGCACCGCGGCGGTCATCTGCCCGGTCGCCAGCATCGGTTACCGGGATGAAGTATTTCACGTGCCTGCGAAGCCGCCCGGCGAACTCACGCAGAGGCTTTACGACGAACTTACCGGCATCCAGTACGGTAAACTGGAAGACCGTCACTGCTGGAACCTGAGGGTGCCCCTGCCGCCATAGCTTGCGGCGCAGTTCGAATCGAAGAAAAAAACCAGGAGGTCTGCAACAGCCCTGCGAAATGCCAGGTCTCGAGTTGACGGATATCGAAGAACTGTACACCTGAAAAGTCCGGCAGTATTCCTCTCGCGAGACGAACGCCCTCCCGCAAACGAACTCAACCCCGGCCAAATACGATAACCAGGGTAACAACCAGCCTGCCATGTCGCCGGGAATGGTTTGGCTTGCCGCTTCCTTAACCCCGTGTTTCGAGTCAGGAAAACTGTCTTCGTAATTACAGGATACCCGTAGGAATTCCGCGGATCATTACGTCTGCGAATCGTATTAGCGTTCGCTTGACATCGATCAATGTGGCGGGCTGGTAGCTGTGATGAGGTGATGATCATGGCTGGTGCAATTGACAGGGAAATAGAGCGCCTCTTCGGCAAGCTCGGCAAACTTGGATGGAGTCGGGACGACTGCGAGCTGATCGCGCCTGTTACGCTGGAAATCAATGAGCTCAAGCGGGAGCAGAATGCAATCGTCCTGGCCCACTCTTATCAGACGCCCGACATCATGTACGGCGTTGGTGACTTTGTCGGAGATTCCTACGGTTTAAGCGTCAAGGCGACCGAGCACCCGGCCCGGAAAATCGTTTTCTGTTCCGTTTATTTCATGGGCGAAACCGCCAAGCTGCTCAATCCCGAGAAACAGGTGCTGGTGCCGCGCAGGGCAGGGTGTTCGCTGGCGGATGCGGTCAACGCGGAGCAGGTGCGGACCCTGCGCGGCGAGAATCCCGATGCGGGGATCGTTTGCTACGTCAACACCTATGCCGAAGTCAAGGCGGAATGCGACGCCTGTTGCACATCATCCAACGCGGTCGAAGTGGTCGAGGCAATGCCACAGGACGAGATTATTTTCCTCCCGGACCGCTTGATGGGTGAAAACCTTGCCAGGATCAGCTCCAGGAAGATTACCGTCTGGGACGGCACCTGCGTGGTCCACGAAGGTTTCGATGTCAACTCGGTACGGGATATTCGCGAACGTTTTCCGGGCGTAAAGATTCTTGCCCACCCCGAGTGCGCGCCCGGACTGATAGCGGCGGTCGATTTTGCGGGCGGCACCGAGGGTATGCTCAGGTATGTCGCGGAATCGCCGGCGCAGACATTCATGCTGGTGACCGAGTGCGGTCTCACCGATCGTTTCAAGGCCGAGTTCAGGGACAAGGAGATTGTCGGTACCTGTATTCTGTGTCCCTACATGAAGGAAATTCAGCTTGACGATGTGCTGCAAGCATTTAAAGATCCAGTGCCCGAGCAGATCATAGAAATACCCCCGGACATTGCCGCGCGCGCCAGACGTAGCCTGGATAAAATGTTCGAACTCGAGAAGGCCGGTAGGAAACTGTTGCAGGAAAGAGGCCGCGGCAAGCTGCCCTGGACCGCGGCGAGTTAGCCAACGAAATTCCTTCCCCGCAACGCGGTCCACATCAGAGTTCAAATTACGGTCCGGCGAAGAACTGGCGGTTGCCGGACAGGGTTTTTTGCCGATCCTGGACTGAATGACTGTACTTCCAACGGAGAATCACACGGTCACAAACGAACCCTCAGACGTCCCTCG
>JAOTTY010000209.1 GCA_029864185.1 Gammaproteobacteria bacterium
ACAGGAAGAGGAGCAGGAACAGCGCCTCAAAACCTTTGCGACCTTCCAGGTCAACAGCGAGGTAATGGCCCGGGCGAACGCCGACGCGTTGTTTATGCATTGCCTGCCGGCGCATCGGGGCGAAGAAGTGACCGCCGAGGTGATCGACAGTTCGCAATCGGTTATCTGGCAGGAGGCGGAAAATCGCCTGCACGCGCAAAAGGCGCTGCTGGAAATCCTGCTCAGGCCCGCGATCTAGCCTTCCAGCACTTCCAGACGGTCACGCCCCCGTTCGGTCGCGAGTTTGAGCGCGGTGTCCACCCTGACCAGCAGCTCGCGCGATGACGTTCCCTGCGCCACCGTCTGGCAGCCCAGCCCGGCGCTAACGGTCAGGTAAGGCTGCCCGCGCGACTTGACGTGTTCGATTTTCCTGTGCGCCAGCTCATCGATAATCTGCTGCGCAATCTGGCGCGCGTTTTCGCAGCTTACCCCGGGCAGTAACAGCGCGAACTCGGCCCCTTGCAGACGCGCCACAACCTGGCTTTTATGTGAAACCTGATCGCTCAGTAACGTCGCCAGCTGCCGCAGGTAGCGATCGCCGGCTTCCTGCCCGTAGTGCGCGTTGAACTCATGGTAGTAATCGATGTTGAACTTCACCAGCGACACCGGCAGGTTATTTCCCATGTATTGTCGCCAGACTTCCTCGAGCTGTACGCGAAACGCCCGGTAATTGGAAATCCCGGTGAGTTCGTCGGTCGTCGAAATTTTTTCGAGCGCCTTGTTGCTTTGCGAGACGGACTGCAGCAGGCGCTGCAAGTCCTCGATCAGCGCCTCGTTGTCGTAACGATAATAAAGCGCGTCGTTAACCAGTTCGTTCATGCGCATGACGCTAATCCAACCCGCAATCATGAAAAACAGGTACAGGCTGCTAAGCACGTAGGAGGTCGAATTCTGCTGCAGGAATAACCAGATCGTAACCGGGAGCATGATCGTGATCATGTAGGTAATGTACACTCGGAACGATGTCGACAGGTATGCGATCGCGCCGGCGCACATGGTCAACAGCATGGAGTGCAGGATGATCTGCACGTTGGTCGTGATATAGGGCATCAGCAGTGCGGCGCCGCACCCCAGCATCAGCCCGGTGACGGTAACGCCGACGAAAAATCGCCGGTGCCAGAGCTGGTAGTGAAAATAAGCCTTATTACCCATGCTGAGGAACTTTTGCAGCACTCGCCAGCGCAGCAACAGTATCAGGCACAGTAGCGCGAACCACCCAACCACCCAGTGCTCTCGCCCCTGTATCGCCAGTTCGACATAGGCCAGCGCCGACGCCAGCAGGGATACCAGCAAGGTGATGTAAATACCGAAACGAAAGCGGTGGTACAGGAACGCGACGAGTTCCTGCTGCTGCAAATGATGGCTGCTGACTGGCTGGCTTTCCATAATGATCTCGAAATCCTTTCGTGGCCTATGTTAGCTACAACGAATGTAATATAGTCTGCATCGAGTGTAGCGGATACCGGTAGAGATGAGCAATACGCAGGATTACGTGCAATGGTTTCGGGGTGCCGCCCCATACATAAAGGCGCACCTTAAGCGAACTTTCGTCATCATGGTTTCGGACGAAGTCATTTATTCGGACCGTTTTATCGGCCTGGTTCACGATATCGCCCTGCTCAACCATCTCGGTATCAAGCTGGTCATTTTGCATGGCAGTCGCCACAGTATCGATGCGCATCTGTCGAAAAACGGGCTCGAGTCCAGGTTCCACCGGAATATCAGAATTACCGATTCAGATTCCCTGCCGTTCGTGGTGCAGGCGATCAACGAGGTGAAAACCTATTTCGAGTCGCATTTATCGATGGGCTTGCCGAACACACCGATGTCAGGTTCCGAAATTTCGCTGGTTGGCGGCAATTTTGTTATCGGCATGCCGCTAGGCGTTATCGATGGCGTCGATATGCAGCATTCCGGCAAGGTGCGCGCCATCAGGCACGAAGCCATCAACGAATTGCTTTCGCTCAATCATGTCGTGCTGTTATCGAATCTCGGCTATTCGCGCACCGGCGAGGTATTCAATTTGCCGACCGAAGAACTGGCCGGCGAAGTTGCGCGCACCCTGCAGGCCGACAAGCTGATTTTCATACAGGAACGACGCGCCGACGCCAGCTCCCTCGCTACTACCCTGTCTACCAGCCAGTGTGAAGCGATGTTGCGTGAGGACACGACGCCCGCTGATCTGAAAAGCCTGCTGCAGCAGGCAATCCACGCGATTCAGGCACAGGTGAAGCGGGTGCATATCATCGATCAGCAGGTAGACGGTGGCCTGCTGCTGGAATTGTTCACCCGCGATGGTTACGGCACCATGGTTACCAATCTTTTCTACGAGGGTTGCCGCGCGGCGACCATCGACGACGTGGGCGGCATCCTCAGCCTGATAGAACCGCTGGAGGCCAGCGGTGTGCTGGTAGTCAGATCGCGCGAGCAGCTCGAGCTCGAAATCAGGTATTTCCACGTCATCGAAAAAGACGGCATGATCATCGCGTGTATCGCCAGCATACCCGATAGCGCGGAAAACCTTGCCGAGATCGCCTGCCTGGCGGTGCATGAAGACTACCGGCGCGCGGGCCTCGGAAACCAATTGCTGCAGGTCGCCGAAAACCAGGCATCGACCCGGGGTATCTCGGAACTTTATGCGCTGACCACGCGTAGCTCGCACTGGTTTTTAGAACATGGCTACAGGGAATCCCCGGATTTTGCGTTACCCGCGACCAGGCGGGTCAACTACAATCCCAAAAGGGGCTCCAAGATTCTGATAAAGTCGATCTGATGCCTTACGATCTGAGCAACTACCTGGTAATCGGCGTTTCGTCGCGCGCGCTGTTCGATCTCAGCCGCGAGAACGAGATCTTCGAAAACGAAGGCCTGGAGGCATATTGCCGCCACCAGCTGGAGCACGAAAACGACGTGCTCGCACCGGGGACCGGCTTCGCGCTGATCGAGGCAATATTACGCATCAACGAAATCGAAGCCGGGGTGCGACGCACCGAGGTCGTGATTATTTCGCGAAATTCCGCGGATACCAGCCTGCGCATTTCGAACTCGATCGACCATTACAGGCTGGACATCACGCGCGCCGCCTTCACCGGCGGAGAACCGGTAGCCAAGTATCTCAACGCCTTCGACGTCGATTTGTTTCTATCTGCCACCGAGGAGGATGTCCAGGCCGCGGTCGAGTCCAAAGTCGCAGCGGGATTGATATACGATGGTCCCAGCCGTAATAGAACCGATCCGCTGGAGCAAATCAGGATAGCCTTTGACGGCGACGCGGTGCTGTTTTCGAAGGAATCGGAAATGATCTACCAGCAGCAGGGGCTGGAGGCGTTCATCGCCCACGAAAAGGAAAATGCGAAGCAGCCCCTGCCGGAGGGACCTTTCGCCAAGCTGCTGAAAACCCTGTCCTTCCTGCAGTTCGATCTCACCGGTAAAACCGCGCAGAGCCAGCCCCCGATCCGCACCGCCCTGGTAACCGCGCGCAACAGTCCCGCGCACGAGAGAGTCATCCGCACTTTACGCACCTGGAACGTCCGCATCGATGAGACCTTTTTCCTGGGCGGGGTGCCGAAGCACAAGATTCTCGAATCCTTTTCGCCACATATCTTCTTCGACGATCAGCACCAGCATTGCGAGGGTGCCGCGAAAGTTGTGCCCACGGCGCGGGTACCGCACCAGAAGGATGAAACAAAACCGGCCTGAAAATCGGGCCGTCGTACGCCTGGCGTACCCCAGGCAATTCAGTCGTCGCGGCGCTGCTTCTCCAGACGCTCGTGTTTTTCCTGCGCTTCGACGGTAAGCGTGGCAATGGGTCTGGCTTCCAGCCTGAACAAACCGATTTCTTCCCCGGTATCGTCGCAGTATCCGTAGGTCCCGTCGGCAACCCTGGATAGCGCCGAATCGATCTTGTTGACCAGTTTACGATAGCGATCTCGCGTACGCAGTTCCAGCGCGGCATCCGTTTCCAGCGAGGCCCGGTCGTTGATATCGGGTTCCTGCCAGTTTTCCTCTTTCAGGTGCGATATGGTGTTCTCTGATTCCTGCAATAGTTCGGAGCGCCAGGCGAGTAATTTCTGGCGAAAGTATTCCAGTTGCATCGGAGACATGTATTCTTCTTTCGGGGATGGCTTGTAGCCTTCGGGTAGTTCTACTGTCATTGATTCACTCTCCAGATGATGACCATAACAATAAAAGGCGGGCAGTATAGGGGCGTTTTTTCGGTTCAGCAAGACACCATTTGAATTTTTTCGACCCGACAGAACCACCCTGAAATGAGTTTGGCGGCCGGCTGAATCGTTCTCGCATTGCGACATCGGACCGCGGTCCCGGCAGCGGGAATGCTGGCCCGTCAATTTGCAACTAATACATGCGGATTGTCATTTTACCGTTATAATCATGGTCTTAGCCCTCAATTATCCAGGTCAAGGCTCCAGTCCAGATTCTATGTTCATAATTCGCCTGATTATCCTGCTGGCAATCGTCGCGGTATTGCTATGGCTGCTCAAACGCCTGTTCAGCCCGGAACCCGAACCCGAAAAGCTGGAATCTGCCAGGCCGGAAAACATGCGGCAATGCAAGTATTGCGGCGTGCACGTGCCGGAGTCATCGATACTGCTGGTTAAAGACGAGCCCTACTGCTGCCAGGAACATGCAGATCTCGACCAGCATTAGTCCGCTAAACAGCGGATATCGCGCACGTTCGACGAACTGGACCTCGGTCCGGCTACTCAACGTTTACCGTCTCGGGCTGGCGGCAATATTCTTCGCACAGAGTTTTGTCAGCCCGTCCCCGCTGCTCAATATCGTCTACCTGCCGCTCTACTCCTGGACCAGCTTTGCGTTTCTGCTGCTGGCCATGATCTGGGTCGTCGCCGCCTGGATCGAAAGACGCGGCTTTCGAAGCCAGGTGACTCTGCAGATGTACAGCGACACGATTATTATTATCCTGCTGATGCACGCCTGCGGCGGCATATCCAGCGGTCTCGGTATGCTGTTGATTATTTCGGTCGCGATTTCGGGGCTGCTTACCGAACAGGCGCTGGCTATCCTGTTTGCGTCGCTGGCGTCGCTGGGCCTTATGACCGAGCATATTTACTCGGTGATCAACATACCGGGCTACACCGGCACGTCGACCCAGGTCGGGATACTCGGTGCGAGCCTGGTCGCGACCGCGATCGTGACCCATAACCTGATGACCCGCGTGCGCAGTAGCGAACAACTGGTTCAGCAGCGCGAACGCGACGTGGCGCTGCTGTCGGCGTTAAACCAGGAGGTCATCGAGAACCTGCAGGCGGGAGTCGTCGTGCTCAGCCGCAACGACAATATCCGGCATATAAACCAGGCCGCGCTCGACATGCTGCACCTGGCGAATATCAAATCGATATCGCTGCAGAAAAACTGCCCCAAGCTGCTTGCCGCGCTCGAATCCTGGCGCAATACGCCCGAGATCGAGACCCCGATGCTGCCCTCGCAGACGGGAATCGACAACATTCAAATCAGTTTTCGCGAGCTGCACAGCGAGGGCCAGCCGAATACATTGATATTTCTGAACGACGTGTCCTCGATTCGCGACAGCATGCAGCAGGCAAAACTGGCCTCGCTCGGGCACCTGACCGCGAGTATTGCGCACGAGATTCGCAACCCGCTCGGGGCCATATCCTATGCCGCCGAATTATTGAACGAGAACGAAGATTTCAGCGAGGCTGACCTGCGTATGATCGAAATCATCAACCAGCATACCGCGCGCATAAATAATATCATCGAGGACATCCTGAAGATTTCACGCAGCAATCCCACGGTCAAGGAACAGATCGATCTGGCAGACTGGCTGCCAGGTTTTATCGATAAATTCTGCCAGTCCGGGCTCGCCAGACCCGAAACCTTCGAATTCGAGATAGAAATAGAAAATCCCAGGCTGCTGTTCGACACCGGGCATCTCACCCAGATTCTGACCAATCTCTGCACCAATGCCTGCGTCCACGGCGGCAGCGACAAGCCGATCGCGATTCGCGTTTTCGCGACCGAGGCCTATCCATTGTGCATAGAGGTTGCCGACCAGGGCCCCGGTGTCGACACTACAATCCTGGATCAGATCTTCGAACCTTTCTACACCACCAGCCACCAGGGCTCGGGGCTTGGCCTTTACATTTGTGGACAGCTGTGCGAGCTCAACAACGCCTTCATCACCGCCAGGATCAACCAGCACAATGGCACCAGCTTCATCCTGCAAATGACGTCGCTCGCCATCGAGCCGGTATACCAGGTGAACCAATGAGCCGGCAGCGCGTACTGATCGTCGACGACGAACCGGATATCCGGGAACTGCTGGAAATCACACTGCTGCGCATGGGCCTCGAAACCCGCAGCGCCGAGGACTACAGCAACGCCACGCGCATCCTGCACGACGAATCATTCGATCTCTGCCTGACCGACATGAAACTGCCCGACGGGGACGGTATCGCGCTGGTCGAGCATATCCAGCAACACTGCCCGAACACGCCGACGGCGGTGATCACCGCCCACGGCAGCATCGACCTGGCGATCAAGGCGATGAAATGCGGCGCCTTCGATTTCGTCTCCAAACCCGTGTCACTGGAAACCCTGCGCAACCTCGTCGACAAGGCGCTGACGCTGCCAAGCTCGCCACAAATTGCCGGGGATCCCGCCGATACCCGGTACCAGATCATCGGTGATTCCGCGATCATGCAGGACCTGAAACATTCCATCGCGAAATTCGCGCGCAGCCAGGCGCCGGTATTCATCTGCGGCGCGTCGGGCACCGGCAAGGAACTGGTCGCGCGCCAGATACACCTCCAGGGGTCGCGCGCCGGGGCCGCGTTCGTCGCGGTCAACTGCGGCGCGATTCCGTCCGAACTGATGGAGAGCGAGCTTTTCGGCCACCTGAAGGGCAGTTTTACCGGCGCTACCAGCGATAACCATGGACTATTCAAGGCGGCGCACGGCGGCACCCTGTTTCTCGACGAAATCGCCGATCTGCCGCTCACGATGCAGGTCAAGCTGTTGCGCGTCATCCAGGAAAAATCGATCCGCGCGGTCGGCGCGCAACGCGAGGAAACAATCGACGTGCGCATCATCAGCGCATCGCACAAGGACCTGGAATCCATGGTCGCCGACGGCTCGTTTCGACAGGATCTGTATTACCGTATAAACGTGATCGGGATCATGGTGCCGACGTTGGCACAACGCCGCGAGGACATTCCGCAACTGGCCGACTTCCTGATCGAAAAACACAATTATCACAATAAAACCCGAATATCGATCAGCGACGGAGCGCTGGCGGCCTTGCGCAGTTACGCATTTCCCGGTAACGTGCGCGAGCTCGAGAATATCCTGGAACGCGCGCTGGCTCTTTGCGAGGACGATTCGATCGAGGTCGGGGATCTGCAACTACCCGAGAACGCCGCCACCAACACCAGTCAGGCCAGCCTCGGCGAGCTAACCCAGAGCATGGAAAAAGAGCACATCGTCAGCGCGCTGGAAAACCATCGCTGGAACCAGTCGGCAACCGCGCGCGCGCTCGGCATCACCCTGCGCCAGTTGCGCTATCGCATGGACAAGCTGAAACTGAACAAGCCGTGAATTTGCGGAACCCAGGGTGAAAACCTGACAATCGCTGTAAAAACTTGACAATTTTGTCAATTTTCCGATTTTCTGCCGATTCACTTCGCTACCAGATATTGTCTAACTATCTGTTTTTAATGCGTTTATTGATTCCTGGCAAAGTTGG
>JAOTTY010000210.1 GCA_029864185.1 Gammaproteobacteria bacterium
CTGCGTGTCACCAACCCGAACCGCAGTGCGCTCGCCATCAAGGGGCTGACCTACACGATCGACCTGGCCGGCAGCCAGGTCGTGCAGGGCGTCGCGAGCGACCTGCCGAAAATAGCCGCCTACGGCGAAGCCGAGGTCACGCTCGGCGCGCAGGCCGATCTGCTCGGCGGCCTCAGCGTCCTGTCCCGCATCCTCGCGGATCCCGCCAGTCCGATCGATTTCGAGTTTAACGCGGAAATCGACATCGGCACCTTCTATCCCATGATCCGGGTCAACAAGCGCGGTGTGGTTTCGTTCAGATAGGATATCGCGCATTGATTCGGCCTTCCTGGGGTGATCCCGGAACGCCGGGCCCGGGTTGGATTGTACGGGTATCGAATGGGTATACTGTCCAGGTCAGATTCCAGAGAAAAAGATGAAAGCGATACGAGCACGCGACCTCGGCCTCGATTTTCGCGGCGACACCGGCCCGCGGAATGCGATAACGGACGTCCCCGGTGTGCTGGTCGGGTATTCGACGATCGTCGAGGGTGAAGGAGAATTGGTGCAGGGCGAGGGTCCGGTGCGGACCGGCGTTACCGCGATTCTGCCCAGGGGGCGCGATCCCGAGCCGCGCCCGGTGTGGAGCGGTTTCCACGCCCTCAACGGCAATGGCGAAATGACCGGCACCCACTGGATCCAGGATGGCGGTTACTTCACCGGTCCGATCTGCATCACCAACAGCCATAGCGTGGGAATCGTTCATCACGCGGTGGTGCGCTGGATGATCGAGCTTTATGCAGAACGCTGGCGCGATACCCCGCTATGGGCGATGCCCGTGGTCGCCGAAACCTATGACGGCATGCTTAACGACATCAACGGCCAGCACGTTACCGAAGCGCATGCCCGGGCAGCGCTCGATAGCGCTGCCTCCGGGCCGGTGGCGGAAGGCAACGTCGGTGGCGGCACCGGCATGGTCTGCTACGAGTTCAAGGGTGGTACCGGCACCTCGTCGCGGCGCCTCGATGTCGGCGGCGAAGGCTTCACCGTCGCGGCGCTGGTGCAGGCCAACCACGGTCTGAGGGGCTGGCTCAGCATCCTGGGCGTGCCGGTCGGTCTGCACCTGACCGAAGACACCCTGCTGCAGGCGGCCGAGCTCGGTTCGATCATCGTCGTACTGGCGACCGATGCGCCGATGATGCCCCATCAGTTGCGGCGCCTCGCCAGGCGCGCCGCCATCGGCGTCGGTCGCGGCGGCAGCCCCGGCGGCAATAACTCGGGCGATTTATTTATCGCGTTCAGCACCGCCAACGAAAAGAGGGTGCCGCAGGTATCGGAAACGCGCATGACCTTCGACTACCTGAACGATGAAGTCTTCGACCCGGTTTACCTGGCCGCCGTCGAAGCGGTGGAGGAATCCGTCGTCAACGCGCTGGTGGCGGCGCAGGACATGACCACCCTGCGCCCCGCCGGCAAGATCTGTCGCGCCATCGACCACGCGCGGCTGGTAGAGGTAATGCGGCAACACGGTCGTTGTCGCTAGCGCAATCAGTTGGCGTTACGCAGCAGCACCGCCGGCTTCAGGCTGAGGCGGCGCAGCAGGTACCTGGCGCCGAGGCTGAGCGACAGCGTGCTGACGCCGACGGCGGTGACGGCGCCGATCCAGATCAGGTCCTCGGACGGCAGTTTCAGCCGGATCTGCAGCAGCGGCAACGCGATCGCGGAGCCGAGCACGACGGCGAAGGATGACGTGATCAGCGCCACCAGCAGGTATTCGAGGTGCAGGCTGCGCCGGATCAGGGAGATGCGGGCACCGAGCGCGTTCAATACCGTGGCGTCGTAAACCTGGCGCGTTCTGCCGGCGGCCATGACGCTGATCAGCACCAGCAGGCTTGCGCCGAGGCTGACGCCGGCGACGACCACCAGACCCGCCGTCGCCTGCCCGAGCAGAGCCCGCGCGGTGGCCAGCAGCGAAGCGGTGGGCACCGAGATCACGTTCGGCGCCACCGCGGCGATACGCTTTTGCGCGGCGGCGGTTTCGGCGTCGTCGAGGTAAGCCGCGCCGACGTGGCGGTGGATGAACGGATCCAGCGCGCCATCGGTCAGGATGCCCTCGAACCAGAACCGGGTCTGCAGGCCTTTCTGGCTGTAAATGGCGACGATTTCTGCGTCGACCGGCCGGCCCTCGATGTCGAGGGTAACGAGATCGCCGACCGTGAGGCCGAGATGCTTGGCCTCGTGATCCTCGAGCGCCATTCGCGTCGGCCCGTCGTAGTCGCGGGGCCACCAGGCGCCGTCGATCAGCTTGATATCGTCGATATTATTGGCGCGATAGCTGAGCTTGTACTGGTCGTACGCCGCGTCGCGCGATCGGTCCGGGGCGGCCGCGAGATGCTCGCCGATCGGTCTGCCGTTTATCACCGTCATGCGCGAGCGCACCAGCGGCGCGGTCAGTACGCGCGCATCGCCCCGCGCCTCCTCGATGGCCGCGACCACCGCCGGCAGCTGGTTGCTGTTGATGTCGTACAGCACCAGCGCCGGGGATTCGCGCGGGATGGTGTCGTTGAGCGTGCGCAGCAGCGAGGTGACGATAAGCGTGCAGGCTACCAGCAGCGTCAGCGCCGACCCCAGCGATAACAGCGTGCTGCGCAGCGGGGCGCCGGGTCGATGCAGGTTGGCCAGCGCCAGTCGCAGTACGAAATTGCCGTTCAACAGGCTGCGCCTGTCGAGCGCCCGGGCGGCGCGGCGGATGCCGCGCACAACGCCATCGAGTAGCACCAGCATCAGGCCCGTTACGGCGACGAAGCCGAGCCCGAACAGGGGTTCGGGCAGGGCGAACAGGACCAGCAGCACGATCGAGAGCGCTCCCGCGAGGGCGGTCAGCCACCAGCCCAACGGCGTATGCGACGAGCCTTCGTCCAGGTCGCGAAACAGGGTTGCCGGTGATACCGAGAGCGCGCGGCCGATCGCCGGTAGCGCAAAGGTGAACGCGGTGAGCAGGCCGAACAGCAGCGCGACCAGGCCCGGCACCAGCAGCCCGGGCAGCGTCGTCGCGACCGGTATCCGGGCGGCGACGACGCTCGCTCCGAGCAGCGCGAGTACCGCGCCGACGGCGCAGCCCGCGAGGCTGGCGCCGCTGCTGAGCAGGCCGACCTGAAGCAGGTAAACCGTCGCCAGGCGCCGGTTGCGCAAACCCAGCGCGCGCAGGGTCGCGATGGTTTTGAGCTTGCCCTGCAGGTATGACTGGATACTGTTGAAGACGCCGAGGCCGCCGATGAACAGCGTGCTGAAACCGATGATCAGCAGGCCCGAGGCAATTTGTCCGAGCCGTTCCGAGATGCGGCGGCTGCGGTCTTCGAAGGTCCTGACCTCCCAGGGTTGACCGGGGTAACGCGCGTAGAAGCGTTCGCGCCACAGGTCCACCGCGATGTCGGTGGCGACATGGTAGTCGTAGTCGAGCCGGCTGCCGGGTTGTATCAGGCCTGTTGCCTGCATCGCGGCGTCGGCGAGCAGCACCGGCGGACCGCGCCAGTCGGCGCTGAGGCTGCGGTCGGGCTGTTCGCGCACCAGTGCGCGCACCTGTAGCGCCAGCGAACCGATGTAAATCCTGTCGCCGACGCCGATATCGAGGCGGTTCGCCAGCGCCGGGTCGATCGCCGCGCCCCAGGCGCCATCGTGGAAGCCGGTGGCCGCTGACAATTCCATCACCGGCTCGAGCCTGAGCTCACCGTACAGCGGGTAACGCTCGTCCATGCTTTGCAGTTCGACGCGCAGGAAGTTGCCGTCCTCGGTCCCGAGCATGGTGTACATTTCGGTGACCAGCGACACTTTGCCATTGGCGTTCATCCATTGCAGCACCGGCGCCGGCAGCGGTTCGCTGGCGTCCACCTCGAGGTCTCCGCCCATCAGGATGCGCGTGTCCGCGAGCAGGCCCTGGCTGATCAGCCGGTACAGGCCACCGGATGCGGCAACCAGCGTGACGCCGAGGACCAGACAGGCGCAGAAGATCCACAGCGATCGGCCACTCGCGCGCAGATCGCGCCAGGCCAGGTCAAGCAGAAAGCGCATGGTTGCTGTCTTCGATCAGTTTGCCCTGGTGCAGTCGCAGCAAGCGCTGGCAGCGCCGCGCGATGGCCTCGTCGTGGGTTACCAGCACCAGCGTCGAGGCGGCCGCGTGATTCAGCTCGAACAGGATATCGATTACCATCGCGCCGGTGTTCAGATCGAGATTTCCGGTGGGTTCGTCTGCCAGCAGCAACCCGGGCGAGTGCACCAGCGCGCGGGCGATCGCGACGCGCTGTTGCTCGCCGCCCGACAGTTGCGCCGGGTAGTGTCCCTGCCGGTCCTCGAGGCCGACGCGCTTCAGCATCCGTTGCGCGCGCTCGCGGGCGTCGGCTCTGCCGGCGATTTCGAGGGGCAGCGCGACGTTGCCGAGCGCGGTCAGGCTCGGCACCAGGTGAAACGACTGGAACACGATGCCGAGCCGGTCCCGGCGCAGGTCGGCGAGGGCGTCCTCGTCCAGCTTGTCGAGCGGCACACCGTCGAGGCTGATCGTGCCGCCCTGCGGCTGCTCGAGTCCTGCCAGCAACAGCAGCAGCGTGGTTTTGCCCGATCCCGAGGGCCCGATAATGGCGACGGTCTCGCCGTCGGCGATGTCGAGATCGACGCCGGAGAGCACCTCGAGATGCCCGTGCTCGAGCGCATAGGACATGGTCAGATCCTGCAGTTTTATCACCCGGTTCCCCCGTGCTGCGCTGGCGCCGTCAATTGGACAGCGACGTGAAATGAAAATCCTCGACCCTGAGCGCCGGCATCGCCATCGCGATAAATTCGCCGGTGGCCACGGGCGCGCCGCTGCCGGCGACGTTGTTCAGCAGCCTGAGCACCGACTCGTTCCAGCGCATGTCGACCACCGGGTGCGTCAGCTTGCCGTTTTCGATACGGTAGGTGCCGTCGCGGGTCATGCCGGTGAAGCCGAGTGTCTTGGCGTCGGTGGAGCGGATATACCAGAACCGCGTGACCAGGATGCCGTCCTCGGTCCCGGCGATCAGCTGTTCGAGCGGGACGCCGTCGCCGCTCAGAATGATATTGTTGGGTGAGGGTTTCACGTCGATCCCCTGCTTGCTGGCCCAGTAGCGGCTGGTGGTCAGCTGCTGCAGCCGGCCCTGGTCCAGCCAGGTCGATTTTGCCAGCGGCTGGCCGTCGCCGTTGAACGAGACCGCCGGGAACGCGCTGTCGGCGGGGTCCGAATAAAACGACAGGCGGCCGAGCGGCCTGTCGTTGTCGGAAAATGCCGAGCGTCCCTCGTCGCGGGCGCGCTGGTCGAAGCCGTAGAAAAAAGCCATCGCCATCAGGTCGCCGACCGCCTGCGGCTCGAGTATAACGGTGGTCGACCTGGGTTCGAACACCTCGGGGTTTTGCGCGCGTGCGCACTTGTCGATGGCGCGCTCGGTGGCTGTCACCACGTCGGCAGCCGCGATCGATACGCCCTGGTGTTCGGCCCAGCCGCTGCCGTGGTCGCCGCTCGCGGTGACGTGGTAGTCGCAGCGGTGATGACGTTCGTGGGCGAAGCCGCCCGCGCTGTCGCCGTAGGCGGTGAACATCTTGCCGACCGAGAGCAGTCCCGCCAGGTCGATGGCCGCCGCTGCGCCGGCCTTGCAGGCCTCGGCGGCCCAGGCGCCGACGGTCTCGATTTCGATCGCCTCGGCGGTTTCGCTGTAAGCGAATTCATGGCTGTCCAGCACCTGCCCCGGCGCCGGCATCACTTCCTCGTCATCGGGCATGTGGCGGCAGGTTTCGAATACCCGTGCGACGCTCTGCCGGATCAGGTCGGGGGCGTCGAGCGCGTTGATCGTCATCGACGTCTTCTTTTGCCCAAGGCGCGCGCCGAGAGTCAGGGTGGCCTGTTGCCTGAGCACGTTCTGCGATACGGCGCAATCGTTGAAACGGGTACCGAGACGCTCGACGCCGTTCAGGGTTACCTGCAGTTCGCCGTCATGCGGGATTTCGAGGATCGACGCGATCAGGTCCTGTGCCTGTTGCCGGTTCACGAGTCGCGCCCCCTGCAGATGCGGATGTTGCGGAAACGGGTCGGCGCCGCGCCATGCGTCATTTGCGCGATCTGCATCGGGTCGCCCTTGCCGCAGTTGGTCACGCCGTGTGCCTGCCAGTGGCTGGCGTCGCAGGTGGCGTCGCAGGCGTTCCAGAAGGTCGGGGTGCGGCTCTGGTAAAGCGCTGCTTTCAGCATGCCGGCTTTCCTGCCGTTTTTGATCTCCCACACCGCGTTGCCGCCGAACTGGAAGTTGAGGCGCCACTGGTCGATCGAAAAGCTGTCCATCCCCTCGAAGTAAAGGCCATGCCTGACGTCGGCGATCAATTCGTCGGGACTCAGCGGGGCCTTGCCCGGCATCAGGAACAGGTTCGGAATGCGCACGATCGGTATACTCGACCAGTGATCGGCGCGACAGGATCCACGGCTGCGCTCCTCGCCGATATAATGCGCGAATTCGCGGCCGGTGCTATAGGTTTGAAAAATCCCGTCCCTGACGATTTCCCAGCGCTGCCCGGGCACGCCGTCGTCGTCGAAGCCCTGCGTGGCCAGACCGTTTTCCAGCGTATTGTCGGCCACCAGCGTGACCTGGTCGCTGCCGTATCGAAACTCGCCCATCTTGTCGCGCGACACGAACGACGAGCCCGCCATCGACACCTCGTAACCCATCACGCGGTCCAGCTCGGTGGCATGCCCGACCGATTCGTGTATGGTCAGCGACAGGTTTTCGGAATCGGTCACGATATCGAAGTAACCCTCGGGCGCGAGTTTCGCGGTGAGCTTTTGCTCGGCTTCGTCGGCGACGCGCTCGGCCTGCTCCAGGAATTCCGCCTTGCGGTAACTCTCGAATCCCTGTGTCGTCGCGGGCGCCTTCCAGTTGCGCTCCTGGAAATCGCCGTTGCCGACCGCGATCGCCCAGATCGCCGATTCCGACGAGGTCACGTCGCTGTGCATCTCCGCGCCCTCGGTGTTCGCGTACCAGCGCTGCACCCGCTTGAACGACAGGAAGCCCTGCGCGCGCATCACCGCGCTGTTCCTGAGCATGACTTCGTTGGCGGCGATCAGCAGGTCCGCCTTGTCCTCCAGCGCAACCGCGAACGGATCCTGCCGGCAGGCCGATTTATACTCGAGCTTCAACGCGGGCTCGGGTGCCCATTTTACCCCGTCCGCGCGCGGCGCCAGCGCCGACGCCCGCGCAATGCGCAAGGCCAGCGCGACGACCTTTTCGATCTCGGCGGCGGTGTAAGTTGGCGACGAAGCGAATCCCCAGGCGCCGCGGCAAAGCACGCGCACGCCGAAGCCGCGGTCTTCGCTGTCGCTACAGCTGGACAGCGCGTGATCGCGCGACACGACGCGCTGTTTCTGGATCGACAGGAAGCGTGCGTCGGCAAACTGGCAGCCGGCCTGGGCAGCCTTGTCGCAGGCGAGTTTCAGCAGATCAAACATCTTTTGTCGGGGGTCCTTGACAGGGTACGTGGATCTCGATCATCTGTAAGTGGGGATGACCGGCGACGATTTCCAGTCTAACCGGCTGCGCTCGCGATTGCGCGGCTTGACGCCGCGCCGCGACATCGATGCGCTAGTTCAGGGCCCTGTAACCGCGGCTGCGCAGGCAGTTCTTGGCGACCAGGTCATTTTCCTGCGAAGCAGGATTATCGACGATATGTGATACCGTAATCGTTAAATCGATTCCTGCCACCGTAACCGGGTTTCCGCGAGCGGTCGCCGTATCATT
>JAOTTY010000013.1 GCA_029864185.1 Gammaproteobacteria bacterium
TCACGTTCGTACACAATTTGTTACGAAAGTACAAAGATTTTTTGCCAGAATGACATCCAGTGACGCCGCAGTGATCGGACCAGACGACCCCCCTCCCTATACGATTATCAACGACAGTGGCGAGGCCAGCGTGCTGCTGGTCGGCGATCATGCGAGTAACGTAATACCGAAATCGCTGCACAATCTGGGCCTCGACGCAAGCACGCTCACACAGCATATCGCTTACGACATCGGCACTCGAAAACTGGTCCGTCACCTGTCCGAGCACCTAGATGCACCCGCCGTGCTGGCGGGCTATTCGCGCCTGGTCGTCGATCTGAATCGCAGCCTCGAGGATGCCAGCCTGATGCCGGAGATCAGCGACAACACCGTTATCCCGGGTAACCAGAATCTGTCCGAGGCGCGGCGCAACGAGCGCATCCACTGCTTTTACACGCCTTATCGAAAAGCCATCGATACGATGCTGCATCGCTTCAGGGAACGCGACATCGTGCCTGCCTTTATCGCTATCCACAGTTTCACGCCGCAGATGGCGGGATTAGCGCGGCCCTGGCACGCCGGCATCCTGTGGGACAAGGATCCGCGAATTCCGCTGCGGTTGATGGAGAACCTGCGCACCCATCCCGAGGGCTACAACATCGGCGACAACGAGCCTTACTCCGGCAGGCACCCCGCCGACTACACGGTCGACCATCATGCCGAAGCGGCTGGACTGCCCCACGTCTCGATCGAGATACGCCAGGACCTGGTCAACACCGAGGAGGGCGCCGAGCGCTGGGCGACCATCCTGCACGACGCGCTGCGCGACATCCTCGCGGACCCGAAACTCTATCGCGTCTGGCAATCGGTCTAGCAGGGTATCGGCGTCAAGCCGGCAATCGATCCGCGGCCCTCGCCTGCTCCAGCAACCAGCCACGAAAGCGCCGCGCCGCAGCCGACAGACTCTCGGTGTTCTGATAAACCAGGTAGTAGGCCTCGCTGCCGTCGATACCCGGACTGGTAGCGCAGGGCTTTAATCCGAGTCGCTCGACCAGGTAGTTCGTGGTTGGCGCGCGCGCCAGCGCAATGCCGTAACCGCAGGCGGCCATCGGCAGCGCGATCTGCGTCGACTCGGTGAAACAAAGCTGTCGATTCGGGATGGTTTCGATCCCCTGGGCCCGCAACACGTGGTTCCAGTTGACCCGGTGGCTCGAGATCTGGATCAGGCGCTGTTTCAGGAAATCCCCGGGTGATTCGATCGAGTCCGCGATATCCGGGCGCGCAACCGGGTATATTGTTTCGTCGAAGAGCCGGTCGCACTGGGCCCAGCTCCGGTGCACCGGGCCGAACAGGATTCTCAATTCGAAACCGGGGCGCTGGTAGTCGAGATCGTGGAAGGCGCCGCTGATATGCATCTGCACACCCGGATGCCGGGCCGCAAAATCGGGCAGGCGCGGCGTCAGCCAGGCGCTGGTGAAAATCAGGTCGGACAGCAGCATCAGCGTATTGTCCTTCCCCCGTCCGAACAGCGAACTCGCGGCTTCCTCGACCTGGTTCAGTGATTGCTGCACGGCAGGCAGGAAAGCGTGGCCGGCATCGGTCAGTTCGACGTGGCGCGGTCCACGCTTGAACAATTCGGCGCCGAAATGCGATTCCAGCGCCTTCACCTGCTGGCTAACCGCCGAGGTGCTCATGTTGAGCTGTTCGGCGGCACGCGCGAAATTCTCGCTGCGTGCCGCCGCTTCGAATACTCTCAACCAATTGAGAGACGGGATAATGCGCCGCATAATGAAACCCCGCTGGCGAATTCAGGTTAAGTTTTACTTAATCAAAGCGTAGTAAAACACAGGTTGTTAATTAACGCTAACCCTGCTTCAATCCCGCGAAATTGCCGCTGAGATCAGCCAGATGACCAATGCTTCAATCCCTGCCGACCAGGCAGAGGCGCCCGCGAAACGGCACGGTTCGCGCCGCGCCTGGCACTTTAGCCCGGAGTTGCCGCTGCGGCAGGCGCCCTATTTCGAGCTGCCATTCAGCCTGCGTGACAGCATCGTATACCTGTTCAACGTCTGGCGGCCGTTCAACCAGCGTTTCCTGCTGTTGTTGCTCGCGATCGCGGCCTGGACCTGGTTTACCCCCACGCTGGAACGCGCCCGCAGCTTCGAGCTCGACTGGATGCTCGAAATCGGTCTGCGCAACCTGGTCATCGTTCTGGTGGTCGCGGGCGGGCTGCACCTGTTGCTGTTCACCTTTCGCAATCAGAATGACGAACAACGTTACGACGCGCGCCCGCTCGCCCGCAATTCCAAGGTTTTTCACTTCGGCAACCAGGTGTGGGACAACATGTTCTGGACGCTGGTCGGCTCGGTGCCGATCGGCACCCTGTGGGAATGCCTGCTGCTGTGGGCCTACGCCAACGGTCACGCGACGATGATCACCTTCGGGGATAATCCCGCCTGGTTTATCGGGCTGATGCTGATCATACCGATCTGGAGCGGTTTTCATTTCTACTGGTACCATCGGGTCGGTCACGTCGAGCCCCTGTACCGCTGGTTTCATTCCTGGCACCACAAGAACATCAATACGGGGCCGTGGTCGGGGCACGCGATGCATCCGGTCGAGCACCTGTTTCTGTATTCGGACCTCGCGATTTATTTCGTCGTCGCGAGCCACCCCATTCACGTGATCTTCAATGCCATGCTGCATACCGTGGCCGGACCGACCTCGCATTGCGGCTACCACGAAGTCAGGCTGACCCGATATTTCAGGCTGCAGCTGGGCGACTTCATGCACCAGTTGCATCATCGTTATTTCGACTGCAATTACGGCTCTTACGAAACGCCGTGGGACAAGGTTTTTGGCAGCTTCCACGACGGCACCGCCGCGGGCGACCTGGCGATCAAGAAACGTCGCCGGCGCATGTTCGAAAAGAAGAACCAGCCCGCCTGAGCCTGCCATCGTTCGGTACGGACCGGATGCGTAATGTATCCGGTCGGTCAGCCCGGAGATGCGCCCCGCGTGTAAGTCGCGAACGGTTCGCCCAGCAGCCCAAGATCCGGTTCGACGCCGAGCCCCGGCAAGTCCGGCGCGCTGAAGCAGCCGTCGACGTTGCGTACGCCCCGGCCCGGCGCGGGATCGACGCTGACCATTTCCTGGCAAGACCAGGCACCGAGGCAGGAAGGCGCCGGAATCGCCTGCGCGAAATGCGCAACCGCGGTGTCGGATACCACGGTGCCGCCGGTATCCATGATCAGCATCGCGATGCCGGTGGCGAGGCAAAAGTCCCGCAGGCGTCGCGCCCTGGTGAGGCCGCCGACGCGGTTGATCTTGATGTTGACGATTTCGGCGATGCCGTCGCGCTGGATACGAATCAGGTCGTCCATCGTATGCAATCCCTCGTCGACGCCGACAGGGTAAGCGGTCTGCCTGCGCACCCGGGCGATTTCGTCGAGGGTTTCGCAGGGCTGCTCGAACCAGGAGGTAACGCCGTCGATCGCATTCATCACGGTGATCGCCTCGCGCGGCAGCCAGGCGCGGTTGGCGTCGTAAAACATGATTTCGCCATCACGCTCGTTCGCGCCGAGCAGGTTGATACGCTCGATATCCGTGCGCACGTCGGCGCCGACCTTGCACGAGTGCACGCGGTAACCCAGGTCGCGGAAACGCTGCACTTCGTCGAGCATTTGCCGCGGCGAGCCGGTCGATACGCTGGACGCGATCGGCACCGGGTCGGGCTCGCGCGCGCCGAGCATTTCGCAGACCGGCAATCCCGCGGACTGACCCGCAATATCCCAGCAGGCGATGTCGAGCGCCGACTTGACGTAGGGATGCCCCGGCAGGGCGAGATCCATGACGCGATTGATCGCGTCGAGTTGCCGCGGATCCTTGCCCAATAGCAGCGGCGCGAGTTCGTCGATGCCGGCGCGGATGCCCTTGCCGAAGGCCGGCAGGTAGGTCACGCCCCAGGGACAGCCTTCGCCCCAGCCAGAGATGCCCTCGTCGGTATCGATGCGCAGGATCGTCGAATCGAGCTGCTCGAACTTCAGCCGTCCACCCGACAGCCAGTAGGGCTTGTGCAGCGGCAGGTCGAGCTGCCACACGCTGATGCGGTCTATTTTCATGCGCGTTAATTTAACCCCGTGATTAAGGCAAGTAAAACGAATAAAATCGAGGCATCATACACACCAATCCAGACTCAATGCGCCGCGCGACGACCCCCGACCAGGCGCCCGGAAAAGGCGAAGCCCATGTACCTGCCAGATCATTTCAAAATCTCCGAGGCGGAAGAGATTTTCTCGTTTCTCGACGCCAACGCCTTCGGCCAGCTGGTTTCGAAACACGACGATCGCTTCGTGGTCTCGCATCTGCCCTTCCTGATTTCGACCGATCGGAAACACCTGCATTGCCACCTGGCTCGCCAGAATCCGCAATGGCGCCAGCTCGAAGGGCAGCAGTTGCTGGTGACTTTCCAGGGCCCGCACGATTATGTATCGCCGAGCTGGTACCAGAGCCCCGGTGTGCCGACCTGGAACTACCAGGCAGTGCACGTCTACGGCGGCTGCCGCGTTTTCGACGGGGCGAGCGAACTGGCGACGCTGGTCGAGGCTCTGAGCGCTCGCTACGAATCGGCTTTCGAGAACCCGTGGGAACCGCAATACCGTGACGCCATGCTGACGGCGATCGTCGGTGTCGAAATCTCGATCGACGAAATCCTGTGCAAGTACAAGCTCAGCCAGAATCGGTCGGTCGCAGACCAACAGGGCGTCATCGACAGGCTCGAAGAACTGGGGTCAGAGTCACTGGTTCGCGCGATGCGAAAAACCCTGTTATAGCTCGCCCGCTTCTTCCAGCACTTTGCGCGCGACGCGGAAGCATTCCAGCGATTGCGGCACGCCGCAGTAAATTCCGACGACGTGAATGATCGCGCGGATTTCTTCCTTGCTGACGCCATTGTTGAGCGCCCCGCGACAATGGATCTCCCATTCGTGCATCTTGCCGAGCGCCCCGATCATCGCGAGGTTCATCATCGAGCGCGTTTTTGCATCGATGGCTTCGTCGCCCCAGCCGAATCCCCAGCACCAGGCCGTCATGGCTTCCTGGAACGGGCGCGTGAATTCGTCCGCAGCGGCCAGGTTTTTTTCGACATACGCGGCGCCGAGCGTCGCCTTGCGCTGCGCCAGGCCTTTTTCAAACAAATCGTTGTCCATCTTTACTCCTCGATTGCTCCCGTCATCCCGGAAATTGCGCGGCAATTCTCAGGGGGTCCTGAAAAAATCCCGCGGGGATTAATCGCGGGGCTATTGCAGGATCCCCGCCGCGCGGGGATGACTTCTGTATTTGCGGTACCCGCCCAGGTCAGCCTGGGGGACTACTTTTAGTCTTCGCTTCGTGGCAGAAGATTCCCGGGATCATACACGCATTGGGCGACGATTACCGCGCGCCGCGGCTCGCCCATGACCATGACGTCGAACTCGTTGCCGACCCGGTTCAGCCCGGGTTTGATGTAGGCGAAGGCCAGATACCTGCCCCGATCGTAACCATAGCCGCCCGAAGAAATCTGGCCGACCGGCCTGCCCTGGTGCCAGACCGATTCCGAGCCGAGCGGGTCGCAGCTAACGGAATCGGCGGTTGCTTCTTCGAGCTGCAGGTAGGCGAGCACCCAGCGAGTGGCCGGTCGTAGCGATGCCGTGGCGCCCTGGAACCCGCCAGCGCGAGCAAAGCGCGTCACGTCGGCTTCGCTAAGCGTGACCTCGTTGGTGATTTCCGATCCCGATCGATAGGCCTTTTCCATGCGCACCGAGTTAAGTGTCGCCGAACCGACATGCACCAGCCCGGCGCTGTGCGGGGTAGACAGCAGCGCGCCGTAGACATCGAGCATGCCATCCATCGGTACGTGCAGTTCCCAACCGAGTTCGCCGGTGTAGGTTACCCGCAACGCGCGCACCTCGTCGGTGCCGGCGACGGTCAAATGTTGCATCGACAACCAGCGAAAACTCGCGTTATCGAGCGCCACATCGGTGCACGCGGCCAGGATTCTGCGAGACGCCGGACCCGCCAGCATGATGACGCCATAGGCCTCGGAGACATTTTTGAATTCGACGTCTTCGCCGGCGCGCGCTTGTTGCCGCATCCAGTTCAGCAGCGCCGCTTCGCGCACAGCCGCGTAAACCATGTAGTAGTGGTTATCGGCAAGCTTGACGAGGGTCGCCTCGCCCTCGATGCGGCCATTTTCCATCATCAGGTAGGTCAGGCTTACGCTGCCGATTTTTTGCGGCAAGTTATTCGATTGCACGCGGTCGAGGAACAACCCGGCATCGGCGCCGGAAACCTCGACCTTGGCAAAGGCGGTCAGATCGGCGATACCGGCGTGGGCGCGCATGCCGCGCACCTCGTTGCCGACGATGTCGAACAGCGGGCTGCGGCGGAAACTCTCGATATGCTTTTGCTCGACACCACCGACCGCGTACCAGTAGGGCCGCTCCCAGCCGTAGACATCTTCATAGACCGCACCCCTGCTTTTCAGCGTTTCGTACAGCGCCGACAGCTTCGAGTGCGATGGGCGCAAGGCCGGGCGATCGAGATGCGGATACGGAATCTCGTGACGCAGCAGGTAATCTTCCTTCGCCTTGTTGATGCGATAGTCGTCGTCTATGCGCGCGCCGAAGCGGCGTGGGTCGAAGCTACGCATCGATACGTCTGCGGCCCCACGAACCATCCACTGCGCCAGGTATTTACCGGCGCCCGGGCCCCAGGCGATGCCAACCTGCGAACCGCAGCAAAGCCAGAAGTTTTTGACGCCCGACGGGCCCAGCAGCATGTTGCCGTCCGGCGGATGCGTAATGGCGCCATGTACCACGCTCTTGATGCCCTTGTCGGCCAGGATCGGCATGCGCTCGAGCGCGTTTTCGAGCCACGGCATGATGCGATCGTAATCGGGTTCGAACAGTTCGTTTTCCGATTCCCACGGTGTGCCGTCGTCCCACACCGAGGCCGCGTTTGCTTTTTCATAGATTCCGATCAGACCGGATTTTTGCTCCATACGGATATAACCGGACACCTGCGAATCATCGCGGATCACCGGCAGCTCCCTCTCCAGCGCCTCGAATTCGGGCACGGTATCGGTAATCAGGTAGTGATGCAGCATGTTCGCGATCGGCAGCTCGAGCCCGACCCACGCGCCGACCTGGCGCGCGTAGGTGCCGCCGGCGTTGACCACTCGCTCCGCCTCGATGTCTCCCTGCTCGGTATGCACCACGAAGCGGTCTCCGCTTCGCGTAATTCCGGTAACGCGATTCTGCCGGATCACCGTGCCGCCCATCATGCGCGCCCCTTTAGCCATCGCGAACGCGACCCCGGCGGGATCGACATGGCCGTCGTGCGGGGTATATAGCGCGGCCCTGACGCCCTCGAGGTTATAGAAAGGATGCAGTTCCGCGATGCGCTCGGGGCCGACGATCTCCATCTCGTGGCCGAGGCCCTTGCCGACCGACAGCGTATACCTGATCCAGTCGACCTCGTCCCGGGTATAGGCGATGCGCAGGCTGCCGCTACCGTGCCAGGTGCAGGATTGCCCGGTTTCGTCCTCGAGACGCGGGTAGAGATCGGTGCCATAGGCGGCCATCCTGGCGAGGCTGTAATGGCTGACCGAATGGGTGATCTGTCCGGCCGCGTGCCAGGTCGATCCGCTGGTCAGCTCCCCCTTTTCCAGCAGCACGACGTCGGTTTCGCCTTCCTTGCACAAATGGTAGGCCAGCGAACAGCCCATGACGCCGCCGCCGATGATGACGATTTTCGCCTTCGATTGCATCGAGTCGACTCCGCAAAAGCAGGTTGCGTTTAAAGATAAAGCGATGATACACTTGTATCATTCTTCAAAGCAAGTGCACAATTGTCACAAATGCAGCAGGAACTCAAAGTGATGGCGGCGGGTCTGCCCCACTCCCAGGAGGAAGTACTCGAGCGTCTGCTCGCCGAGTTCGAAGAACTGCCCGGGCAGCTGCAGCTGTGCGCACGCTACATCATCGACCACCCGCACGAAGTGGGCCTGCAGTCGATGCGTACGCTGGCCCAGGATGCCGACGTACATCCGAACAGTTTCGTACGCCTCGCACGCCACCTCGGTTTCGATGGCTACGAAGCCATGCGCGAACGGTTTCGCGATTTCGTTCGCGGCGGCGTCGGCTCGTCGCCGGATCGCGTGCGCTGGCTGCAGGAAATGGATCGCAAGGGGGGCAGCACCGCGGTGTTCGGCAGCATGGCCGAGGCCTGCCTCGACAACACCGAGAAAATGTTCGCGCAGCAATCGATCAAGGATCTCGAGCGCGCGGTCGAGTGGATGCTGAAGGCGCGGCGGGTTTACGTACTCGGTCTCGGACTCGCCTACCCGCTCGCCTACAACTTCTGGTATGTCGCGCGCATGGGCTTCGATCATTTCATCCTGTCGCCGCGTCACGGCAGCCTGCCGACGGACGATATCATCCGCATGGACGAACGCGACTGCCTGCTGGCGATGACGTTCCAGCCCTACCGGCGCGATACCCTGGCCGCGGTCAGGCAGGCGAAAAAACGGGGCGCCAGAATAATCGGAATTACCGACAGCAGCGCGTCGACGCTATGCCGCGAGGCGGACCTCGGCCTGGTGTCGCCAACCCATACCCCGCAGTTTTTTCATTCCAATACGGCCGTGACCGCGCTACTCGAGAGCCTGTGCGCGCTGCTGGTGGTGCGCGGCGGCGACGCGGCAAACGCGGCTGTCGAGGCGTTTCATTCTGCCCGCTGGGAGGAAAACATTTATGACGAATCCTGATCCGCAACCGGTCACGGAGCACGGCCCGGTGTTGGGTCTCGACGCGAAGTATTTTACCGATCGCGATCTTTTCCGGCGTATCGTCGATGAAGTCTTTTACAGGAACTGGCTGCTGGCCTGCCATTCTAGCCAGCTGCGCAGGCCCGGCGACTACCTGACGCTCGAAATCTACGACCAGGACATCGTCATCACGTACGATCGCGACGGCAAGCTGAGGGCGTTTTACAACGTCTGCCAGCATCGCGGGCACCGGCTCGCCGACGGCAGCGGCAACCGGAAGCTGCTGGTCTGCCCCTACCACGCCTGGTCTTACGACCTGAAGGGCAATCTGAAGGCGGCGCCACACGCCAACAAGGTGCCGGGGTTCGAAGCGTCGAAGATCTGCCTGACCGAAATCAGGCTGGAGAACTTTCTCGGTTTCCTGTTCATCAATCTAGACCCGGACTGTCGCGACATGGATGAAACCTATCCCGGTATCCGCGCAGAGATGCTGAAGCTTTGCCCTGACGTAGAACAGCGCAAGTATGCCTACCACCATACCGCCGACGAGGGCTGCAACTGGTTCGTCGCGGTGGAAAACTACAACGAGTGCTATCACTGCAGCCATTGTCACCCGTCGTTCGCCAAGGGCATCATCGATCCGAGTTCCTACTCGATCGCGCCCTACGGCGATATCCAGGTATTGCACCATACATCGCAGGCGTCGCAGAGCGACGAGGCCTGGTACGACATCAGCGGCGCCGACTACGGCAGCTTTTACCTGTGGCCGGCCTCGTCGATCCAGTTTTACCCCGGCGGCGTGGTCAACAGCTTTACCTGGCGCCCGCTCGCGGTCGACGACGTGCGTGTCTTTCGCAGCTTTTATTCGAACGACGGCGAGGTCGACGCGACGCTGCAAAAAGTCATCGATAACGATCGCGATACGACCTTCCAGGAAGACCTCGATCTCGTCAGGGAAATCCAGCGCGGATTGAACTCGCGCGGTTACCGGCCCGGTCCGCTGGTATTGAATCCCGAGGGCGGTATCAACAATGAATTCCCCATTTACAAGTTACACGAGTGGCTCAGAGCCGCCGTCGACTGAACCGGAGTCCTCGATCATGTCATCAATCGCAACTAAAAATTCATCCGCCAGCTCGAAACAACGCGCGCTGTTCGCAATTGCCGACCGCGTGCTGCCCGGGTCCGGCCTCGGCAGCTACTCGCTGGCCGACGATATCCGGCTGATTTACTCGCATGGAAAGGGTTCGCGCATGTGGGACGTCGACGGCAACGAGTACATCGACTACGTCGGCGGCGCCGGCGCGCTGATCCTCGGGCATTCTCACCCGGCCGTGGTGAAGGCTTCGAAGGCACAGCTCGACCGCGGCGCGCACATGTTCGGCTCGCTCAACGATGTGGCGGTGATGCTCGCCGAGCGCCTCGTCGACGACATCCCCTGCGCCGAGAAAATCGCCTACGCGACCACCGGCTCGGAAGCGACCGGGTACGCGATGCGCCTGGCGCGCGCCTTCACCGGGCGCAGCAAGATATTGAAATTCGAGGGCGCCTACCACGGCAACCACGATTACGCGATCGTATCCACGTTTCCGCAACAAACCGGAACCTATCCGCAGGGTGTGCCGGATTCCTGCGGCCAGCCCGATGCAACCGTGTCGACGATGCTGGTCTGCCCGTACAACGATCTCGACATGCTGCGCAGGATCGTCGCCGAACATCACGACGATATCGCCGCGATCATTGCCGAACCGGTGCAGCGTATCATCCCCGCGCGACCCGAATTTCTGCACGGCGTCCGCGCCCTCTGCGACGAGTACGACATGCTGTTCATCCTGGACGAGGTCGTCACCGGGTTTCGCCTGTGCTACGGCGGCGCGCAGCAGTGGTACGACGTCAGGCCCGACCTGTCCACGCACGGCAAGGTCGTCGGCGGCGGCGGACCGCTGTCCTGTATCGCCGGACGCGCCGACGTCATCGGCCTGTCCGATCCGCGGCTGAAGGGTCGGCAGGGGTATACCTATTTCAACGGCACATTGCACGGCAACCCGGTAGCCGCCGCCGCGACCATGGCGATGCTCGACGAGCTCGGCAAGCCCGGCGTTTACGAGCGCATGAACGGCTTCGCCGACGACCTGTGCCGCGAGACGCAACAGATTCTCGACCGGCACGGGATCCCGGCGATCGCCGAGCACACCGGCTCGCTGTGGCAGATCCTGTTCATGGAGAAGACCCCGCGCAACCAGGGTGACGTGCTCGCCAGCGACCAGGAGTCGATGCGCCGACTCGATACCCTGCTGATGCAGCAGGGGCAGTACGTGCTGCCGGGGGTGCGGCGCTTCGTGTCCACCGCGCACACCGCGCAGGACCTCGAGGACACGCTGCGCGGCCTCGATAGCGCCTGCCGAGAGTTCAGCAAAACCTGAACGACTGCGCCGCCGCGCGGACCGTGCGGGCGCCGTAATGACTTTTTGACTTCCCGGCAGGCTTTTACCTCGCGGTGATTGCACCGCAATGGTGCGGTTATTCAAAAGAGTAGCCTTATTGACATGAGTCAGGCGCCGACTTGACATGGATCATTTAAATACCAGTCGGTCGCCTATACCCTCCCTTGATCGGTGAGTTGCGCACGCTCGCGGATGGGCAAAATAAAAAACCATGGCTAGCCATAAGGGGCCAAACATGAGTAGGTTCTACAGCACTATCGGGGCAATTTTATTCCTGCAACTGTTCGGCCTCGGCGCCGGTACCGCGCTCGCGGCCGACTCGGGCTGTATCGCCTGTCACAACGGCATCGAGGATATTCGCGACGACAACAGCACGATGATGATCATGATCAAATCGATCAGCGCCACGCACGGCGATCCCGAGGGCTGCGTGCTATGCCACGGCGGCGACCCGACCGCGACCGAGATCGAGGCCGCGCACAAGGGTTCGCCGCAGTCGCTGGTGCAGTTCCGCGGGCCGCAGACCTTCTACCCCGATCCGGGCGCGATGGACATCAACAAGTTCACCTGCGGGCAGAGCGCCTGCCACGCGGGTTACGAGGAACGCCTCGAGAAATCCCTGATGAACACCGAGGCCGGCAAGATCCAGGGTAACCTGCATACCTGGGGCATTCCGGAAGTGCAAGACCACAAGGTGCCCTGGGGTAATTATGCCGTCAACGACAGCGACGGCCAGGTCCCGAGCGTCGGCACCGACGCCTACAAGGCCTACATGAAGGACATGATCGCCGCGCACCAGGACCAGTTCCCGACCGCACTCGAGCAGATTCCGCAGCCCAGCGTCGAAGAAATCGAAAAGGATCCGAAACTGGCCGGCTTCACCTACCAGCGCCAGCAGTGCCAGCGCTGTCACGTCACCGTCAAGGGACGCGAGCGGCGCGGCGATTACCGCGGCCAGGGCTGCTCGGCCTGCCACATCCCCTACGGCAACGAGGGCATTTACGAGGGCGGCGACCCGACCATCGACAAGACGCAAAAAGGCCACATGCTGACGCATCAGATCCAGGCGACGCGCAAGTCCAAGGTGACCGTCGGCGACATCACCTATTCGGGTATTCCGGTCGAAACCTGTAATTCCTGCCACAATCGCGGCAAGCGCATCGGCGTCACCTACCAGGGTTTGATGGAATTCCCTTACGGTTCGCCGTATACACCGACCGGTGGCAAACAGCCCCCGCTGCACACCAAGAATTACCTGTTTATCTCCGACGACCTGCATCACCAGATCAAGAGCCGCCCGGAAAATCCCGAGGGCGGTTTACTGTGCCAGGACTGCCATACCACCATCGATATGCACGGCGACGGCAACATTCCGGGCACCACGCTGGCGCAGGTCGAGGTCGAGTGCCAGGATTGTCACGGCACGCCCGACATGTACCCGTGGGAACTGCCGCTGGGTCATGGCGAGGAGTTTGCCCAGGACATCGGCAACTCGCCGCGCGGCCTGGCCGACAGCCTGCTGCGGGAGACCGCGGCCTTCGCGACGACTTACGACAGGAAGGACGGCTATTTGCTGAGCGCCCGCGGCAATCCCTACGGCAACGTCGTCAGGGACGGCGACAAGGTCATCATGCACTCGGCCACCGGCAACGATTTCCAGGTGCCGTTGCTGAAACAGCTGACGCTGGACGATTCGTTCAGAAATTCGGCGGCGCTGGTGGCGATGGCGAGCGTCAAGAAGCACGCCGAGAGCCTCGAGTGCTACGCCTGTCACGCCTCCTGGGTGCCACAGTGCTACGGTTGCCACGTCGATGTCGACTACGGTAACGACAAGGACGGCAAGCCGAAGATGGATACCGACTGGATTGCCTCCGGCTCCGTGCGCAATCCCGACGGCTCCACCGCCGAATCGCCGCTCGGCGTCAGCGGCATCAAGAGCCCGGGCAAGGTCAGCGAAACCCGCTCTTACCTGCGCTGGGAAGAGCCGGTGCTCGGGATCAACGGCGAGGGACGGGTTACCCCGCTGATGCCCGGCTGCCAGGTCATCTGGACCGTGCGCGCACGCGATGGCCGCACCGTGGCGCACAACCAGATCGCGCTGGCCCACGACGAACAGAAGGAACTCGGGCAGGAGCGCACCCCGCTGGGGATCGACATGGCGCCGGTGCAGCCGCACTCGGCGCAGCGCAAGGCGCGTACCTGCGAAAGCTGCCACGATAACCCGAAAGCCCAGGGTTACGGCATCTCCGGCGGCGTGTTCCAGCTGCGTTACACCGAAAACGTGATCGAGGACCTGATCGATCAGCGTACCGGGAAACCCATACCGTCGAACTACCAGATCCAGATCCAGAAGATCGAAGCGCTGGATTTCGACCTGTCGGCTATCATCAAGGACGGCCAGCAGGTGCAAACGGTCGGCAGTCACTGGCCGCTGTCCCGCGCCCTGCCGCAGGAAACCCGGGATGCCATGGATCGCACCGGGTTGTGCATGGGATGTCATCGGGAAATGACCAACGCCGAGCTATGGGCCAAGGTAGCCGAGCCCGGCAGGCTGACCGACGCGCAGCACATCGAACTGATGAACAAGATGCTGCAGGCATACAGCAAAGACAAGCAATAAGCGTGAAACGACGGGGTTTGACGGGCTTAACCGGTTGGTTGACGGCAGGGATGCTGTCCCTTGCCGTCCTCGGTTGTGACAGCGGCAATGTTGCCGTTGACAACAGCGAACAGCAAAGCAAGGAACTGCAGGCATTTCTCGAGGCTCCGCCACGGCCTGTAAACTCGGGAGCGCATCGCGGAAACGATCCGCATGCCGACCTGAGCGCGCAGAAAATGGCACAGGTCGCGCTCCAGCATCTCGACGAGGGACGCGCAGGGCTGGCCCTGGAAACCCTGCATGCGGCGATCGGCAAGCACCCCGAAGACGCCATGCTGCTGGGTATCAGGGCCAGCCTGTTTATGCAACAACGCCAAACCAGCCTCGCCCTGGCCGATCTTAACCGGGCCGTCGAGTTGAACCCACACGACCCGATACTGCTGACCAACCGCGCGCAGGCATTGCGACAGTTCAGGCGCATCGAAGACGCCCTGCGCGATCTCGACAGCGCGCTCGAAATCGACCCCGGGTTTGTTGCGGCGTATTTCAATCGAGGCGGTATTAACTTCGAGGCTGAAAAATACGCACTGGCACTGGCGGACTTCAACCGCTGCATCGAACTCGAACCCGAGGTACCGGCCGCCTACTTCAATCGCGCGTCGACCTACGAGGCCCTCGGAGACCGGCAGCGAGCAATCGCCGACCTGCAGCATTTCCTGACCCTGCAACCGGAGGAAAGCTGGGCGCAAATCGCCAGGGACATGCTCAGGCAATGGGATCCGGACCTGTCATGAGAGCGACATATCGTCTCGCACTTGTCCTGGCGCTGTCACTGTCATCGCAAACCGCCGCCGCAATCGACAAAACCACGCGGGAAGCGTTCGACCGGCTCCTGCTCGAATCCGGCCTGCGTATCGAGACCCGGCAAAGTTACACCGACATACCGATCCGAGCTAACCCGGTACTGCCATACGAACACGCAATGAAGCACGAGTCGGGGGCGCTGGAGCTGCGCTTCATCGTGCGGCCGCTCAACCGGATCGCCATCGAATACAACGATCCACATAACGCGGCTCCGGAGCCAAACCACCTGTTCCCGCTGCTGTTCGAATCGATAACCAATCGCCTGTCGGTCGGCAGCGACACATCCAGCAGCACATTCTCCGAAGCCGAAGCGAAAAAGAGCTTTAACGCCAACTGGGCGGCGGCCGCAGCGTTCGACGTTCGACCCGAATTTGCGGCCGACTACCGGAACGGATTACTGATCGGGATGCACCGAAACGAAATGGCCGACGCATACACGCTGTTCCTGTATAACGATCACGAGCGGGCCAAACCGCTGATCAGCGAAGCCATCTCGATCATGTCATTCAACCCCGAAACGGAGTAATCCGCCACGCTGGACTTGACGCCGTCGATGCCCGCACAGCGGCGGGGGCCCCTTGACCAACGCCGAACAAAGGTTCATTGTTGTTACTTATGACCATACGGCGACTTTGCTGAAATCGGCGCATGCAGAAAACCAGCGACCTCATCTGGCAGGACACCCAGCACCAGGTTTTGTTCGAACTGATCGAAAAAATCAAGGAGGAACCCTTCGATCCCGAAATCCTGACCCGGCTCAAGCTCTACGCGGAGCATCATTTCATTCTCGAGGAGGCCTACATGCTGGAACTCGAGTACCCGCACGCCGCCGAACATATCGACGCTCACGACCGTTTTCGCGAGGAGCTCGAGGCGATGCTGGAAACGGACCCGACGCTGCATCGGGCGCTGCAGGTATCCCTGTCCGATTTTCTCTACCAGTGGCTCAAACTGCACGTCCTCGGCATCGACAAGCAACTCGAGGAGTTCGTCATGAATTCCTCTTCGAAATAAACCCGACCACCGAGCCTCGTTGACGTCATCCCCGCGCACGGGGAGATCTTATCGACCCTCGATTCGAACCATGGCAGCTCGACAAGATCCCGGATAGTTGCTGCGCAATTTCCGGGATGACTCGTTGCATGGCTTGCGCCATGCAACAGGTCACTTGCCACCGCCTGCAATCTGATCGCCGTCGCGGGTCAGGTAGAAGGCGCCGAGAATAGGCAGGAAGGTAACCAGCACGACGACCATCGCGACGACGTTGGTCACCGGTCGCTGGCGCGGGCGCACCAGTTCCTCGAGCATCCAGATCGGCAGGGTCTGCTGCTGGCCGGCGGTGAAGGTCGTCACGATGACCTCGTCGAAAGACAGCGCGAAGGCCAGCATGCCGCCCGCCAGCAGCGCGGTGGCGATATTCGGCATGATCACGTAACGCAGGGTCTGGAAACCATCGGCACCGAGATCCATCGATGCCTCGATCAGCGAGGCCGAGGTGCGGCGAAAGCGCGCCACGGCATTGTTGTAGACGACGACCACACAAAACGTGGCATGACCGAGAATAATGGTCCAGGTCGAAAACGGGATGTCGGACAGGTTGAAGGCCGAGCGCAGCGCGATGCCGGTAACAATCCCGGGCAGGGCTATCGGCAGAATCACCATCAGCGAAATCGTTTCGCGACCGAAAAATCGCGTCCTCGACACCGCCGCGGCACACAGCGTTCCCAGCACCAGCGCGATAAGGGTCGACACCGTGGCGACCTTTACCGACAGCGCCAGGGCTTCCCAGATGTCCGGCCGGTTCCAGGTCACGGCAAGCCACTTTATCGTCAACCCCGGCGGCGGCCACTGATAACTTCTTTCCTCGGTGGTGAATGCGTAAATGAATATCAGCAGGATCGGCAGATGCAGGAACAGGAGTCCGGCGGAAGCCGCGATCCTGAGCCCTAGCGGAGCGCCGATATTGCCGTCAGAGCGCATCGAAAGCCCCCGCACGTTTCGCCATCCACAGGTAAATGCCCATGATGACGATCGGAACCACGGCAAACGCCGCGGCGAGCGGTATGTTGCCCGCGGTCCCCTGGTGGGTGTAAACCGCCTGGCCGATAAACAGTCTCGACGAGCCGATGATTTGCGGAATAATGTAATCCCCGAGCGTCAGCGAAAACGTGAAGATCGATCCCGCAATCACTCCCGGCAACGCCAGCGGCAGCACGACCTGGCGGAAGGTCTGCCGTGGCACGGCGCCGAGATCGGCTGACGCCTCGAGCAAACTCGATGGCACGCGCTCGAGCGCGGCCTGCAGCGGCAAAATCATGAACGGCAGCCACACGTACAGAAACACGAGAAAGGTGCCGGTATAGCTGACCGAAAGCGAATTCCCGCCGACTAGCGGGATCGACAGGTAGGCATCGAGCAACCAGGTCAGGTGCAGCTTGCCGAATAACCAGGTCAGGATGCCTTCCCGCGCGAGCACCAGTTTCCACGCGTAAATCTTTACCAGGTAACTGGACCATAGCGGCAGCATGACGCCGATATAAAATGCAGCCTTCCACCTGCCACGCGCGTAACGCGCCGCGTAGTAGGCGATCGGAAAAGCGACGACGACCGCGGCCAGGGTCACCGCCGCAGCCATCGAAACGGTGCGCAGGATAATATCGAGATTGGCCGGAATCAATAGCTCTCGATAAGTCTTGAGGGTAAATTCGTAATTGATCAGTCCGGAAAACTCGTCGATCGAGAAAAAGCTCTGCACCAGCAGCGCGGCCAGCGAGCCGAGGTAGATCACGCCCAGCCATAAAACGGGCGGCGCCAGCAGCAGCAGCAGCAACAGCCGCGGATGGCGCCAAAGGGTATCGGCTACGCCCCGCAACAGGCTTTGCCTGCCCGGCGAAATCACGCCGACCGGTAAATTCAAATGTCGTCCTCCATCAAATGCATATCGTCTGGATTCCAATCGACGCGCAGCCGTTGTCCTGGTTGCGGTATCGCCGCTGCCGACGGAACCAGCGCATGCAGTCGCAGGCCATCGAGTTCTAGCGCGAGTCGCGTGGTGCCGCCCAGAAAACTGCTGCCGATGACGCTGACCTCGCGACCGCCCGTAGACGCCAGCTTTATCGCCTCGGGCCGCAGGCTGGCCCACTTGCGCTCACCAGCGATGTCGACGACGAAATCCGGTGGTAAAACATTGGACGAGCCGACAAAATCGGCGACGAAACGCGATCTCGGACGACGATAGATTTCCCGCGGCGTGCCAACCTGGATCACCCTGCCCTGGTTGAACAAGGCTACCCTGTCGGCCATCGACAGGGCTTCGTTCTGGTCGTGGGTTACGAAGATAAAGGTAATGCCGAGCTGCCGGTGCAGGTTTTTCAACTCTTCCTGCATCTGTTCGCGCAATTTCAGGTCGAGCGCGCCGAGCGGCTCGTCGAGCAATAACACCCTGGGCTTGTTGACCAGCGCGCGCGCCAGCGCCACGCGCTGCCTTTGTCCGCCCGAGAGCTCACCGGCGCGGCGCTTGCCGAGACCCGGCAGCGCCACCAGTTCGAGCGCTTCGTCGGCGGTTCTGTAGCGCTCGGCCTTGCCGACTCCGCGGATCATCAGACCGTAAGCGACGTTGTCGATAACGTTCAAGTGAGGGAACAGCGCGTAATCCTGAAACACCGTGTTGACGTTGCGGCGAAACGGCGGCACGCCCTCGGCAGTCTGGCCGAAAATCTCGATATGGCCCGAGGTCGGCTGCTCGAAACCGGCAACCAGCCGCAGGCAGGTGGTTTTACCCGAGCCAGAAGGCCCCAGCATGGCGAAGAATTCGCCCTCGAAAACCTCGAGGTCGACCTCGTCCATGGCCCTGACCTCGCCGTAATGACGCGAGACTTTTGCAAACGAAACGGCGGTCGTCATTCGATTATCGAGGCCCTGAATTCACGCTGTCCACCGCGAGCGATGGACACCGGGTTAGCGATGAAACCGCCCGCTCAGCGTCCGCCGATGACGCCGATATAGTCTGACACCCAACGGTAGTAAGGAACGCAGCTGCCCTGCGTTTTACATTTCGAGACCGGTGTAGTCCAGAACCTGATTTTCTCGAAATCGTCGAGCCCGTTGGCGCTACAGCCTGCGGCGTTCTGCATGCCACGACCATCGGTACAGGCTGCCGGCACGCTCGGGTTGGCGCCGAACCAGACCGACAAATCGCTCTGTAAATTGGAAGACAGCGTATGCTCCATCCACAGGTAGGCACAGTTAGGATGACTCGCGTCGACGTGCATCATCGTGGTATCGGCCCACCCGGTGGCGCCCTCCATGGGAATGGTCGAGGCAACCGGATGTTTGTCGGCCTGCAACAGGTTGACCTGGAACGGCCAGGATCCCGAAGCGACGACACCCTCGTTCTTGAAATCATCCATCTGGATGAAAGCATCGTGCCAGTAGCGCGACACCAGCTTACGCTGTTGCCGCAGAAGATCGAGCGCCGCCTTGTACTGGTCCTCGCTCAGTTCGTAGGGATTCTTGATACCGAGATCCTTGCGATGATACATCAGGTAATTGGCCGCATCGGCAACATGAATAGGGCCATCGTAGGCCTGTACCCGGCCCATGTTGGACTTGCCGTCGTCGAGCATGGTTTCCTCGAATACGACACTCCAGCTGTCCGGAGCCTTTTTGAAAGCCCGGGTGTCATACATCAGTACGTTGGGTCCCCACATGTAGGGAACTCCGTAATGTACCCCGTCGACGGTATGCCACGGTGCATTCTGCAGGCGCTTGTCCACCGTATTCCAGCTTGGCACCAGGTTCACATTGACCGGTTGTACGCGCTTGCCCGCGACCAGGCGCAACGAAGCGTCGCCCGATGCCGTGACGAGGTCGAAGCCGCCTTCGTTCATCAACGCGACCATTTCGTCCGAGGTATTGGCGGTCTTGACGTTGACCTTGCACCCGGTGCTGTTCTCGAATTTCGTCACCCAGTCAAAGCTGGCGTCGGTTTCGCCGCGTTCGATATAGCCGGGCCAGGCGACGATGTCTACCTGGCCTTCGCCCTTGCCGAGCTTGGTGAGCATTTCGGCCGCGATCACCTGGGCAGTATTCAACGCGAAAAAGGCCGATATTGCCGCCACAATTATTTTATTTCTTAACATTTGAAGCCTCCCGATTATGTCGTCATTGAGTCGCGCCTGAACTGGTCCTCCTCCAGCATTACAACCGCCTGGTTGTCGACCCGCAGAGCGCAGGATATGTTAACAGGGGCACGGTGGCCGTGAAATATTATTTTATCGACTCCGCAAGATCGGCGGATTAATATTCGGCAAAGCGCGGAGTCAACCATGAAAGATGCCAAACTGAGCGGGCACTGTTATTGCGGGGCGATCAGGTTCGAAATAAATGGCGCCTCCGACTGGGTGGGCCATTGCCACTGCGAGTCCTGCCGACGCGCCAGCGGTTCGGTGATGACGACCTTCGCTGGTTTTCGTCCAGACCAGGTCGTGTTTACCGGAGCAATGCCCAATCGCTACACTACCGCCGATGGCGTGACCCGCAGTTTTTGCGGGCAATGCGGTTCACCGGTCGCCTACGAAAATGCGCAACGCCCCGACGAAATTCATCTGCAGCTCGGCCTGTTCGATCAGCCTGAACGATTGCCGCCGCAAAACCACAGCTTCCTCGAAGAAAAAGTCGACTGGCTGCACGCCGACGAGCACCTGCCGGCATCCGGCTGGACCCAGGACCCGGATTCGAACTAGTCGCTGAGCAGGTTACCGACACGCGATTCGAGGACCTCGGTGCCGACGATTTTGGCGACGTTGGCGTTGCGCCAAACGTACTTGGTAATCGCCCGTGAAATGACTCGACCGCTGGTTCCCGCCAACACCGGCAAGCGTTCGACAAATGCCGCGTCGCCATCGAGCACAACCAGGTCCGCAATGCGATCGCCCTTGTTGACCTCGTCGCCCAGCTCGACGCAATAAGCGAGCAGTCCGGCGCGTGGCGCGCGCAGCATTTCGGTAGCGCGCAGGTCGGTAGGCGCCGGCGCCTGACCGCGCCGGCCCCGCGCCTTGCCGCCGATCAATCCCTCTGCCTGGAAGTAGCCATAAAGATTCTCGGCGTCGCGCCGGTTCAATTCATCGAAGGTATCGAACTCGCCCCGGTATTCCAGCGTGCACGAAACCACCGGCAGCGGTATCGGCTTTTGCGGGCATTCGCGCGCGAGGCGCAGCCAGACGGCCGGCCAGACTTCGTCGAAGGATCCACCGCCGCTGTCCTCGGCGAGCATCGTCGCGGCGGCGCCGGTCCAGTCGGCAAGCCGCTGCATGTTGTCCGCAAGCTGCGGGACGCTGAAAATATGCACCAGCGCGTCGTTATCGCAATGCAGGTCGAAAACATAGTCGGCATCGCAGGCCTCGCCGATAATGCAATGACGCCATTGCTCGAAGGCGGTATTCTGCGGCAGCGCATCGGCCCAGTCGCGCAGCGCCGCGCGCACCAGCGCGACGTTGTCGGCGGCATCCGCGCCCAGCCTGTCGGCGAGGCTCGCGCCCAGCGCGTCGTAGAGTGACGGCCAGCGGCGATTATGGTTGATCCCGGTGCCGCGGTCGTAGCGACCCTGGTGGCGTCCGAATTCGATATCCCCCATGCCGAGCGGATTGACCATCGGAAACAATACGAAACTTGCATCGAGTTCACCGGCTTCGTCGGCGGCGCGCAACAGCGACAGCAAATGATGCAGGACCAGGATTCCGGGTTGCTCGTCCGCGTGCAACGCCGCCTGCAGGTAAACCTTGACGCCGGCGTCGGTCGGCCCGACGCGGTAATAGTACAGCTCGGTGCTGCGGCCAGGCGTATCACCTGCCAGCACCCGGCTCAGTTTTACGCAGCTCATGTGACGATCGCGCCGCCGTCGATATCGATGATGGTGCCGGTAACGAATTCGTTTTCGAGCAGGAAGATTGCGCCGGCTGCGCATTCTTCCGCGGTACCCGGGCGCGGTATCAGGTGACCACGGGTTCCCTTTTCGTAGTATTCACGGCGCGCGTCACCCTCCAGCGTCGACATGGGGGTGTCTATCAAACCGGGGCAGACGCCGTTGATGCGTACCGGGCTGATCTCGTTGGCGACGAGATGGATAAAGGCTTCGACGCTGCCACCGACGCTGCCAATCGCGAGCGTGCCCGGCCGGTACTTGCGCGCCGGATAACCGCTGAACAACACCACGGCGCCATCCGGTGACATCTGCGGAACCCCGAGGCGCACGCTGTTGACGTACCCCCACAGCTTGGCGAAGGAATTCTGAAATCCGTCGAGGTCCATTTCCAGGAACGGCCCGATCGCGCGCGGACCTCCGGTCGCCGCGTTGACGAGGTAGTCGAAACCGCTGTGCTTTGCGAAAAGCGCGCCGAGCGCCGCGCGGTCGAGCACATCGATCTGTACGCAGTCGATGCCGTCGATCGCGCATTCGTGACGGCTACCGGCGATGACCTCGGCACCCCCGTCGCGCAGCATTTCGGCGGTGGCGAGACCGATCCCGGAGGTGCCTCCCAGCACGATCGCCTTCCTGTTTTCAAATTTACCCATGCTGAATCCCCGTTAAAGTTCGAATCATCCCCGAATGGGCGGGGATACTATTGCGGTGCCGGCCATCATATAAGATTCCCGCCTGCGCGGAAATGACGCGGCATTGAAGTCATCCCTGCGCAGGCAGGGAATCTGCACCGCCGGCACCCGGGCAACCATCGCCTGTGATCGATAAACCCGGGCGCAACCAGCACCTAGATGATCCCCGACTCCAGGCTCGCCGCCATCAGCATACCGAGCTCTTCGCACCGCGCCTCGAACTCGGACCGGTATTCCCCGTGCAGGATGATCGCTTCCTGCACCGGCTTCCATTTCAGCCCGGTGGTGATCTTGCCGATGGCGACCTTCGTGCCGGTGCCATCCAGCCCGGCGCGGATATAAACCGCAAACGGCATCGCCTCGGTATGCTCGAGGCAGGGGTAATAGATGCGATCGAAAAAATCCTTCAACGCCCCGCTCATGTAGCCGAAATTCTCGGTGGTGCCGAGAATGATCGCATCGGCCCAGAGCACGTCTTCGGGGCCGGCCTGCAGCGGCGGGATATGCCGCACCTCGACGCCCTCGATATCCTCGTGCCGGGCACCGCGCAGCGTTGCCTCGACCAGTTTTTGCGTATTGGCCGAAGGATTATGAGCGACGATGAGCAGGTTTTTGGTATCCGCCATGGCGTGATCATAAAGACTCGCAAAGCGCATGAACAGAAAGAAATCAGCCAGAAAAGCATCCCAAGTTTCAATTAGAAACGAAAATTATAACGGTAATCGAAAATAAAACCGAACAAAACGAAAGTGATTTATTGACATTCTGAAAACCCAGGCGTAGATTTGCGCTGCTAGTCGATGAAATCAAGAAGCAAAAACTACGGAGGAATTACCATGTTCAAGAAGATCGCGCTATTAGCCGCGGTTGCCGCGATGAGCGCACAATCCGCCTACGCGGGAACGGCTGAGGCAAAAAAATGGATCGACACTGAATTCCAGCCCTCGACGCTATCCAAATCGGATCAGATGAAGGAAATGGAATGGTTTATCAATGCCGCCAAACCGTTCGCGGGAATGGAGATCAATGTCTTATCGGAGACCATTCCAACCCATGAATACGAATCCAAGACTCTGACAAAAGCGTTCGAGGAGATCACCGGGATCAAGGTTAACCACCAGCTACTCGGCGAGGGAGAGGTGGTACAGGCGGTGCAGACCCAGATGCAGACCCAGCGCAACCTGTACGACGCCTACATCAACGACTCGGACCTGATCGGCACGCATTCGCGACTGCAGCTGGCGGTCAACCTGTCCGACTGGATGGCCGGTGAGGGCAAGGACGTTACCAACCCGATGCTCGACGTCGACGATTTCATCGGTAAATCCTTCACCACGGGGCCGGACGGCAAACTTTACCAGCTGCCCGACCAGCAGTTCGCCAACCTTTACTGGTTTCGCAAGGACTGGTTCGACCGCGCGGATCTGAAGCAGAAATTCAAGAGCATGTACGGCTATGAGCTCGGCGTGCCGGTAAACTGGTCTGCCTACGAGGACATTGCTGAATTCTTTACCGTTCACGTCAAGGAAATCGACGGCGTTCGCGTCTATGGCCACATGGACTACGGCAAGCGCGCGCCCGACCTCGGCTGGCGCATGACCGATGCCTGGCTGTCGATGGCCGGCGCGGGCGATCAGGGCCTGCCGAACGGTATCCCGGTCGACGAATGGGGCATCCGCATGGAGAAGGGCAGCTGTAACCCGGTCGGCGCGTCGGTGACCCGTGGCGGCGCCGTCAACGGCCCGGCCGCGGTCTACGCGATTCGTAAATGGGACGAATGGCTGCGCAAATACGCCCCTCCGGGTGCCGCAAGCTACGATTTCTACCAGTCGTTGCCGGCATTATCCCAGGGCAACGTCGCGCAGCAGATCTTCTGGTATACCGCATTCACCGCCTCCATGGTAGCCCCGAAAAGCGAGGGTAATAATACCGTCGACGCCAACGGTAAACCGCTGTGGCGCATGGCTCCGTCCCCGCACGGGCCTTACTGGGTGCAGGGCCAGAAACTCGGTTACCAGGATGCCGGTTCCTGGACGCTGTTCGAGTCCACCCCGGTGGACCGTCGCAAGGCGGCCTGGCTGTATGCACAATTCGTCGTATCGAAGACCGTCGACGCGAAGAAGAGCCATGTCGGCCTGACTTTTATTCGCGACAGCACGATTCGGCATCAATCGTTCACCGACCGTGCACCGAACCTTGGCGGACTGGTGGAATTTTACCGCTCCCCGGACCGCGTGCTCTGGTCGCCAACCGGCGTCAACGTACCCGATTATCCGAAGCTGGCGCAAATATGGTGGCAGCAAATTGGAGACGTCAATTCCGGAGCGTTTACGCCGCAGCAGGCCATGGACCGGCTGGCTTCCGAAATGGACCTGGTTATGGCCCGGATGCAGTCGGCAGACGAGAAGGCCGGTACTTACGGTGGCTGTGGACCGCGCCTGAACCAGGAGCGCGAAGCCTCCTACTGGCTGAATCAGCCGGGTTCCCCCAAGGCCAAGGTCAACGAGAAGCCCAAGGGTGAAACCGTCAACTACGACGAGCTGGTCAAGCGCTGGAGCAACTAACGCTCGCAGGGTGTGGTTAGGCAAGGCGGTGCCCGCAGGGGTACCGCCTGCCTTTTCTCCCGTTTTCTTGAATACTGATTCCTGAAACCGCAATGAGCACTGAAATCAGCCGTCGGCAGCACTCGATCATGGAGTTCATCCGCCAACACGGATCGGTTCAGGTCGACGAGCTCTCCGCTTACCTGAAAGTTACCCCACAGACCATCCGCCGCGATCTGAACCAGCTCTACGACCTGGAACTGGTGCAGCGCGTTCACGGCGGCGCGAGCATCAAGGACAATGTCGAAAACCTTGGCTACGGCGCACGCAAGATTTTAATGGCCGAAGAAAAGGATGAAATTGCGCAGCGCGCCGCCGATCTCATTCCGGATAACGCATCGCTGTTCATCACGATTGGCACGACGACCGAGCGCGTCGCCGAACACCTGGTCAATCGCAAGGGCATGCTGGTGATCACCAACAACATGAATGTCGCCAGCATGCTGTGGCCGTCGCGCGGGCTGGAAGTCATGATCGCCGGCGGCAGTATTCGCCGGTCCGACGGCGGCATCGTCGGCTCCAGCGCCGAGGAATTCATCGAAAAGTTCAAGCTGGACTACGCCGTTATCGGCTGCTCGGCGATCGACAGCGATGGCGAGTTTTTCGATTATGACCTGCGCGAGGTGCGCGTCGCCCAGGCTATCATCCGCCGCGCCCATGCGGTCATCCTGGTCACCGATTCGATGAAGTTCGAACGCCGCGCGCCGATACGTATCGGCGATATTTCCGACATCGACATACTGGTTACCGACTCGGGCATCTCCGACGAGGCGACCGCCCTGTGCGCATCAAAAAATGTCCGGCTCGAAATCGCCGGCACTGCGGCGCTCGATCACCATCCAGAGGAGTCTCGGTATGGCGATCGAACTGCGTAAGGTGAGCTTTCGCGTCGGCGCCGACGTCCACATATACGAGACCAGCCTGTCGCTCGAGCCCGGCAAATTCAACATCCTGCTCGGCACCACGCTAAGCGGTAAAACCACGCTAATGCGGCTGATGGCGGGGCTCGAAAAACCGACCACCGGGGAAGTCTGGGCCGGCGGCAAAAACGTAACCGGCGTTGCGGTGCAGAAACGCAGCGTGGCGATGGTCTACCAGGCCTTTATCAATTACCCCAGTTTCTCGGTATACGACAATATCGCATCGCCGCTAAAGGTCGCAGGCCTGCCCAGGGCGGAGATCGACGCCAGGGTGCATCAGTTTGCCGACCTGCTCAAGCTCACGCCGATGCTGAAGCGGCTACCTAGCGAACTCTCCGGCGGTCAGCAACAGCGTACCGCGCTCGCGCGAGCCCTGGTCAAGGGTGCCGAGCTGGTGCTGCTCGACGAGCCGCTTGCCAACCTCGATTACAAGCTACGCGAGGAATTACGCGACGAATTGCCGAGGATGTTTGCCGACGCTGGCGCCACCGTGGTCTACGCCACCAGCGAACCGCTCGAGGCGCTGATGCTGGGGGGCTATACCGCAACGCTGAACGAAGGGCGCGTGGTTCAGTTCGGACCGACGTCAACGATTTACCGCCACCCCGACTCGCTGGAAAGCGCAAAGGTATTTTCCGATCCTCCGGTCAACACGGCCTCGGTCCAGAAACGCGGCACCCGGGTTCTCCTCGGCGAATCCGTAAGCTGGGATCTTCCCGACCGGCTCAGAGCAATACCGGACGGCGAATACAAGATCGGGCTGCGTCCGCATCATTTGTTACCGCGGGGTGGCGGCGTCGAAGTGGACGGCGAAGTGCAGATCGCTGAAATCAGCGGTTCCGTCAGCATCGTCCGCGTCAATATCGCCGGCAACAACTGGGTCAGCGAGGCCCACGGAATCCATAGTTACGAATACGGCGAAAAGGCGCGATTCTATTTTGACCCCGAACGCTGCCTCTATTTCGATGCCCAGGAAAACCTGATCGGAGGTCAAGCAGCCGAGTAAACCCACCATGGCAAAAATCGAATTCAAAAATGTCCGGCACGCCTACCCGCATCCATCCGATCAGGAACCGGTTTACGCGCTAAAGGAGGTCGACCAGGTTTGGGAAGACGGCGGCGCCTACGCATTGCTGGGACCCTCGGGATGCGGCAAAACCACGCTGCTGAATATCATTTCCGGCTTGCTCGAGCCCTCGGAGGGCAGGATCCTGTTCGACGGCCACGACATTACCCATCTGCCGACTTCGGAGCGTAATATCGCCCAGGTATTCCAGTTCCCGGTCGTCTACGACACGATGACAGTTTACGACAACCTCGCCTTCCCGTTGCGCAACCGGGGCACCGCAGAGCCCGTCGTCAGGGAGCGCGTGCAGCAGATAGCCGAAATGCTCGACCTGGGCGCCAGCCTGCAGAACCGTGCGTCGGGGCTGACCGCAGACGGTAAACAGAAAATCTCTCTCGGCCGCGGGCTGGTGCGCGAAGACGTCAACGCCATCCTGTTCGACGAGCCGTTGACCGTTATCGACCCGCACCTGAAATGGCAGCTGCGCTCGAAACTGAAACAACTGCACCAGCAAATCGGGGTAACCATGATTTACGTCACCCACGACCAGGTCGAGGCGCTGACCTTCGCCGACAAGGTAGTGGTCATGTTCGACGGCACGGTAGTTCAGGTCGGCACTCCGGTAGAGCTGTTCAATCATCCCAATCATACCTTCGTCGGCTACTTCATCGGCTCGCCGGGGATGAACGTATTGCCCTGCACGCTGGATGACGGGCAGCCCGTGTTTCACAACCATCTCCTCAGCACCACTTATCCGGCGCGCGCCGATCTCGAAGGCAAACTCGAGGTCGGCGTGCGTCCGGAATTTGTGCGCTTTGCGGAAGAAGGCATCCCGGTCGAGATCGAAAAAATCGAGGATCTCGGCCGCTACCAGGTCGTGACCGCGCTGCACGAGGCCGAGAAAATCAAGATGGTGGTCAGCGAGGACGAGCGCATTCCGTCGGAGAGCCCGAAAATCAGCTTCGACCCCGAGTTCACGCGCATCTACCACAACGACTGGTTCGTCGGCGGGCAGGCATCATGAACAAGACCGTCAACCCGAAAGCCTGGTGGCTGGTGGTGCCGGTACTGGTGCTGGTCGCATTCAACGCGTTTATACCCCTGATGACCGTGGTCAACTATGCGTTCCAGGAAACCTTCGGCAACAACGCCTTTTTCTGGGAGGGTACCACCTGGTTCGAGCAGGTGCTGCGCTCCGATCGCTTCCACGCCTCGCTCGGCCGCCAGCTGATGTTCACCGGCATGATACTCGCAATCGAGATACCGCTGGGCATCGGCGTCGCGCTGACGATGCCGCGCAAGGGACCCTGGGTATCGGTTTGCCTGGTGCTGATGGCGCTGCCGTTGCTGATCCCGTGGAACGTGGTCGGCGCGATGTGGAATATCTTTGCGCTGCCCGATATCGGCCTGCTCGGCTATACGCTGAATTCGATGGGCTTCGATTACAACTTCACCCGGCAGCCGGTATCGGCCTGGATGACGACCGTGGTCATGGATGTCTGGCACTGGACCTCGCTGATCGTGCTGCTGTGCTACGCCGGACTGAGTTCGATTCCAGACGCCTATTACCAGGCGGCGCACATCGATGGCGCCAGCCGCTGGGCCGTGTTTCGCTACATCCAGCTGCCGAAGATGAAGCGCGTACTGACGATCGCGATTCTGTTGCGATTCATGGACAGTTTCATGATATATACCGAGCCTTTCGTGCTTACCGGCGGCGGGCCCGGCAATACGACAACCTTCCTGTCGATCGACCTGGTCAAGATCGCGCTCGGCCAGTTCGACCTGGGACCGGCGGCGGCTATGTCGCTGATCTACTTCCTGGTGGTGTTACTGATCTGCTGGGTTTTCTATACCGTGATGATGCGCAACGAGGAGCAATAACATGGCTCACCCGAGAAAATGGCTGGTGCCGTTGATGTACATCGTTTTCCTGATGCTGCCGATTTACGGCCTGCTGGCGATGTCGTTCAAGACGACCAACGAGATTCTGGGCGGTTTTTCGTTCTTTCCGCAGGAATTTACGCTGGAAAACTACAAGGTCATCTTCACCGACCCGACCTGGTACAACGGCTACATCAACTCGATAATCTATGTTGTCATCAACACCGTGATTTCGGTATCGGTCGCGCTGCCCGCGGCCTACGCGTTTTCGCGTTACCGCTTCCTCGGTGACAAGCATCTGTTCTTCTGGCTGCTGACCAACCGCATGGCGCCGCCGGCGGTGTTCGCGCTGCCGTTCTTTCAGCTGTATTCCGCGATCGAACTGTTCGATACGCATATCGCGGTGGCGCTGGCGCACTGCCTGTTCAATATTCCGCTGGCCGTCTGGATCCTCGAGGGCTTCATGTCCGGCGTGCCGAAAGAACTCGACGAGACCGCCTATCTGGATGGTTACCCGTTCTGGCGGTTCTTTATCCGTATCTTCATTCCGACGATTGCGGCCGGGATCGGGGTCGCGGCGTTCTTCTGTTTCATGTACTCGTGGGTGGAACTTTTGCTTGCGAAAACCCTGACCTCGGTCGAGGCCAAACCGATCGCAGCAACGATGACGCGTACCGCGAGCAGCTCCGGCTACGAACTCGGCCTGCTGGCCGCGGCAGGCTCGCTAACCATTATTCCGGGTGCGATCGTGATCTACTTCGTGCGCAATTACATCGCCAAGGGCTTTGCCCTGGGTCGGGTTTAGGGAGGCGAGGTCATGGGTTTATCTTGGATGGCGTGGACCTGGCCGACCGCGGCATTCTTTGTCGCCGTGCTGTTATCGATCGTCACGATGGGCCTCTGGGAGCGCTTCAGCCCGGGCGGTAATCCACGGCGGGGCGTATTCGGTATCGACACGACGCGCGGAGACCGGCTGTTCATTTCATGGCTGGGCACCGGTTTCATCAACCTGGCCTGGCTTGGATTCTACGGCAGCCCGCTGTGGGGATCGCTGGCGATTTCGATTGCCTGGTGGGTATTCGTTTTCAGAAAAGTGTGAAGCCAG
>JAOTTY010000211.1 GCA_029864185.1 Gammaproteobacteria bacterium
GCGGTTCGATAATCCGAAAAAAGCGCTGATGGTACCGATATCCCAGATGTCTTCGTCGTCGAAACCGAACCCGTTGAGCCGCAGGTAATCGGATTCCGCAACGGTCTCGGCTTCGCGCGAAACCTTGAGGGCGAAATCCAGCATCGCTTTCTGGCGCTCCGATATGTCGGCCTTGCGGTAGTTGGTCGCCAGTTGATCGGCGATGTAGGGATTCTTGCTGCGGATGCGCAGAATTGCGCCGTGCGCGATCACGCAATACTGGCACTGGTTGCGCGCCGACGTCGCGACCACTATCATCTCGCGCTCGGCCATGCTCAACCCGGGGGTTTCCTTTTCCATCAGTGCATCGTGGTAGGCAAAGAATGCGCGGAACTCCTCGGGCCTGCGTGCCAGGGTCAGAAAAACGTTGGGAACGAAGCCGGCTTTCTCCTGCACTTCGGTGATTCGCTGCTGAATGTCTTCCGGCAGTTCGGAGAAAACCGGGAGCGGAAAACGGCAGATCGCATGCTCTTCCATTGGAAGTTCCTTTGGTTGATTAGTAGTGTTGTAATATAAACAAAAGATGTTTGCAAAACTTGACTAGCGGTTAATCAAAACGATGAAAGCTGATTACGTGGATTCAGATATCGCCCTCATGTTCGACCAGCTCGCGCGCGCGCGCCGCTCGACGCGCGGTTTTCTGCCGCGACCGGTCGAGCAGGGGATCATCGAGCAGATATTCGAGACCGCCGCATGGGCGCCGTCGAACTGCAATACCCAACCCTGGCAAAGCCACGTGGTCTCGGGCGCAATGCGTGATCGTCTGAGCCGTATTTTCATGGAGACCATCGGCACCGGTAAGCATACGCTGGATTTCCCCTACGAAGCCAAATACGATGGTATCTATCGCCGCCGTCAGGTCGATGTCGGCCTTTTGCTTTACCGGGCACTCGGCGTGACGCGGGAAGATCGGGACGGCAAACGCCGGGCGTTTTTACGCAACCTGGAATTTTTCGATGCGCCCCACGTCGTGTTTATTCTGATGCCGGACTGGTGCGGGATTCGCGAGGCCTGCGATGTCGGCATGTACGCGCAAAACCTGATGCTGGCGATGCGCGCGCGCGGTGTCGCCAGCTGCCCGCAGACAATACTGGGTTACGATGCCGAATCGGTGCGGCGCGAACTGAACATCGACGCCAACATGAAGCTTTTGTTCGGAATTTCTTTCGGGTACGAAGATAATAACCTGCCCGAAAACCGTATCGTTCCCGATCGTGCGGCAATCGACGAACTGGTACATTTTCACAGCTAGGTAACTATCATGACCGACTACCATGCGCCAACCCGGGACATGCAATTCGTCATCGACGAAATCGCCGGGCTCGATTCGCTTGCAAGCCTGCCGGGCTTCGAGGAAGCCACGCCGGACCTGGTCGAGGCGGTGCTGGAACAGGCCGGCGTGTTTGCCAGCGAGGTCTTTTCACCGCTGAACCAGGCCGGCGATCATCATGGCACCCATATCGAGAACGGAGCCGTCGTCAGCCCGCCCGGTTACGCCGAGGCCTATCGCCAGTTTGTCGACAACGGCTGGCAGGGAATCGGCAAATCGACCGCTATCGACGGTCAGGGCCTGCCTTTCCTGGTGCACTCGGCGGTTGCGGAAATGTGGTACTCGGCGAACATGGCGTTCGCTCTTTGCCCGTTGTTGACGTCGGGCGCGATCGAAGCCATCGAAACCCACGCCCCCAAAAATCTGCAGGATCTCTATCTGCCGCACATGATCAGTGGCGAATGGAGCGGCACGATGAACCTGACGGAACCCCAGGCGGGCACCGACCTCGCCGCGATCAAGACACGCGCCGAGCGCGATGGCGACCATTACCGGATCCGCGGGCAGAAGATATACATTACCTGGGGCGAGCACGAAATGAGCGACAATATCGTGCACCTGGTGCTGGCGCGTCTGCCGGATGCGCCCGCGGGCGTCAAGGGTATTTCGCTGTTCCTGGTTCCGAAATTCCTCGCCAACGCAGACGGATCCAGGGGTGCGCGCAACGATCTCAAGGTGGTTTCGGTCGAGACCAAGATGGGTATCCACTCGTCGCCCACCTGCGTGATGTCCTATGGCGACGGCGACGGCGCAATCGGCTTCCTCCTCGGTGAAGAGAACAACGGCCTCGCCTGCATGTTCACGATGATGAACAACGCGCGGCTAGAGGTCGGCATGCAGGGCGTCGCGATCTCGGAACGCGCTTACCAGGGCGCCTTGGCTTTCGCCAAGGAACGGGTGCAGGGCATCGCCCGCGGCCACAGCGAACGCAGTACGATCATTCATCATCCGGACGTGCGGCGCATGCTGATGCAAATGCGCGCGATCACCGAGGCCGGGCGGGCGCTGGCCTACTACGCCTCGGCGCAGACCGACCGGGCGCATCACTCGCCGTCGGCAACGCAGCGGGAGACTCACCAGCGCCGCGTGGATCTGATTATTCCCATCGTCAAGGGCTGGTGCACCGAGATGGCCCAGGAGGCCACTTACCTTGGCGTGCAGATACACGGCGGCATGGGTTTCGTCGAGGAAACCGGCGCCGCCCAGCACATGCGCGATGCCAGGATCCTGACCATTTACGAGGGCACCACCGGTATCCAGGCGCTGGACCTGATGGGGCGGAAGATGCTGCGCGACAAGGGTCGCGCGATGGGTAACCTGATCGCGGAGATGAAGGAGCTCGCACAGGAGCTTGCCGCAGCCGGCGGCGATATCGCCACGCTCGCGCCGCGTTTCGCCGGGGCGCTGGCGGCGCTCGAGGACGCCACCGGCTGGTACCTCGCGCAGGCCGCCGAAGATCCCGACCTGGGCAGCGCGGTCGGCGTCGATTTCATGATGCTGGCCGGTAACGTGGTCTGCGCATGGCTGATGGGCAGGGCGGCGCTGGCGGCGCAGCGCTACATCGACGCGGGCAGTAACGATCGGTTTTACCGGCACAAGATCGACACCGCGCGTTTCTTCGTCGAACGTATCTTGCCGCGCAGCGAGGCGCAATTGCTGATGGTGAAAGCGGGCTCGGCGAGCGTCATGGCGATCGACGCCGATGTTTTCTAGCCATTCAGGCCAGCCGGGCGGCGAATACTGATGGTGGATTCCAGCAGGGTAGATCCGGAACGCTATCTGCGCCCCGGGTTCAGGTTTTTCACGGCGACGCCGACGCGCTGGGGCGATTGCGACATGTTCGGTCACGTCAACAATGTCCAGTTCGTACGTTACTACGAATCCGGCCGGCTCGACTATTTTCATCGCCTGCTCGATATGATTGCCGGGCCGGAGGTGCATAACAGCCTGATCATTGCCGATATCCACGTGTCCTTTCTGCGGCAAATCCATCATCCCTGCGCGCTCGAGGTGGGGTCGCGCATCAGCCGGCTCGGCAACAGCAGCTTCGATTTCGAGGCCGCGATATTTGCGCCCGGCGACGAGCAGCCATTCTCGACCGCGAAAGCCGCCTGCGTCTGGTTCAACTACCGGGAAAATCGCAGCATCCCGATTCCGGCGCGGGAGCGCGGCATCATCCAACAGTTCGAAGGTATCGATTCATGAAAAAGTTAAATTACCTGGAAGTCGAAACAAGAGAGAGTGTGGCGCTGGTCAGGCTCAACCGGCCCGAGGTTTTGAACGCGCTATGTCTGGGTCTGATGGACGAACTGGCGCAGGTTTTCGCCGAACTCGATCGCGACGATGCGATTGCCGTAATCGTCTTGACGGGTAACGACAAGGCCTTCGCCGCCGGCGCCGATATTACCGAAATGAAGGACGCGAGTTTCCAGTATATGCTCGAGGATGGTGGTCTGACCCGGCAATGCGACAGTATTGCGAGCTGCAGCAAGCCGGTCATCGCCGCGGTCGCCGGCTACGCGCTCGGCGGTGGTTGCGAACTCGCGATGATGTGCGACTTCATCATCGCCGCCGACAACGCGAAGTTCGGTCAGCCGGAAATCACCATTGGCACCATTCCCGGCTTCGGCGGTTCGCAGCGCCTGACCCGGCTGGTAGGCAAGTCGAAAGCCATGGATATGTGCCTGACCGGGCGCATGATGGACGCCAGCGAGGCGGAACGCAGCGGGCTTGCGGCGCGCGTGGAAGCGCTAGATTCATATCTCGACGTCGCGCTCGCGGCCGCCGCCAAAATCGCTGGCTATTCGCGCCCCATCGTTTCCATGGCCCGGCAGGCGGTAGACCTGGCACTCGAGACCAGCCTGACCCAGGGTGTCAAAACCGAGCGGCAAATGTTCAAGTCCACCTTTGCCCTCGACGATCAGAAGGAAGGGATGGCCGCCTTTGTCGAAAAACGTAGCCCCGATTTCAGGCACCGCTAAACCTGCGGGTTACGGGGACACGATACTTAGCTGGCAGTTTAGTGTTGTGTCCCCGGAATTTGACCTGCTAAAAATGATTGAAAAATCCCGGCTTGGGACTATGTTATTTTTCCGGCGAATAAATCCCGGCCGGTACTATCAGTTTCGCGACAGTGTGTTAGAATATGCGCCGGCAGAATTCGGGCCTCGCAGAATTTCCTTGTAAATCAATATTTTACAATAACTTTTGCGTCTTTGATGCGGCAAAGACGGGTCTTTTTGTGCTGGGAATTCCGCGGCAGGGGCCTCGGCTCAACTAGATTTTTTACTTTTTACTGGACACCATCACCATGGCTAACCTGAAGACTTATCGGAATATCGGCATTTTTGCCCACGTTGACGCCGGTAAAACCACGACTACCGAGCGCATTTTAAAGCTTACCGGCAAGATTCATAAAATCGGCGAAGTGCACGATGGCGCCGCGACCACCGATTTCATGGACCAGGAGCAGGAGCGCGGTATAACGATCCAGTCCGCCGCGACCAGCTGCGAGTGGAACGGTCATCGGCTCAATATTATCGATACCCCCGGGCACGTCGACTTCACTATCGAAGTCTACCGTTCGCTCAAGGTACTCGATGGCGGCGTTGGTGTTTTCTGTGGTTCCGGCGGCGTCGAGCCCCAGTCCGAAACCAACTGGCGCTATGCCAACGATTCCGAAGTTTCGCGCATCATTTTCGTCAACAAGCTCGATCGCCTTGGCGCCGATTTTTACCGCGTGGTAAAGCAGGTAGAGGACGTACTCGGCGCGCACCCGCTGGTGATGACCTTGCCGATCGGAACCGAGGAAAACTTTGTCGGCGTCGTGGATTTGCTGACCCGCAAGGCCTGGGTATGGGATGAATCGGGCGACCCGACCAATTACACGATCCAGGATCCGCCCGCCGACATGGCCGACATAATCGAGGAATACCGCGAGAAACTGATCGAAACAGCGCTAGAGCAGGATGACGAATTGCTGATGATGTACCTCGAGGGTGAAGAACCCGGGCTCGACGAAATCAAGCGCTGCGTCCGCAAAGGCACGATCGCGCTCGATTTCTTCCCGACCTACTGCGGATCGGCATTCAAGAACAAGGGCATCCAGCTGGTGCTGAACGCCGTGGTCGATTACCTGCCCAATCCGACCGAGGTCAAGCCGCAGCCCGAAATCGATCTCGAGGGCAACGAAACCGGCGAGGTCGCGTTGGTCGATCCGGACAAGCCGTTGCGCGCGCTGGCGTTCAAGATCATGGACGACCGCTTCGGCGCACTGACTTTCACGCGAATCTATTCGGGCAAGATTGCCAAGGGCGATACCGTGCTCAATACCTTTACCGGCAAGACGGAACGCATCGGCCGTATCGTCGAAATGCATGCCGACGACCGCATGGAGCGTGATTCGGCGGAAGCCGGCGATATCGTTGCGCTGGTCGGTCTGAAGAATGTTCAAACCGGTCATACCCTGGCCGATGTCAAGCATCCGGCTACGCTCGAGCCGATGGTATTCCCGGATCCGGTTATCTCGATTGCGATCAAGCCCAAGGACCAGGCGGCATCCGAGAAAATGGGGATTGCGATCGGCAAGATGGTCAAGGAGGACCCGTCGTTCTACGTCGAAACCGACGAGGACTCCGGCGAAACCATCATCAAGGGTATGGGTGAGCTGCACCTCGATATCAAGGTCGACATCCTGCGCCGCACTCACATGGTCGATGTCGAGGTCGGCAAGCCGCAGGTCGCCTACCGTGAAACCATTACCCAGCGGGTCGAGGACAGCTACACGCACAAGAAGCAAACCGGCGGTTCGGGTCAGTTCGGCAAGATCGACTATATCGTCGAGCCCGGCGAACCCGGCAGCGGGTACCAGTTCGAATCCACCGTTACCGGCGGCAACGTACCGCGCGAATTCTGGCCCGCGATCGAGAAAGGTTTCGCGAGCTGTATGCACGAGGGTGTGCTCGCCGGATTCCCGCTGCTCGACGTCAAGATTACGCTTTACGACGGTGCCTTCCATGCGGTCGACTCTTCGGCGGTGGCTTTCGAAACCGCGGCCAGGGGCGCCTATCGCCAGACCATCCCGAAGGCTGGTCCGCAGCTGATGGAACCGATCATGAAGGTGGACGTATACGTACCCGAGGATCATGTCGGTGACGTGATTGGCGACCTCAACCGTCGGCGCGGCATGATCAAGGCGCAGGAACCGACCCCGACGGGCGTTCGCGTCAAGGCCGACGTGCCGTTGTCGGACATGTTTGGCTATATCGGCGATTTGCGCACCATGACATCGGGTCGGGGCCAGTTTTCGATGGAGTTCGAGCACTACCTGCCCTGTCCGAAAAATGTCGCCGAAGAAGTCATCAAGGAGGTCAAGGAGCGGCGTGCCGCCAAGTAGCGCCTGCACCGGGTAAGTTGTTGATTAATTTAGGTGCCGAGGCTCATCGCTATTGACATGGCCGGGGGGCGTGTAGAGAATACGCCCCTTGCTTTGGAGGGGTTCCCGAGTGGCCAAAGGGGACAGACTGTAAATCTGTTGGCACTGCCTTCGGTGGTTCGAATCCACCCCCCTCCACCATCTTTTATACGGACCGTCGGTCTGCATAAAAGATGGTGTCGGGTGGGATTGGCGAGAATTTTTGGGGTGTGATACCCGATTCATCGACCGCGTTGTCGTGGAAGGTGGAAGCGGGGCGAATCGAGTATGGTGTCCCCGGAATCGTGGCAGTGTTTTTCGAGGTTGGAACGTCACCTCGACCCGGTGCGAAATGACAGTATTGACAGGGGCGGGATACGCAGTCCTCCCCCAAATTTTCGGCCTCTGTATATATAAGGAGTCGAAAAAGGCGTAAAATATTGCATTTTTCGCGGGTGTCGTATAGTGGCTATTACCTCAGCCTTCCAAGCTGATGACGCGGGTTCGATTCCCGCCACCCGCTCCAGATGCAGGAGAGGTAAGGGAATAACGCTCATATAGCTCAGGCGGTAGAGCACTTCCTTGGTAAGGAAGAGGTCACTGGTTCGATTCCAGTTATGAGCACCAATTTGAGACGATACCCAGGGCCGCATTGACCGGGTGTCGCGACATATCGCAGAAAACGCGGTTTTTTGCGATGGCCATGTTCAGCGCGGAACGCCGTAGATATCGGCGCCTCGATGTGCCAGGCCCCGGGCGTTGGAGTCTTCGTTGCTGAAGGGCGATGATGAGAGCGATCAGGGGGACAGTTTACTTAATTCGCCTGCGGCGAATTAAGTAAACTGTCCCCGGAATTACAGGTTTTATTTTTTGATAGAGGATAAGAGTCGTGTCAAAAGAGAAATT
>JAOTTY010000014.1 GCA_029864185.1 Gammaproteobacteria bacterium
ACGCGGGGTATCGAATCAGGTGAAACCCGGTAGCAACCGCATCAAGAAGGCTCCCAGGCCCCGGCCCGAAAAGCCGCGCTCCGCTACCGCGCTACGCGCGAGCGTAACGGGGATTCTCTTTTCCGTGGCACGCAAGACTCTGGCCGGCGCCTTTTTCACGCTTATCCTCGTCTCCGGCCCGAAGGCTGCAGAGCCGGTTCAGGAGACGGTTTCGTTCAGCTGCGGACTCGCGATCGATGCCGTTATCGCGGAAATGGACAGCCAGGCGACGAACCCGGTCACCCAGGAGGCGCTCGACAATATCGACGAAAATACCGGTCAGTTCGTCTGCATACAGACCGATCGCTCAACGATCTACGTGAGGCTGCAGTCCGTCGATATGCAACCGACGGACAATAAGCTGGTGTTTACGGTCGACGCCGGCCGCTACCGGGTTTTGAAGACCTACTATGGCCCCTGACGTAGCCTGGCACCAGGCGGGGGAGTAGGATGCAAAATCCCGTTATCAGGACTTTTCGATGGGACGATGAAGCCGAGGTCATCGCGTTGTGGCAACGCTCGGGGCTGGTCGTGCCATGGAACGACCCGCGCGCCGACATCGAGCGTAAGTGCGCCGATTCGCCCGACCTTTTCTTCGTGGCCCTTTCGGATCACGCGTTGATCGCTAGCTGCATGGCCGGTTACGACGGTCACCGCGGATGGATTTACTACCTCGCCGTCGATAACGCTTATCGGCGACAGGGAATCGCTACGATTCTTGTGGAATACGTCGAGGCCGCGCTGGTCAGACTCGGCTGTCCGAAGATAGACCTGATGGTCAGAAATAACAACGAGGGCGTGATCGCCTTCTACCGCAGTATCGGTTACGCACCGGACCCCGTAACCGTCCTCGGCAAGCGCTTGATCAAGGACGAGCCTCATGATTTTGCCTAGTGCTTTTCCGGTTTCATGTCGATCAACTCCGACAGAATTGAAAGATTAAAATCGCAAGGGAAGCTGGTAAATGTCTGCTAACAATACCGACGATGTCGCACTGCTTTTGATCGATGTCCAGAAAGGCCTGGACGACCCAGACCTGGGGCGACGCAACAACCCGGATGCGGAAGCCAACATGGCATTGCTGCTCGCCGAATGGAGGCGGCGCGGCCTGCCGGTTATTCATATCCGCCATTGCTCGGTCGAAGCAGGCTCGAAACTGCGACCGGAACTGCCCGGCAATGACTACAAGGACGAGGTGCGTCCGCTGCCGGGCGAAAAGGAATTCACCAAGACCGTCAACAGCGCTTTTATCGGCACCGGGCTCGAGGACCACCTGCAACGATCTGCGATATCGAAACTCGTCATCGTCGGGCTTACCACCGATCATTGCGTATCCGCGTCGACCCGCATGGCTTCCGACCTGGGTTTCGACGTCATCCTGGTCGCGGATGCCACCGCGGCTTTCGAGCGCTGCGGATACGACGGGCGGCAGTATGCCGCCGAGGACATACACCGCGTCAACCTGGTCAGCCTCGATGAGGAATTCTGCGCCGTCCGCACCACCGCCGAGGTGCTCGGCGCGCTGACCTGACAACCATTGGGAGAACCGGAATGGACAAGATAATTCCGCAAACCGGCGGCTGCCAGTGCGGGAGCATCCGCTACCGGCTCAACGCCACGCCGAGCATGCTTTACGTCTGCCATTGCCGCGACTGCCAGAAACAGTCGTCGAGCGCCTTCGGCATGTCACTGATGGTGTCGCTGGACGACGTCGAATTCCTGCAAGGCCGAGATCTGCTCAAAACCTGGGATACCCGGGGCGATGACGGCCTCGTCAAACGCTGCGCATTTTGCCGGCATTGCGGTTCGCGTATTTATCACGGATCGGTCACGGCGAATCGACCGGTCAGCATCAAGGCCGGATCCCTGGACGACACTGGCTGGCTGCGCCCGGTCGCACATATCTGGCTCGATCGCGCGCAGCCCTGGATAAAAGTCGATCCCCGGGAATTCCGCTGTTTCGCCGAGGAGCCCGATGACGAGCAAGCGTTGTCCGCACAGTGGCGCCAGCAGCTTGCGCAGGAGTAATACGAATCGATGAAACGGTTCCGGTCTTGACCAGCAAGGCGGTCGACGCAATCCTGTTCGACCTGGGCGGGGTACTGATCGAACTCGGCCCGAGCCCGGTGCCCGACGCCGCGCTGCGCGGCGTCGATCGGTTCACGCTCGTCGACTGGTTCAAATCGGCAACCGCGGTATCTTTCGAGAAGGGTCAGATCGATGCGCGCGAATTTGCCGCCGCACTGATTGAAGAACTCGGTATCGACTGCGATGTCGACCGGCTGATCGATCATTTCACGCGCTGGCCGATCGGACTGTTTAGCGGCGCCGAGGTCCTGCTACCGCGGCTGCGGCGCGATTACCGGCTCGCGGTATTGACCAACACCAACGAACTGCACTGGCCCAGGTTCGACACCGACTTCAAGCTGACGCGCTACGTCGACGATATCTTCGCGTCGCACCGACTCGGCATGTCGAAACCGGATGCGGGTATTTTCGAACACGTCGTCGCGGAGCTTGGTATAGCGCCCGCGCGAATCCTGTTCGTAGACGATAACAGGGTCAATGTCGAAGCGGCGCGCAGGCAGGGCATGCAGGCGGAACAGGTGCAGGGCTTTGCCGAGCTGACAAGGTTGCTGATCGCGCGCGGCATCTACGTTGTCGACGACTGAGCCGCCGCATCAGGGGGATTATCGAAATTAGTTTCCTGCTGCGGCCAGTGCTGGCACAATCCAGCCTGATCATTACGCAGATCACCAACACTGGCTCAGGGAAGCCCGCCATGGCAAGCATCAAATTACTGGGACTGAGGATCAGCGTCTATACCCGCATCGCGCGGCTGGCGCTGGAAGAGAAAAAAATCGACTACGAGCTGGAAGAGGTCGATGTCTTCGCCGATGCCGGTGCCCCGGCCGCGTACCTGAAGCGTAATCCCTTCGGCCGAATCCCTTGTCTGCTGTACGGCGGCTTCAGCCTCTACGAGACCGGCGCGATATGCCGCTACCTTGATGAAATGTTTTTCGGCACAGAGCTACAGCCGAAGGAGCCGGCCCCCCGCGCGCGCATGAACCAGATTCTGAGCGTGCTCGATAACTACGCCTATCGCCCGATGGTATGGGATGTTTACGTGCAGCGTATTGTCGTACCAGGCAGCGGTGGCATGGCGGACGAGGCGCTCGTCGCCGGCGCCCTGCCGCTGATCGAGACGGTGTTGCGCGAGCTCGATCGGTGGCGCGAGGATAACGAGTTCCTGGTCGGCGGTGCGATTTCCCTCGCCGATCTCTATGCCTACCCCATGCTACGCTACTTCGTCGAAACCGGCGAGGGCGCGGCCATGATGCAATCCTTCCCCCGGCTCGGGCAATGGCTTGCGCAGATGCAGGCCCGGCGCAGCGTTCGCGCCACCAGTTTTCACTCGGGCGATGCCAGCGAAGACGGTTTTTGAGCGGATAGATTTTATATCATGATAAGCGCTCTATACGATTCTGCATTCCTGATTCTGGCTATTGGCGCGCCGGCGATTTATGCTACCCGCAGTTAAATCAGCGCAGTAAGATGCTTGTAGCCGAACGGGACGAGTCGACCTACCGGGTGCGTTACCGGAGTTACCTGCTGTCGATGGTGTTCCTGACCCTTCCGCCGGCGGTGCTGTACGAACTCGGCCCCAAGTTGCTCGACGGGTCTATCGACAGCGGCGAACTGGCCGGGATGTGCCTCGGCATCCTGTTGCCGCTGCTGGCCGCCTACTATTGCATCGAGTTTGCCAGCTTTACATTTTCCGCGAGCGACGGACTGTTTCGCTGGCGCTGGAGCAACCTGGTGACCAGCAAATCGGGCGAGGTGCCGCTGAGCCGGATAGCCAGGATCAGGCGCGACGCGCTGGAATCGAGCGAATCCTCGGGACTGCAGTATGTCTACCGCCTCGTCGTAATCCTCGACGACGAGACCGTCATTCCACTGACCCGCGGATTCTCCGGCATCCATGACAGGCAGCTCGACCAGATCGTTGCACAGCTCCGCGATTACCTGGGCTTGATCGTGCCGATGCGCTGATAATTACGCGAGGAGCAGAATACCAATGACTTACTATCTCGTAAAAATAACGATCACCGCGTTACTGGTTGTGTTGATCGCCGAAATCTCGAAACGCAGCTCGTTTGTGGGCGCAGTGCTGGCCTCGGTGCCGCTGGTTTCCGTGCTGGCGATGATCTGGCTTTACATCGACACCCGCGACGTCGATAAGGTCGCCGCACTCGCCTCCGGGATATTCTGGCTGGTGTTGCCGTCACTGGCGCTGTTCATCGTGTTGCCGATAATGCTGAAGCAGGGACTCAATTTTTACCTGAGCCTGGGCGTGTCGATCGTACTTACCATCGGCTGTTACGGCTTGATGGTGGCAGCGCTCGGCCGCGCCGGTATCGAACTTTAACAACCGTGAAGACCGAACTTCGCCAGGCTACCACGCTGGATTTACCGCAGCTGCTGCCGTTGGTGCGCGCCTATCACGAATTCGAACATATCGACATGAGCCAGACCAGGCGCGAATCGGCGCTGCGCCGACTGCTGACCAATCCCGATTTCGGCAGCATCTGGATGATACATGCGAATAATCTGCTCGCCGGATATATCGCACTTTGCCGCGGTTTCAGCATCGAGTTCAACGGCTTCGATGCGTTCGTCGACGAGTTTTACCTTGACCCCGAATTTCGCGGCAAGGGTATCGGCAAGACCGCGCTCGAGGCGATAAAACAGGAGGCGCGGAAACTGGACATCAACACAATACATCTCGAGGTGGCCCGCGATAACGATCGGGCACGCGCGTTTTACCGGGCCGCCGGCTTCGAGGCGCGCGAAAAATACCTGTTGATGTCGCTGATGCTAGATGATTGACGGCCGATGCTCCGCTACTTCCATTTGATCAGGTCCTGCGTGTCGAGCATGGCGCTGCTGCTGTTGCTGTCGGCCTGCGCGCCGCAGATTAGCGCGGTGATGCCGGCGCGAGCGGTACCCTGCGTCGAGCCGCGACCGCAGATATGCACGATGGACTACACCCCGGTCTGCGCAACCCGCGACAGCGGTCGGCGTTGCGTCACCGCGCCCTGCGAAACCGCCGAGTCCGCGACCTACGCCAACGGCTGCGGCGCCTGCGCGGACCCCCGGGTCGTTTACTATCTCCCCGGGGCCTGCGATGACCCGGACTTGGCGCAATAGGCGCAAATCGTTATTGTATCTCCGCCTAGCAGCGAGGAGACAGAAATGCCTTATGACGATGGGTTCGTGGCCGCGGTGCCTGCCACCAACAGGCAGAAATATATCGAACATGCCGAGCAGGCGCGTCGCGTCGACCGCGAGGGTTGCCGGCGGCTGGACCAGCCGTGACCGGCGTGAGGATTCGCGCGCAACGGGACCAGGATGCGGACGCGGTTCACGCCGTTAACCGCGCCGCGTTCGGGTCGGACGCCGAGGCCAACCTCGTCGAGGCGTTGCGTGCCGCGGCGCGGCCCCTGGTATCGCTCGTCGCAAGCGAAGGCGACGAAATCGTCGGTCACATCCTGTTTTCGCCGGTAACCCTCGCCGCCGACCCGGATGCCCGGGTTATGGCGCTGGGGCCGATGGCGGTGGCGCCGGATAGACAGCGCCGGGGTATCGGTAGCGCGCTGGTGCAGGCGGGACTGGACGAGTGCCGTCGGCTCGGCTGCCAGGCCGTTTTCGTACTCGGTCATCCGCACTACTACCCACGATTCGGCTTCGTGCCTGCATCGAGGTTCGCGATCTCGTCACGCTACGAAGTGCCCGACGAGGTTTTCATGGCGATGGAACTGACGCCGGGCGCGCTGGCAGGAAAAGCGGGCATCCTGTCTTACCACGAAGCTTTCGACGGTCTCTAGTCGAAGGCCGCTAGCATGAATGAGAGCCTTCTGTACCTCGTCGCTGCCGACACCTTGCTGGTTACCCACGCGCTATTCGTCGGTTTCGTCGTGATCGGCCTGGCGCTGATCTTTGCCGGCAAATGGCTCGGCTGGAGATGGGTGCGTCACCGGGGATTCAGAATCGCGCACCTGCTCGCAATTGCTATCGTCGTGCTGCAATCCTGGCTCGGCATCATCTGCCCGCTGACCGTCTGGGAAATGCATCTGCGCGCGCGGGCCGGGGACACGGTCTACGCAGGCAGCTTCGTTTCCCACTGGCTCGAGCGGTTGCTTTACTATCAAGCACCCGATTGGGTATTTATCGTGGTTTATACCCTGTTCGGCGCGCTGGTGGTTGCAAGCTGGCGCTGGGTGCGCCCCGAGCGCTAGATCGCTCGATGGCTTTTTTTGGTATCGTCGGTGACCCTTCGTCGGCAGAGCTTGCGCCACCGCGTCGGCTCCCGGCGCGGCCAACTTAAATTCTACCCTACTATGCCCGGGTAGAACTTCGCCGCGATATCGGGGTAGCTGCGCACCCAGCGTTGCCAATACTTTTCCCCGAACACCGCCGGCCTGGCATGGCTCGCCATGCTGCCGGTGCCTCTGGCCATTTCAACGCGCGACGCCATCAATCCCTCGTTGCGATGGCGCTCGCTGCGCTCGGCCTGCGCGATCAACGCGTCATCGATCGGCAACGGATCGAGCCGGGTGTTCAGATCGGGACTATAGAAAAATGCCGAGGAATAACGTTCCTCCACGGCTTTATTGACGACGCGGTGCGGCGTCGCGAGGAAGTAGTTATGCGTCACCAGTTGCAGAAGCTCGCCGGTGTTGACCACGAGGCTGCCGGGCACGGGATCGACCCGGTACCAGCTATTGTCGTTGGCCTGCGCCTCGAGACCGGGGTTCCGGTCCTGCAGCAACAGGGTCAGAAAACCAGAATCCTTGTGCACGCCGACGCCGTGCCCGCCGGCAAGCGTCTGCGGGTAGCGGATCAGTTTTAGGTACGGTGACGGATTCTCGCCGAACACCCTTTCGATATGCCTTTCCTCGAGACCGAGCGCCAGCGACATGATGCACAGGATCTCGCGGGCCAGCTCCGAAAGACGCGCGAAATAATCCTCGACGGTCTCGCGAAAGCCCGGAATCGACGCCGCGGACGGCCACTGGTTGGGCCCCACCAGCGCCATGTAGTAGGGCTCGGGATCGGGTATCGCATCGCGCTCGACGCCGATATCGATTTGCTCGCGGTAGTCGACCGCGTTGTTGGTGAGCTCCGAACCCAGTTTTTCCCAGCCCCGAAACTGCGGCGATTTATGCTTGTCGATCGATTCGCGTATCTCCAGCGGAAGCGCGAAGAAGGTTCTTGTTGCCTCCAGGTAGGCGTCGCTGACCGCCGCAGGGATACCGTGATTGACCAGGTAAAAGAATCCGACCTCGTGGCACACCCGTCCGACCCGCGCGCAAAGCTCGAGACGCTCCGGCTTGTCGCCGTCAAACCAGGGTGCTAGATTGATTACCGGAATCTGGGCTGGCATCGAATTCAAACAGAAAAAATCGCGAACCTGTGCGAGTATGGATGCCGAGTATACCCGATCGGGGGCGATTAGCATTGCTGGACAGGAGGGAAACATCATTCGCGCAACCACATTCGTGCCTGCCAGGCCCACCCCCCGGAGAGCGTCGCGACAAAGTACCGTCGACGGCGGCAACGCGTCGTGAACCACTTCCCGAAGGCAGCGTTTCATGATTGAGCTGTTGGCCGATTTCGACGTGGCGCTGGTCGCGTTGTCGCATTTCGGTTTCCTGACCAGAGGCTTTTGAATGCAAGATGCCCTGTTACGAATCGCGGCGTTCGCGGACGGCGACGACGGTGGCAATCCCGCCGGAGTTTTCATCGCCGACGCGCATCCGGGTGAAAAAAACATGCGTCGCATCGCCGCCGAGGTTGGTTATTCCGAGACCGCCTTCGCGATGCCACAGGGAGGCGCGTGGCGCGTGCGCTATTTTTCGCCCGCATCCGAAGTGCCGTTCTGCGGTCACGCGACGATCGCGCTCGGCGCAGCGCTCGCGCGTGTGCATGGCAACGGAGTTTTTCCGCTGATTCTGAATGAGGCCGAAATCACCGTCGAGGGTCGCAGTGGCGACGCCGGCTTGTGGGCCGCGTTGCAGTCGCCGCCGACCCACAGTACACCGCTGTCGCCGGAGCAGCTGAGCGAGACGCTCGCATTGTTCGGTTACGCTGAAGGCGAACTCTACCCGGGTATCGCAGCCGCCAGAATTCATGGCGGCGGCGATCATTTCGTGCTCTGCCTCGATTCACGCGAGCGCCTCGCGGCGATGCGCTACGACCTCGACGCCGGGCGCGTGCTGATGCGACGCGAGGGACTGATCACGATCATGCTGGCCTGGGCAGAGCACGAACGCCTGTTTCATACGCGTAATCCATTTGCGTCGGGCGGTGTCTACGAGGACCCGGCGACCGGAGCAGCGACCGCGGCGTTTGCCGGTTACCTGAGAGATATCGGCTGGCCGCATCGGGGCTCGATCGACGTCGTGCAGGGCGAAGACATGGGGATGCGCTCGCGCCTGCATGCCGAGATAACCCGCGAAGCGGGCAGTTCGATCCGCGTCTCCGGACACGCCCGCATGATCGAGGAATAGGCCGGCATGAAGATCATCATCGGCGAACATGAATTCGTAGCGAGCTTAGAAGCAGAGAAATCGCCTGCAACCTGTGCCGCGTTCCGCAACATGATGCCGCTCGAAAGCCGCGTCGTGCACGTGCGCTGGAGCGGCGAAGCGGTCTGGATACCGCTCGGTGACATGGACTTCGCGGTCGGCTACGAGGACGCGACCGCCTACCCCGCTCCCGGGCAGATACTGCTGTATCCGCAAGGAAAAAGCGAAACCGAAATCCTGATCGCCTACGGCGCCGTGCACTTCGCGTCGAAGGCCGGCACGCTCGCCGGCAACCATTTTGCCACCATTACTTCCGACCTCGACAAACTGCGTGAAATCGGCGTCGCTACCCTGTGGGAAGGCGCCAGGCCGATCCGCTTCGAGGACTGATCTTGTCACCGGCAACAATTACCGAAATCAAGACCACGCTTGCCGGCGAGCGCAAGACTTTCGGTTGCGAACTGCTGACCCGCGACGCGCGCGAGGTGGTCGTCATCTACCGCATGCCACGCGACCTTTGGCTCGAAGATATCCTGCTGCGCAAGGGCACGCTCAGCCTCGGTTACTTCTGGGAAGACAGGCCGTATAACGCCTATCACTGGATCGACGCCAACCGCGACACTGTCGCGCTCTACTTCAATATCAGCGACGGCACGCGAATTTCCGCTCAAACTATCGAGTGGCGGGACCTCGCCGTGGACGTGCTGATCACGCCGGACGGTCGCTGCCGCGTGCTCGACGAGGACGAACTGCCAGCGGATATCGATGCGCGGTTGCGTCGCTACATCGACACCGCGCGCGATGATTTGTGCCTCGAGCCATTGTCTAGCCTGACCGAATATGACAAGCTGACGCGATCATTAATCGCTCGAGAATAACGCTAATGCCGCTCGAACTCTGGCTCGCCTACGTCGTCACCAGCATGATTGTGCTCGCCATTCCGGGCCCGACCATCCTGCTCGTATTGAGCTACTCGGTAACGCATGGCCGCCAGGCAACACTGCCGCTGGTGACCGGCGTCGCACTCGGCGATTCGGTTGCGATCACGCTGTCGCTAATCGGGCTCGGTACGTTACTCGCTACGTCGGCGCTGATGTTCACCATAATCAAGTGGTTGGGCGGGCTGTACCTGATTTACCTCGGATTCCTGATGCTGCGCGGCGCCGGCAAACCGATCGTGATGCGCGCCAGCCAAACGACCCAATCCGCACCGCGCAAGCTGTTCGTCAACGCGTTCATCGTCACCGCGCTGAACCCGAAAAGCATCGTGTTTTTCATCGCGCTGCTGCCGCAGTTCATCAGCGCCGCGCACCCGGTACTGCCGCAACTGTGGATACTCGGCGTCACCTTCGTGGTGCTGGCAACGCTCGGCGCGACCGGCTACGCGCTGTTCGCGACGTCGATGCGGCGCCTGCTGACGTCGGCGCACGCGCAAAAAGCCTACGGCTTCGCCGGTGGCGGGCTGTTGTGCGCGGCCGGGATCTGGGCGCTCGGCGCAAAAAGGGTAATTTCGGCCGCATGAACACGAACCGGGCCATCAGCTGGCTACTTTGCTGTTGCCTGTTGCTAGCGCTATCCGGCTGCGGCAACAAAGGGCCGCTGGAGCTGCCTGATGAAGACAAGGCGAAAAAATCACGCAGCGAGTCGACTTAGCCATGGATCATTTCGAATACCGGCAGAGCGTGCTTTATTGTGAGGATGTCGCGATCACGGCACTCGCCGAGCGCTACGGCACGCCGCTTTACGTCTATTCGCGCGCGACACTGGAGCGCCACTGGCACGCCTTCGACAGCGCTCTCGCGGGCCACGCGCACCTGGTGTGCTACGCGGTCAAGGCCAATTCGAACCTCGCAGTGCTGAACCTGCTGGCGCGGCTCGGCTCCGGTTTCGATATCGTCTCCGGCGGCGAACTGCAACGCGTGCTGCAGGCTGGCGGCAAACCGTCGAAGACCGTGTTCTCCGGGGTCGGCAAGCAGGCCAACGAAATAGAAACGGCGCTCGAGGTCGGTATCCTCTGTTTCAACGTGGAGTCCGAGCAGGAGCTCGATCGCATCGACGAAATCGCCGGGCGCATGGGCAGGACCGCGCGTATATCGTTTCGCGTCAATCCCGATGTCGACGCCAGGACCCACCCCTACATTTCCACCGGCCTCAAGGAGAACAAGTTCGGCATCGCCTTCGCCGATGCGGAAGCGGTATACCTGAAAGCGGCGCGGCTCGACAACATCGAGGTCGTCGGCATGGATTGCCATATCGGCTCGCAACTGACCGAAATGTCGCCCTATGTCGACGCACTGGACCGGCTGCTGGCGCTGATCGAGCGCCTGCGGGAACAGGGGATGGATATACATCACCTCGATCTCGGCGGCGGCCTCGGTATCCGTTACCGCGACGAGCAACCGCCCCTGCCCGCCGAATGGGCCAGCGTGCTGCAGGATCGGCTCTCTGGTTTCGACGGAACCATACTGATCGAGCCGGGCCGCGCGATCGCCGGCAATGCCGGCATCCTGGTGAGCCGGGTCAATTACCTTAAGCACGGCCCGGACAAGAACTTCGCCGTCATCGACGCCGCGATGAACGATCTGATCCGCCCGTCGCTGTACGGTGCCTGGCAGGAAATAATTCGCGTCGAGCAGGCCAGCGATGCCCCGCAAAAGCTCTACGATGTGGTCGGTGCAATTTGCGAATCGAGCGATTTCCTCGGCAAGGATCGCAATCTAAGCCTCCGGCAAAACGACCTGCTGGCGATCCGTTCGTCGGGCGCTTACGGCTTCGGCATGGCGTCGAACTACAATTCGCGCACCCGCGCCGCCGAGGTCATCGTCGACGGCGACCGGCATTACTGCGTACGCGAGCGCGAGCGTTTCGAAGACCTGATCCGCGGCGAATCGCTGCTGCCATGAAATTAAAGTTCGCGAAAATGCACGGTCTCGGCAACGATTTCGTCGTCATCGACGCGATCAACCAGCGCTTCGAGCCGGTGCCGGAGCTGATACGCCGCTGGTCCGATCGCTTCGCCGGAATCGGCTTCGATCAGATGCTCATCGTCGAAAAACCCGATTCGCCGGCGGCGGCGTTCAAATACCGGATCTACAATGCCGACGGCGGCGAGGTCGCCCAGTGCGGCAACGGTGCGCGCTGCTTCGCGCGTTTCGTGCGCGAGCAGGGCCTGACCGATCTAGACCTTATCCCGGTCGAGACCAGCGCCGGCCTGTTGCGGCTCGAGGCGATCGACGCGACCCGTTACCGCGTCGACATGGGAGTACCCCGTTTCGAGCCCGACGAGATACCGCTGCGAGCCGAATCCCGGCAGGCGCTTTACACCACCGACTTCGAGGGTACCGAGATCAGCTTCAGCGCGCTATCGGTGGGTAATCCGCATATGGTGATCCAGGTACCCGATGTCGATAACGCCGGCGTCGAAACGCTGGGACCCTATTTCGAACGGCATATGATGTTCCCCGAACGCGCCAACGTCGGTTTCATGCAGATTGTCGATCGAGGCAGCTTCAGGCTACGCGTATTCGAACGCGGCGTCGGCGAAACCCGGGCCTGCGGCAGCGGCGCCTGCGCGGCGATGGTTGCCGGGGTAATGCTCGAATTGCTCGAACCCACCGCTACCGCGATTTTGGCAGGCGGAGAGCTGAATCTGGAATGGCAAGGCGACGCAAACCCCGTTATGATGACGGGCGAGACTGCAATGGTTTACCACGGTGAAATCGAATATGAGTAAAGTTTCTGCTGAGCAGCAACAATCCGACCAGATCGACGAGGCGAAGGTCGTCCAGTATCTGCAGAATAATCCCGAAGTACTGATGGCCTACCCGGAAATATTCTCGGGGCTGTCGATTCCGCACCAAACCGGGGCCGCGACCTCGCTGGTAGAGCGGCAGCTCAAGCTGCTGCGCGAAGAAAACCAGTCGCTCAAATCGAAAATCGAAGAGCTGGTCGGTATCGCGCGTGAAAACGAGGAACTGAACCAGCGTTTCCACCGGCTTTCGCTGGAACTGATGAACACCGATCAACTGCACGACGTGCTGTCGATGGTGCAGGACCAGGTGCAGACTTTCTTTTATACCGACTTCGTCTGTTTCCGGTTTCTGCCCGGGGTCAGCGACGCCGACAACATACTCAAGGGCCTGTACCTGGACAGCAACAGCGGTATCGTCGACACGGTCAAACCCTGGATCCGGGCGCGCAAACCGGTTTGCGGCCGGCAGGATGACAAGATCAACCGCGAACTGTTTGGATCCGATGTACGCATCGGTTCGAGTGCAATGATTCCGCTTTACCACACCAGGGACCTGGGACTGTTGTGCCTCGCCAGTACCAGCGCGGATCGTTTCGGACTGACCATGGGCACGATTTTTCTTCAGCAGCTTGGTGAGCTGGTCAGCAGCCGGCTGAAAAACCTGCTGCGGGTGGCGTAGCAGCGGTGACCAGCTATCTGGATCAGTTCATCCAGATGTTGCGTAGCGAAAAGTACTACTCCCCGCATACCTGCAGCAACTACCGCCGCGATCTGAATCAATTCCATGCATATCTGCAAAGCCGGGACATCGGAGGCTGGGAGCAGGTCGGTTACAACCTGGTCAGCGAATTCGCCGCGAGCCGATTTCGCCAGGGTAGAAAAAGCCGAACCATATCTCGCCAGCTCTCGTCGATACGGAGTTTTTACCAGTTCCTGATTCGCAATGGCGTGGTTTCGAAAAATCCGGCGCGCGAAGTCAGTGCGCCCAGATCGGACAGGTTGCTGCCGAAGACCTGCGACGCCGAGGCGATCGACCGACTGCTGCAGCTGGACGATCAGAGCGACCCGCTGCTGGTGCGCGATGTCGCGATTTTCGAACTGATCTATTCGTCCGGGCTGCGCCTTGCCGAACTGATCGGAATCGACCTCGACGATATCGACCTGGCGCAACGGCGGCTGGTGGTTACCGGCAAGGGCAACAAGACACGGCACCTGCCGGTCGGCAGCAAGGCAGTCGGCGCGATTAAACGCTGGCTAGGGCTGCGCCCGAACTACGCCACGGACATGCAGCAGAACGCGTTGTTCGTGAGCAAGCTCGGCAAGCGCATCTCGCCGCGCAACGTGCAGAGCCGGCTGAGCCAGCTGATCCGGCGCCAGGCGCTCGATCAACACCTGTCGCCCCACATGCTGCGCCATTCCTTCGCCACGCATATGCTCGAATCGAGTTCCGATCTGCGTGCGGTGCAGGAATTGCTCGGTCACGCCAATATCGCGACCACGCAGGTTTATACCCACCTCGATTTTCAACACCTGGCCAGGGTCTACGACGCGGCACATCCGCGAGCCAGGCGTAAATCCTAGATCTCCTGTCTCGCGCCGAACGGCTCCTGATCCCGGGCACGGCTCGGGGGCCGGGGAGGGCCTTGCGCGGGGATGCCCCCGGCAATCTTGTATTCCCATCGCGGCGCCCATATATCACAATGCCAGGAGATCTTGAGCGGAACGGCAAATTGGAACAATTCGAAGGCACCACGATACTGTCCGTGCGACGCAACAATAGCGTGGTAATCGGCGGCGACGGCCAGGTCAGCCTGGGCAATACCATCATGAAGGGCAACGCGCGCAAGGTGCGTCGACTTTACCAGGACAAGGTCATCGCTGGCTTTGCCGGCGGTACCGCGGATGCCTTTCTGCTCTTCGAACTGTTCGAAGGCAAGCTCGAAAAGCACAGCGGCCAGATGATACGCGCCGCCGTCGAGCTGGCCAAGGAGTGGCGCTCGGACCGGGCCTTGCGCCGGCTGGAGGCGTTGTTATGCGTCGCCAACGAAGACGCATCGCTGATTATTTCGGGCAACGGCGACGTGATCGAACCGGAAGACAGCCTGATGGCCATCGGGTCGGGCGGCGCCTACGCGCAGGCCGCGGCGCGCGCGATGCTCGACACCACCGAACTCGGCGCACGTGAAATCGTTGCCAAGGGATTGCAGATAGCCGGAGAGATCTGCGTCTACACCAACCTCAATCATACCTTCGAAGCCATCGATTACTAGGTTACTCACGTGGATAGTAAATATATTGCGCAGTCGCCGATGACCCCCCGCGAGATCTCGCAGGAACTGGACAATCATATTATCGGTCAGGACAAGGCCAAGCGCGCGGTCGCGATCGCGCTGCGCAACCGCTGGCGCCGACAGCAGGTGAGCGAGGAACTGCGCAACGAGATTACACCCAAGAATATCCTGATGATGGGCCCCACCGGGGTGGGTAAAACTGAAATCGCTCGTCGCCTCGCGCGGCTTGCCAACGCCCCGTTCATCAAGGTAGAGGCCACCAAGTTTACCGAGGTTGGTTACGTCGGCCGAGATGTCGAATCGATCATACGTGATCTGGTCGATGTTTCGATCAAGCAGATGCGCGAGACCGAGGTCAGCCGCGTGCGCCACCGCGCCGAGGACGCCGCCGAGGAGAAAGTACTCGACGCGTTACTGCCGCGACCCAGCGAAATTGCCGATGAAGCCGGCGCCTCGGGCGAAAACACGCGGCAGAAATTCCGCAAGATGTTGCGCGAGGGCAAGCTCAACGACAAGGAGATCGAGATCGATTTGCAATTGCCCTCGGTCGGCGTCGAGATCATGGCACCCCCGGGAATGGAAGACATGACCAACCAGCTGCAGGGCCTGTTTCAAAATCTCGGCAACGCGAAGACCAGAACGCGCAAGCTGCGCGTCGAAGACGCGCTCAGGATGCTCACCGATGAGGAAGCCGCCAAGCTGATCAACGAGGACGAGCTCAAAATGACCGCGCTCGAAAATGCCGAGCAAAATGGCATCGTCTTCATCGACGAGATCGACAAGGTCGCGCGCCGCCAGGAAACAAGCGGCGCCGACGTATCGCGCGAGGGCGTGCAGCGTGACCTGCTACCGCTGGTCGAGGGCTGCACGGTTTCCACCAAGGCCGGCATGATCAAGACCGACCATATCCTGTTCATCGCCTCGGGTGCGTTCCACGTATCCAAACCCAGCGACCTTATTCCCGAACTGCAGGGACGACTGCCGATCCGTGTCGAACTGTCGGCGCTGACCGTCGGCGATTTTGTGCGTATCCTGCGCGAACCCAGCGCCAGCCTAACCGAGCAATACACCGCGTTGATGCAGACCGAGGGAATTAGCCTGACATTCACCGACGACGCCCTCGCGCGCATCGCCGAGGTCGCCTTCCAGGTCAACGAGAAACAGGAAAACATTGGCGCGCGACGCCTGCACACGGTGATGGAGCGGTTGCTCGAATCGGTCAGTTTCGACGCCTCGGACATGGTAGCCCAGACCATTAACATCGACGCCGACTACGTTAACGAACATCTCGGCGAGCTTTCGCTGGACGAAGATCTGTCACAATACATACTCTGATGAAACCGACCGAAATCAACCTGCACAAGCTGTCGCGCGTGCTCGAACTCAGCTTCGAGGATGGATCCAGCTTCAAGCTACCCGCCGAGTACCTTCGGGTATACTCGCCTTCTGCCGAGGTCCAGGGCCATGGGCCGGGACAGGAGGTGCTACAAGTCGGCAAGGAAGACGTCAATATCGACAACATCGAGCCGGTCGGTCACTACGCGATCAAACTGAGCTTCGACGATAACCACGATACCGGCATCTACAGCTGGGATTACCTGCACGAGCTCGGGGTTACCTACCAGGAACGCTGGGAGCATTACCTGGAGCGGCTCGAAGCGGCGGGCAAGAAACGCAAACCGGATAGCTAGACCTCGCCCCGACAACGTCTATCGCGGGGCAAAACCACGGTGCATACAGGATAAGGACACGGGCCACCCTGCCCGCGGTATTGCCGCGGGATGACAGTCTTAGCATAGCCTGCTATCGTTCGCTCCATGCAAAAAGATGGCACCACAAACTTTGGTTTCGAAGAAATCCCGGCGACCGAGAAGCAGGGTCGCGTCGGCGCGGTATTTACGTCGGTAGCGCAGAAATACGACCTGATGAACGACGTCATGTCGCTCGGCATTCATCACCTGTGGAAGCGCTTCACGCTCGAAATGTGCGGACTGCGACGCGGACACAGGGTGCTCGACCTGGCCGGCGGCACCGGCGACCTGGCGCTACGGCAGGCGCAGATGGTGGGTGAGTCGGGGCAGGTCGTGCTGGCAGACATCAACGCCTCGATGCTGCAACGCGGCCGCGACCGCATTATCGACGAGGGGCTGGTCGGCCGTATCGAGACCGTGCAATGCGACGCCGAAATGCTGCCTTTTCCGGACAATCACTTTGACTGCATCACGATTGCTTTTGGCTTGCGCAATGTTACCGACAAGGGCCGCGCGCTGGCGTCGATGCAGCGGGTGCTGAAACCCGGTGGCCGGCTTTGCGTGCTGGAGTTTTCGAAGCCGATATACGGGCCGCTGGAAAAGGCTTACGATTTTTATTCTTTCAAGCTGTTGCCGCGCCTGGGTGAATTGATCGCGAAAGATCGTGACAGTTACCAGTACCTGGCCGAGTCGATTCGCATGCATCCCGACCAGGAAAAACTCAGGCAGATTATTCTCGAACAGGGTGGTTTCGACGAGGTCGAGATTTACAACCTGAGCGGCGGAATCGTCGCCCTGCATCGCGCGTTCAAGTACTAGCAGATCCACGTACCGTGCAAACGCCCAACAGTCCCGGCGCGATCCTGTTCGATTCGATTCAGAACTCGCTGCTTGCGCTCGCAGAAATCGGCGGCAATCGCCTGCTCGGCCTGGACGAAGACGCCCGCGCACGTTGCCGTGAAATGCAGGGTCACTGCATTGCCGTCGATATCACCGATCTCGATATAAAGCTTTACTGTCATCCCGGCGACTGGGGCATCCGCCTGAGCCGTGGTCCACCCGCGCGCGCGGTCGACGCCACCATTTCCGGGCGACTCATGGCGCTGGTCAACCTCGCGTCACAGGAAGACAAGCTTTCGACTTCGATCCGGGAACGGGTCGGATTTGATGGCGACGTTGCGCTCGCGCAAAAACTGCAACGCATTATCGCCGGCCTCGATATCGACTGGGAAGAAGCGCTGGCGCAACAGACCGGCGATGTGCTTGCGTTCCAGATTCATCACCGCGCGCGCAGGCTCGGCACCTGGCTCAAGCAGGGCGCCGATTCGTTGCTGCAAACCAGCAGCGAGTATTTGCGTGAAGAGGCGAGGCTCAGCCCCACGCGCGTCGAGTTCGACGATTTCCACTCACGCCTGACGCAACTCAGGCACGACACCGCGCGCGCCGAGGCCAGGTTAGCCCAGCTGCTCGAGAAAGCCCGATCGCGATAATGCGCAACCTGATCCGCCTGATCTCCATCAACTTCACGATGGCACGTTTCGGTCTCGACGAGATCGTGCTTTCGATGCATTTCTTCCGTCCGGTATACCTGCTCGGCGCGATCAATCCGTTCAACTGGTTTCGCAGCAAGGATCTGAGCCAGGCCGAACGCCTGCGCCTGTGCATCGAGTCGCTGGGGCCGATCTTCATCAAGTTCGGACAGATGCTGGCTACCCGGCGCGACCTGTTCGGCGACGAAATCGCCGACGAACTCGAAAAGCTACTGGACAAGGTGCCGCCCTTCCCGTGGCCGGAAGCGCGCGAAATCATCGAGCAGCAGCTCGGTATGCCCTTCGACAGGGCGTTCAGATCTTTCGACGAAAAGGAAATCGCGTCGGCATCGATCGCGCAGGTCTACGCCGCGGAATTGCACGATGGACAGCAGGTCGTGGTCAAGATCGTACGCCCTGGAATCGAAAAGATGATACGCCAGGATATCGAGGTACTGATGCTGCTGGCGAAGATGGCCGATCGCTACTGGCACGAAGCCAGGCGTGTCAAGCCTGTCGCCATCGTGCGCGAATTCGAGACCACGATAATGCATGAACTGGACCTGGTGCGCGAGGCCGCGAACGCAAGCGAACTGAAAAGAAACTTCGAGGGGTCGCCGGACCTGTACGTCCCGTCGGTCTACTGGGATTACTGCCGGCCGCGCGTAATGGTTATGGAAAGGATAAGCGGCGTGCCGGTTACCGACCTGCGACAGCTACGGGCCCATCAGATCGATTTCGAAGTGTTGTCACGCAAGGGCGTGGAAATTTTTTTTACGCAGGTGTTCGACCATAATTATTTCCATGCCGACATGCACCCTGGCAATATCTTCGTCGGCACGGAAAATCCGGGAGATCCCTGCTATATCGCGGTCGATTTCGGCATCATGGGGTCATTATCGAAGAGCGACCAGCGTTACCTGGCCGAAAATCTGGTCGCTTTCTTTAACCGTGATTACGGTCGCGTCGCCGAACTGCACGTGGATTCCGGCTGGGTCGACCGTGACACCCGCATCGACGAATTCGAAGCTGCGATTCGCAGCGTTTGCGAACCCCTGTTTCAACGACCCCTGGCCGAGATTTCTTTCGGGCAGCTATTACTGCGGCTGTTCCAGACCGCGCGCACGTTTAACATGGAGATACAGCCGCAACTGTTGCTGCTTGAGAAAACCTTGCTGCACATCGAGGGACTCGGACGCCAGCTCTACCCGCAGCTGGACCTGTGGAGCACCGCCAAGCCGTTCCTCGAGCGTTGGTTGTCCGAGCAGCTCGGCATGCAGGCGTTGCTTAAAGGCATGAAACGAAATTTACCCTATATCGCCGAGCACCTGCCGGACCTGCCACAACTCGCCTTCAAGGCGCTCGAGCGAATCGCCAACGACGAGCCTGTAATAGAACTCAGATCGCAGCAGCTAGACGAGTTGAAACGAGAGATCAGGCAGGCCAACCGGCGCAGCGTACGCGCCATCATCGGCAGCAGTTTTGTCATCAGCGCCGCCATCGTGCAGGCGCTCGACGGGCTGGCGCCGATCATGGTGGGTAGCGGGCAACTGATCGTACCGCTGGTCAGCGCGGCGTTGTTCATTCCCGGCCTCTACCTGCTGATCAGCAGTTACCTAGATGACTAAGTTACGGGGACACAATACTTAATTCAACGAAGTAAGTATTGTGTCTACGGAATCGTGGCTAGATCTGGCACTTGTCTCGGGTCAGGTTCTTGTTCAGGCGTTTGCCGTGCTGGTAGCCCTTCCAGTAAGCCGCCTTGACTTCTTCGCGGTACTCGACAGGAATCGACTCGAGGTACTCGTTATAATCCCGGTTGAATACTTTTTCGTCCTCGCAGAACTTGCGACGGTAGGCGAGCTGACCGGTCAGTTCGGCAATGCGCAGGTGACGAAATTTTGGTTCCTCTGGCGGCAGTTCTTCCACAACCTCCTCGACCGGCTGCTCGGCGGCCTTGGTTTTGTCATCGGCGACGTTCGCATCGGGTTCGGCTTCGCTGCGCTTGCGCGAACGCGTCAGGCGTTCGCATTCATCCTGAGACAGCAGCGGAGTTTCCTCCTTGCTCTTGTCGAAGCCTTCCTGGAATGCATCGCGCATCGCATCGCGGCTTTCGTCGGGCATCTGCTGCACCCGTTGGGTAAATTCGGCGAGCACGCCAGCCTCGCCACATTGCAGCCGCGAGTAGCTCAGGGTACCCAGGGTTCGAGACAAATTGACAATGGTGCCGGTCGCGTTTTCGAGCACCGCCGGATCTATCGCTTTGCCGTCTCCCGGGGCCTGCTGATTGAGTTCGGCGATGGCCTTGTCGATTATCTCCATGATCGAATTCAACCCCTGATCCTGTAGCTCGGCACGCGCGCCAAATGGCAACAGGGTCAGGAACCACAGCGTCATCAGCATATTTAGGGATTTCATAATGTTACCGTAATCTGCTCAGATAGAGGATTAAATCATGGATAAGCTGGTTCATCCAGTACCCAGGGTCCCGCATTTTGCGCTGCATCACAATTTAACCGATAATGCGGCGACTTTTTTGACCATAGCACCGGATTGAAGCACCCACACACTTATTTCGGATTTAAAGTCGCCGCGGCTTACGCCCGCAGGTCACAGCCTTCGCTACAGTCCGGGCGACGTGCTCGGCACGCGCAGGCAGCCTGCCTGAATCGACGATTGGCGATATTGCAGCTATCGCAACGGCGTCCAGCTTGACTGGGGGCGCCCCCAGGGTAGGTTTCGTCAGCCTCGGATGCCCCAAGGCAACCGTCGATTCGGAACAGGTTATCACGCAATTGCGCGCCGAGGGATACGAAATCGTTCCCGATTACGATGACGCCGACATGGTGATTATCAATACCTGCGGCTTTATCGACGCCGCGGTGGAGGAATCGCTGGAGACGATAGACCAGGCCCTGCATCAAAATGGCCAGGTCATAGTCACCGGTTGCCTCGGCGCGCGCGCCGACCTGATCAGCGAGCGCTTTCCGTCGTTGCTCGCGGTGACGGGACCGCATGCCCGCGACGAGGTGATGCAGGCGGTGCATCGGCATTTGCCGGCGCCGCATGATCCGTTTCTCGACCTGGTGCCGAAGCAGGGAATACGGCTGACGCCACGGCATTATGCCTATCTCAAAATTTCCGAGGGCTGCAACCACCGCTGCAGTTTCTGTATTATCCCATCACTTCGTGGTGACCTCGTGAGCCGACCGATCGACGCAGTGCTCGATGAAGCGCAAATCCTGGTCGACGCAGGTATCCGTGAAATCCTGGTGATTTCCCAGGATACCAGTGCCTATGGCGTCGACTGCAGGTACGCGACGCGGTTCTGGCGCGGCCAGCCGCTGCAAACCCGCTTTGTGGACCTGGCGCGCGCGCTCGGTCAGTTCGGCATCTGGGTGCGACTGCATTACGTCTACCCTTACCCACACGTGGACGACGTAATTCCGTTGATGGCCGATGGCGCCATCCTGCCATATCTCGACATTCCGTTTCAGCATGCGAGCAAGAAAATTCTGCAGGCGATGCGGCGCCCTGGCAACCGCGACCGGGTGCTTGAGCGAATCGCGAAATGGCGCGAAATTTGCCCCGAGCTGGTTATTCGCAGCACTTTTATCGTCGGTTTCCCTGGCGAAACCGACGCCGATTTCGACGAATTGCTCGATTTTCTCGAGTCGGCACAGCTCGATCGAGTCGGTTGCTTTACCTATTCCCCGGTCGACGGCGCTACCGCCAACGCGCTGCCCAAGCCGGTGCCCGAGGCGATCAAACAGGAACGGTACCATTATTTCATGCAAAAACAGCAGCAGATCAGCGCGCTCAAACTCAGTCGCCGCATCGGCCAGCGGATGCCGGTATTGATCGAATCCGCCACCGACGAGGGCTATCTGGCGCGCAGCTACGCGGACGCGCCCGAAATCGATGGAGTCGTCCACGTCACCACGGATGCAGCCTTATCCCGGGGTGAATTCTGCGATGTCGACATTACCTGTGCCGACGAATACGACCTTTACGCGGTCCCCAGCAGGTAAATCTCGCCGCCCTCGACCCTGATCTGCAGGGATTCCAGGCTTTCGCCGGGACAGGGGCCAGAAACGCATTCCCCGGTGTCTATCAGAAAACGGGCGTCGTGCACCGCGCACTGTATCAGCGCCCCCTCGATATCCAGAAACTGGTGGTCGACCCAGTCGAGCGGCGATCCGGTATGCGGACAACTGTTGCGGTATGCAAAACACTCTCCATCGCGCAGCACGACGAAGCCATCGACCCGATGTCCGCCCGCTTCGACGGAAAAACCGTAAGAACCGGGATCAGACAGTCGATCCAGTGCGCATATCAGGATTAACTTTTGCATCTTGTTACTTATGAATTCTCACTCCAGGCCGATAACTGTCATGCCGTGCCCCGTCGGCGCGAACCTGGACAAGACCACAAACCTGGTCAAGCAGAGGACGAGGAAACCGAGTTGATGCTGCACAAGGTGCAAGAAAATACCGACTGGAAGTCGAAATATCAAGACGCGATCAAGGACATTGAGGCGCGTGAACTCGAGTGGGAGCGGATCGAGGTCTTGCTGCGCAAGACAATTGGCCGGTTGGCCATAGCCGGTCGCGGGCTCGACTTGCGCCTCGACCAGCAGCTGCGCATCATCCAGGATTTGTCGCGTGAAAAACGTAACGAGCAGCTCGCAGAAGCGCTGAACGAGCTCTCGGAAATCGTCGCATCGCTAGAGGATCCGCAGGCGGTCAACAAACCGCGTCGCTCGGATCCGATCATGCTGATGCTGGAATTGTTGCAAAACATTCATTTCGATGCCGCGCAACGCGGCCAGCTCAAGGAAATTTGTTCGGAACTGCTGATTTCCGTGGCTAACGGCCACGACCGCGACTCGATCGGCGTTTATATCCAGAAGCTGTCGGTGTTGATCAACGAGAATTTCGATAACCTCGACCAGGATGCCAGGACCTCGAAAATCCTGTTCCGCCTGCTCGACATGCTTGCCCTCGATGAATCGCGGGATTCGAAGGTTCGCGCGCAACTCGAAAACATCCAGGAGTTCAGGGACCACGAATTGCAGGCCCTGGCCGATCTGATCAACGAACAGCTGGGGACCGCCGGCGGGAAATCCTCGATCGACGAGGTAATGACGACGCTACTCGAGCGCCTCGCGATCGTACAGGGCAACAGCGAGACCACGCAGGAAATTCAGCTCCGGGTACAGAAAGGTGTCGACGACGAACAGTGGCCCGATACGCTGAACGATATCGTCAATTCGATTTCGAATTCGTTGAAAAAACTCGACCAGGAAAAACGCGAACTGGAAGATTTCATCGTCAACGTGACCGAGCAGCTGGGCGAAATCACGCGGGTCATTTCGGAGGATCACCGGGACCACCAGTCTTCCCACAAGGATGCGCAGTCACTGCACGATTTCGTACAGGAAGGCATGAGCCTCATCCAGAAAAATTTCCAGTCGTCGAGTAACCTAAAGGAGTTGAAAACGGAAATTTCCAAGAATATCGACGCGATCAGGGGTGGCGTCGATGAATTCGTCGACCGCCTCAACGAACGCCACGAGGCTACCGAGGAACGTAATCAGCGACTGACGCAGCAACTGTCGCAAATGGAGCAGGAAACCCAGGAACTGCAGGTCATGCTGCAGGAGAATCGTAACAAACTGATGTACGACGCGCTAACCGGGGTTTACAGCCGTATGTCATACGACGAGCGTATCATCCAGGAACTGTCGCGCTGGACCCGTTACCAGACGCCATTCAGCTACGCGATCCTCGATATCGATCATTTCAAACGCATCAACGATAGTTATGGTCACAATGCCGGCGACAAGGCGTTGAAAATCGTCGGGCAAATGATGCAAAGCTATGTGCGTCAGTCCGATTGCGTGTTTCGTATCGGTGGCGAAGAGTTCGTGCTGTTACTTTCCAGCACCGATGTAAATTCCGCCAGCAGGATGGTCGAAAACATGCGCAAGGGCATCGCTGCCAGCAGTTTTCATTTCAAGGGCGAGCCGGTGCGCCTGACGCTGTCTGCGGGTATCACCGAAACGCGCGAGGGTGACAGCATCGAATCCATTTACGAACGTGCCGACGCGGCCTTGTACAAGGCGAAGCATTCGGGGCGTAACTGCCAGTTTATCGCCGACTAGGCAATTTCCGCGGGGGTTTTGGCAACAATGGTCAACGCGTGCAGCTCGCCCGAAGTGATTTCATCGTTGACGCAGGCGTACACCAGCTTGTGTCGTTTTATCGGCGACAGGCCCTCGAAGGCATCGCTAATGACGTTGGCGACGAACTTGCCCTCGGCGCCGCTGACTTCGACGCTAGCGCCAGGCATGCGTGAGGCGATGAGCTGCTGAATTTGATCGGTCGTCATTAATCGAGAATTCCGGGTTAACAAAATATTTCCCAAACTATATTACAAGAGGCGTCAGGAAAAACCATGCAAAAACTATTTTTATGCTCACTGATCTTGCTACTCGGCTTCACCCAGGCGCGCGCCGCCGAGGACGATGCGCCGCCGCCGACGACATCGGCCTACGTTTCGCTGGGCGATCCGATGGTGCTCAACCTGAGCGACAGCAGAAAACTGACCTTCCTGCAAATCAGCGCCGACGTGCTGATCGGCGACGCGGATGCCGAGGCCACCATCAAGACGCATGTGCCCGCGATTCGCCACAGTCTTATCATGCTGCTCAGCGAACAAAAGGCCATCGACATGAAGTCGCCCGCCAGGCGCGAGGAAATTCGCCAACTGGCGACCGCGCGAATCAAGGGATTGATCGCCGACCTGTCCGGTAGCAATGACGTCAGCGACGTGCTGTTCTCGAGTATTCTGGTTCAGTAGCGTCCAGCTAAAACAGACAGACCACGTTTTTACCGGGCGAAACCCGGTCTGTCCCCGATTTACGGAACTCGGCTTATTTCGGATCGAGTCGGATAGACTGGTCGGCAACGCTGATGGTCGACTGGCCGTGGATGAATTCGAGCAGTTGCTCGCCCGCCATCGAGAAGCGCCAGCCCTGGGTCAGGCGGCTGCTTTTCTGGTTCAGAATCAGGTTGTCGATGTCCTTGCGCGTCGCCAGTGTCGCCAGCGCAATGTCGTTCCGGTCTGCGATCAACCGACACAGCGCCATCAGGCAGTCACCGAGCGCCAGCTGCCCCGAATCCATGCTTTTTAGCTTGTCATGGCGCGGCCATTGCGACGCGTCCATCCGGGCCGCCTGCCCGATGATTTCCAGTAATTTTTTCCCGTGACGCATGACCGTCTTGTCGCTTAAGCTCGGAATTCCCGCCAGCGATTCGATGCTCTGCGGTTTCAGGCGTGCGATCTCGACAATCACTTCGTCCTTGACGATCCAGCGTCTGGGCCGGTTCTGCTGCTGCGCAAGTTCCTCGCGCCACTGGCACAGGTCGCTCGCGATCTGTAGCCTTTCCCCTTTTAATTTCTGCACCCCCTTGAGCCGCTTCCACAGTTCTTGCTTGTCGACTTCGTAGGCGGCCGGATCGCTCATTGCCTGCAGGTCTCTATCGAGCCAGCCGCGCCGCCGGGTCGCCTCGAGCTTCTGGTTCAGATGCTCGTAGACCGCCAGCAGGTAGCGCACATCATCCATCGCGTAATCCAGTTCATCCCCGCTGAGCGGCCTGCGCATCCAGTTGGCGCGCGTGTGTTTTTTCTCGAGCGCAATCCCGGTCACCTGTTGCACCAGATCGGCGTAGGAAATCTGGTGGTTGTAGCCGAGCACCGCGGCCGCGAGCTGGGTATCGAACACCGGGCCCGGTACCTCGCCGAACTTCTGGTACAGAATTTCGAGGTCCTGGGACGAAGAGTGAAACACCTTCAGCAGTTTGTCGTTAACCAGTATCCCGGCAAGCGGTGTGAAATCGCCTATAGCCAGCGGATCGATACAGGCGAGCAGGTCGTTGCCTGCGATCTGAATCAGCGCCAGTTCGGGGTAGTAAGTGCTTTCACGGATGAACTCGGTATCTATGGCACAGCACTCGGCCCCGCCCAGCGCGCGGCAAAACTGCGCCAGGCTGCCATCGCTATCTATATAGTCGTAATCCCGTTTCTGGCTCAAATGCCTATCAACTCAATAGCGCCTTGCGGCGGACGTCGCGCAGGATAACGAATACCCAGGGCCAGATTAGCATGCCGATAAACGGCGCACCGAAAAAGGCGAGTAGCGGCGTGGGGCGCCCCATGATACCTTCCACCCACGCAACGATAACCTGGTTGACCAGCAGTAACGCGAATACGTACATGGCCTGTTGCGCCAGGGCCAGTACACGAATGCGCTGGTAAAAATTCATGTTGACATAAATGATGATGACCAGCGCCAGGGTATGCTGGCCGAGCAATGTGCCCTGAGAGGTATCGAGGACGATACCCGTGAAAAACGCGAACCAGAGACCGACGCGCTTGGGCAGAGCCATGCTCCAGTAGATCAGCACCAGCGCGACCCAGTTAGGCCGATAAATCTGCACCCAGTCCGGCAGGGGCAGTATCATCAATACCACCGCCACGACCAGGCTAAGATAAATGACCAGATAGCGCAGCTTCGACATCTTATTGTCTGGGCTTGATGACGAGCACTTCGCGGCTGGAATCGAGATGCGCTTTCGGTTCGGCCAGTACCGTTACGAATCCACGCACGCGGTCTTCCTCGATTGCCGTTACTTTTGCCACCGGATAGTCCGGCGGAAATCGTCCCCCCAGGCCAGAGGTGACGAGATCGTCGTCGATCTTGATATCGGCGGTAGCCGGCAGGTAACGCAGTTCGAGCTGGGTGGTGGAGCCGCGGCCGAACGCAACCGAGCGCGTGCCGCTACGCACGAACTGTACCGGTATCGCATGCTCCGGGTCGGAAATCAGGATCGTGGTTGCCGACTGCGGATTGACGTGGATAACCTGCCCCATGACGCCGGAATCGTCGATCACCGCAAAGCCGATCTCGACACCGTCGCTGCTGCCCTTGTTTATTTCGATCAACTGACGATATGGATTCTGGTCAACCGAGAGCAATTCCGCGACGATGACGTCATCGGCAATTTTACGGGCGGAACCAAGCAGGCTGCGCAGGCGTGCATTCTCCTCGGCCAGAATTTCGAGTTTTTGCAGGCGCGCGTTGAGGATGCGACCCTCGGCCCTGAGCGCCGCGTTCTCTTCGAGCAACTCGGTGTGCGAGGTAAACCAGTCATTGAGCCAGTTGCCGCCGGTGGCGGGCAGGCTGACAAGGTATTTTAGCGGGGACAGCGCCAGCGAGATGTTGGTGCGGACGACCTCGAGATGATGGAAACGATGATCGACAACCATCATCGAGATGCTGATCACAACAAAGAAAAGCGCCTGTAACGATGCGCCACGTGCCTGGAGTAAGATCTTCATGGAGGCGGTGGCCGCAGAACAGTTACTCTACCGCCAGAAAATCCAGCCCATGTTGGTCGATCATTTCGAGCACCCGTCCGCCGCCGCGGGCGACACAGGTCAGAGGATCCTCGGCAATTATCACGGGGAGTCCGGTTTCCTCCATGATCAGCCGGTCCAGGTCGCGCAACAGGGCGCCTCCACCAGTAAGCACGATGCCGCGTTCGGCGATATCCGATCCCAGTTCCGGAGGTGTTTGCTCGAGCGCATTCTTGACCGCCGAAATAATGCCGTAGAGCGGGTCCTGCAGTGCTTCGAGAATTTCGTTACTATTGAGCGTAAAGCTGCGCGGTACGCCCTCGGAGAGATTGCGACCCTTGACCTCCATTTCCAGCAGGTCCTTGCCTGGGTAGGCGGCCGCTATCTGCACCTTGATCTTTTCGGCGGTCGCTTCGCCGATCAGGATGCCGTAATTGCGGCGTACGTAGTTGATGATCGCGTCGTCGAAACGGTCACCGCCGATTCTGACCGAAGCCGAGTAGACTATGCCGTTCAACGACATGACCGCGACCTCGGAAGTACCTCCGCCGATATCCAGCACCATCGATCCCTGCGCCTCGTCGACCGGCATACCGGCACCGATCGCGGCCGCCATCGGTTCCTCGATAAGGTAGACCTTGCGCGCGCCGGCGCCGAGCGCCGATTCGCGAATCGCGCGCCGCTCGACCTGCGTCGCGCCGCAGGGCACGCAGATCAGCACTCGCGGGCTGGGCCGCATGAACTGGTTTTCGTGCACCTTGCGAATAAAGTGCTGCAGCATTTTCTCGGTATAGGTGAAATCGGCGATGACGCCGTCCTTCATCGGCCGCTTGGCGGTGATGTTTTCCGGGGTCCGACCCAGCATCTTTTTCGCGTCGGTGCCTACCGCCTCGATCGACTTGGGGCCGCCGGGTCCGCGATCCTGTCGAATCGCGACCACCGATGGTTCATTGAGGACGATTCCCTGGCCGCGGGAATAAATAAGGGTATTGGCTGTGCCCAGATCGATCGAAAGATCGTTGGATAGCAGGCCGCGAATAGCTCCAAACATGCTGTGTTTTAACCCGTCGTGTGTTTTATGATGTGCGCTGGCACGAAAATTCCCGCAATTGAAATAGTATAGCCCAGAACGATCGTAACTATAGCTACGGCAAGTGATTTTCACAAGGTGAAATACCTTAAAAATCAGTCTTTTGCTTATACAAGCGGTGAAATTGTGGTAAGTTTGCGAGCTTTTCCATGGCGCATTAGAAAATTCCTGAAATGACCCTGAAATCCGACGACGTTCGCAATATCGCACACCTCGCCCGGCTGCACATCGATGAAGATGCCGTCGATCGCTACGCGGCCGATTTATCCAGCATTCTGGAGCTCGTCGACGAGATGAACCGGGTCGACAGCAGCGGCGTAACGCCGTTATCGAACCCGCTCGACGCAACCCAGCGCCTGCGGGACGATGTCGTCACCGAGAAAAACCAGCGCGACAAATTTCAGGGTATCGCACCGGATGTCGAACAGGGCTTTTACCGGGTACCGCAGGTAATCGAATAATGAGCATGAGCGTCAGCGAAATTCGACGGGGACTCGCCGCGGGCAAGTTTTCCAGCGTCGAAATTACGCAGGATTATCTCGCGCGCATCGCGCGGTTCAACCCGACGCTGAACTGCTTTATCAGCGTTACCGACGAAATTGCGCTGGCGCAGGCGCGCACGGCCGATGCCGCGTTGGCGAAAGGCAACGCCGGTGCACTCGCCGGGGTGCCGCTGGCGCACAAGGACCTGTTCTGCACCGAGGGAGTCAAAACCTCCTGCGCGTCGCGTATTCTCGACAATTTCATCGCACCTTACGACGCCACCGTAATTGCGAACTTCAAGCGTGCCGGCGCGGTAATGCTCGGCAAGACCAATATGGACGAGTTCGCTATGGGCTCCTCCAATGAAAACTCCTACTACGGCAGCGTTGCCAACCCGTGGAATACCGAGCACGTACCGGGCGGGTCGTCGGGCGGCTCCGCGGCCGCGGTGGCGGCGGGCCTCGCGCCGGGCGCGACCGGCACCGATACCGGCGGGTCCATTCGTCAGCCGGCGGCGCTGTGCGGCGTTACCGGGATCAAGCCCACCTATGGACGGGTGTCGCGCTACGGCATGATCGCCTATGGCTCCAGCCTCGACCAGGGCGGCCCCTTCGCCCGCAGCGCCGAGGATTGCGCGCTGTTGCTGCAAACCATGTCGGGTTTCGATGCGCGCGATTCGACCTCTTCGGAGCAGCCGGTCCCCGATTTCAGCGCCGCGCTAGGACAAGGGGTCGAGGGCCT
>JAOTTY010000212.1 GCA_029864185.1 Gammaproteobacteria bacterium
GGCGCCTGAGGGGAGCCGCGCGCATCGATACCGATGCAGTCAGAAGGTATGGCTGGGGTCGTCGCCGGAGGGCGGCTGGTAGGATTCTCCGTCCATGACTCGACCGTGGCAATCCACGTCACAGCTACGCACCCCGGTTTCGGTGTTGATCTCCCAGCGCGGCATGGCGAAGTTGTTGGCCTGTACGTCGGGAGCGAAACTGACCAGATGCGACTTGACGTTGGCCGGCGGCGTGGTCGAGGTTAACCACTGACCGTTGACGCGCCAGCGGTACTCGGTGTTGCCAGCGCTGCGGTTACTGTGAATATCGTAATGGCAACTGAGGCAGGAATGGGTCGTGCTCCTGTCGGTGAGATGGTAGTCGTGCAGGTTTTCACGTCCGTTCTGCTGGTAGAAATTGGTGCGCGCGCCGTCCTCGAAGCGTCTCGGCAGCAATACATCGGGATCATGGCAGAGAAAGCACAGCGCGGCCCGGTTATTGTTCCAGTTGCCGGAGCCGGCGAAATCCTTGTCGAAATTCGCCCGCAGGATGGTAGCCTGGGTCGAGCCGTGCGGTCCCTGGGTCAGGCCGGCGGTATCCACCACCGGCCCATTGGTGGCTGCGGTGGCATCGCTGTTGTGGCAATCGGTGCAGTCGAGGGTCGAGGCGGTGTCGAGCCCGCCCAGTAACTGTGCCGCGAGGTTGGCCGACTGGTTGCGTCCGGGCTGCGTTACCGGGTGATAACCCGAATTCGCGGCGCTGGTATTGAAATCCAGGCGCTTGTTCGAGGTCAGGCTGCGCGCGCTATTGTAATCGTCGCCGTGGCACTTGAAGCACAGTTCCTCCTGCACGATGTCGCGCGGGTTCGCCGTGCCCGTTCCCACCGCGTTACCATCCAGGTCGATCCCGGTAACGCCGGCCAGGCGATTGTCGGCGCGGGCCCGGTGGGGATTGTGGCATTCCACGCATTCGACCGAGCGTCCCGCGGTCTGCTCCGAATCCATGACGGGATGATGGAAGATTTCGGCGCCGTTGCTGCCCTTGAGGAAGTCAGCCCGGATATCAGTCTGCCCCGGAGTACCGTCATGGCAGGTATAACACAGGTCCTCGGCGTCGTCCGGATCGCCGCCGTCGGCGGCGAGGTCATACTGTTCCACCCACAGCCGCGGGTAATCCCCGCTGGGCTGGTCGTCGTCGGCCCAGCCGTGCGGCCAGTGGCAATTGACGCAGAATCCCCGTTTGTCGCTGCCGTGCGCCGGAAAACTCGAGCCGTACTGGCCGCCGGGCCACAACGCGCCGCCGGCGGGGTCGAAGTGGCTGCCGTTGTCGCTGTCGCCGAGCGTATGGCATTCCCGGCAGAGATTGCCCATGCCCCGGTTGAGCAGGTAACCGTCGCCAGCGCCGCCGTTGGCGTTGCCCGAGTCGGCGTAATGCGGCGAATGGCAGCTCATGCAAGCGACCTGCGAATTGCCGTCCAGCGGTAATGTCGACGGCGCCTGGAATTCGCCCGCGGGGATGGCGACGCCGACCGGGTGCGAGCCCTGGTCGCTGCTGGTCACGTTGCGCGCCTGGTGGCAGACGACGCACATCTGGTTGAAGTCGTTGTCGCGGCGCTGAAAATGGCGCCCCTCGCCGGTACCGTCGCCGAGGAAGGCGGGTGCGGTTGCGTCGAAGGGCTGGTGCTCCTGGCTGTGCTGGTCGTGGCAAACCGAGCACACCACCTTCGAATAAGTCGTGTCGAAAACACCGCCGCCAAGGTTAAGGGTGCCCGCCAGGCGCTGCGCCATGGGTCTTTCGAACGCATCGGCGAAGTCGGGCAGGCGCAGGTCGGTACGCACGTCGAGGCTCCAGCTATCGCCAGCGAGAAACGACGGCGAAGTAGCGCCATTGCCGAAATCGAGCAGCAGCCCGCTATCGAGCGGAACGTCATTACCGGCGACGCCGCTGCCATTGTTACCCTGACCGTCGGACCAGTCGTAGGTGGCCGTTCCCAGGTCGCCGGAGGCGCTGATGGTGATGGTATAGCCTTTCTCTATCCTCCCGTTGAAGGCGCCGCCGGAACGCAGGGTACCGCTGGAGGTATTGCCGGCGAGGCGTTCGACATGCCCCGAGGGACCCGAATCCCAGCGATGACTGGTGCCACTGACGCCAGGCAGGGCCTGATCGACGTCGTTGAAGGGTCGATTGGTCGCGAGCCCGGCCGGGGTATGGCAGGTCATGCACAGGTTGGGATTGCCCGCTTCGCGGGTAATGCTGCCGCCCGCGGCGCCATGCGGGGTGTGGCAATTGATGCAATTGATGCTGTTGGAGGCGTCATGCGGCGGATCGAGAGCCCGGGACGAGGCCGGGAACAGGATCAGAAAGGTGGCGATCAACAGGCGCGGCAAACTCATCGATACTCCCGCTGCTTTTTCACTTTGCCATGTTGCCATGGCTGTTTCACTTGGTGCTGCTGTCGGCCGCAGGATCTGGGGGCCGGGGCGGGCACCAGCTTCCTGAGCTGCCGCCGTGGCAGGTCGTGCAGCTTGCCGATGCGTATCGCTGACCTGATCACGCAGACCAGGTAATGACCGTGATTACGCCAGGCCTTCTCTGCGCCGCCTGCGCAGGGGCAGAGTTGCACCACGCTGCAGCCATCGATGTCGGGCAAATCGCCAGCCGCGGTACCGGGACATAGATCGAACGGGTCGTCGACCCCGTCGCGATCAGGATCGACATCGCTGGTGCGCACTACCACGCGGGCCTGCCCCTCGAGCCGAAAGCCATTGTTCAGCATTGCGCTGGCGTCGAGTAGCCCATCGCCGGATAACGGCAGCGTCTGCAGCAGCGCCGCCGCGTCGAAGCGGCCGAGCAGGTCCGGAATCCGGTCGCGGTCGGCATCGCCCGCCTCGACGGAAACCGGCGGTACGCCGTTAACCATTAGCGTGCCCGGCATTATGGCGTCCAGCCGGTAACCCGGTAATTCCACCGTGACCTCGAGGCTGTCTGCCGGGGCGTCGCGATCGAGGACGCCGGGCTCGATGGCGAGCACGGCCGGGACAATCGCTTCCGGATCCTGGTAATCGTCCAGCCCGAACACCTCCAGCCGGGCGTTATTGGCGGAGGCGACGAACAGGCGCCGATGCTCGTCTACCACCAGGTCCATCGGGATACGCAGGCTGCCGGGTCCGATGCCGAATGCGCCGATGGTGGCCAGCGCGTTGCCATTGCGATCGAATACCTTGACCTGCCCATCGGCAGCGTCGCTGATCAACACCCGCCCGCTGGCGTCGACCCAGATTCCCTGGGGCTGGTTGAGCGGTCGATTGCGGCCGAAGACGCTACCCGGGCTTGCGTTGGTGCCGCCGATACAGCGCAGGTAAACGCCCTGCAGGTCGAACACCTGCACCTGGAAATTGAGCTGGTCGACAACGAATAGTTCACCTGCGGGCGCGTCGAGAAAAATCCCCGCCGGAAACCGGAACAGGCCTGCACCGTCACCGGGACCGCCGAAACTGAAAGCCGCGCTGCCGTCACCGTTGAACACGCGCAGCTGGTGGGTTTCCGAGTCGACCACGTAGACGCGGCCATCATCGGGATGTACGGCAATCGCGGCCGGAAGCCGGAATTCGCCGGCGCCAATTCCCAATTCGTATAATGATTCCCAGTTCTGGGAGTAAACGCTCACCCGGCCGAGGTCGCTGTCGCCGAGGTAAATTCGGCCCTGGCCATCCACCGCGATACCGACCGGCTTGCCCGCAACCGTATGGCTGCCGGTAATCCGTCCGCTTGCATCGCGGGTAACGACACGCCCGCGCTCAGGGTCGCTGATCAGCAGGCTGGAGGCGACTCCGAGGGCCATTCGCGTCGGTGCATGGAAGGTCCAGGGGTAACCGCGCAGGTGTGTTGATACCGGTGCGGTGGCGCCGGTCGGCGGCCCGGGATTACAGGCAGATGCAAGCACCCTGGTTGCCGGAAGCAACAGGAAAACCGCGAGCAGTATGGCTAATGAATGACGCAATCGCACCCTCCTCGTCGATAAGAGGGCATATTTCATGCCAGTTGCAATGGGCCAGCGTAAGCCTCCGCGGAAACCAGACGAGTCGCAACTGGATTTTTCCGGCACAACTGGGCCAGAAAACCCGGATCGAGATAGCGGGTGGAGGTGTCGACCCGTCGGGATCGGGTGATGTGTTCGCCATGGTATCGCCGATTTCCCGGCGTGCGGGTTGCCGGCGCTATCCTGTCGCGAAAAAATACCAGTGATCGCGCTGGCATCGGAGAATTCGCGGGAGCCTGTTCCGCGCCGGCGAAAGGTCACGCGCAGCAGATCGCGGTGCAGTCGCAGATCCCGCTGATCGGGGATCCGAGGTTCAGCCGAACATTCTGCGATCCTGCGCCGCTTTTTCGACCGCCGCGATCAACTTTTCCTTGTCGACGGGTTTGGTCAGATAGTCCGTCACATCCTGTTTCTTCATGAAATCGACCGCGAGATCGACGTCGGGAAATCCTGTCAAAACAATAACCGGCGTATTCGGATACTCGCGCTGGAAATTGGCGACCGCCTCGACTCCGTCCACGCCCGGCATGCGCACGTCACAGATGATGACATCGACGGTGATAGCGTTTTCGCGCAGAAAATTCATCGCGTGCTCGAAATTTTCCGCCTCCAGGATGTCGAAATGTGTGTCCTTGAGCTGCAGTTTTATGGCGGCGCGCACGTCGGCTTCGTCATCCAGAATCAATACATGGTGTTTCATGGTTACTCCTCTCGACCAGGTGTTTCGGCTGCAACGGGAAACCGGATCTCAAAACGCGTACCGCCGGTAGCGACGTTCTCGACGCTAATCACGCCGGCGTAACGGGTGACGATCTGGCGCACGATATAAAGGCCCAGCCCTTCTCCCTGGTCCGGCCCCTTGGTCGTGAAAAACGGATCGAAGACGCGCTTGAGGTGTTTGTCAGGAATCCCGCTGCCGTTATCCTGAATGCACAGCGTGACGGAGTCGTCGCCTGCCTGCCGGGTATCGATTTCGATCCTGCCGTCGCCGGGTATCGCCTGGATCGCGTTGCGCAGCAGATTGAAAACGACCTGCAGGATTTCCTCGAACCGGGCTGCAACCGGGGGTACCGTGGCGGTGGAAATCTTGAACTCAACCCGGTCACCGAGCGGAGACTGCCGGACGAGGCGCACGGCATCGGCCACGACTTCTTCGAGATCGACGGGTTGCAGGTCCTGCCGCGATGCCGGGCGCGCGTAACGCGACAGATTTTTCACCGTTTCCGCAATACGGGTAGTCTGCCTCAGTATCTCGTCCCCGAGCGCGCGGCACTTCTCGATATCCTGCTCGTCGCGAAGCGCCTCCGCGGCCGCATGCAACACGTAAAGCGGGTTATTGATCTCGTGCCCGATGCCGCTGACGAGCGTGCCCACGGTAGTCATTTTTTCCGCCTGGATGAGTTGCTCGAGCATCCTTTCTTTTTCCTGCTGCGCCGCCTCGAGTTCACGCGTTCGCTCCGCTACCAGCCGCTCGAGCTCTTCCTCGTGTCGACGCAAACGCTCTTCGATTGCCTTGCGCCCGGAAATATCGATCACCGTCGCAACGACCATTCTTCCGCCCGGCGTCTGGGTCGGGCGCAAGCCGACCTCGACCGGAAATCTGCGCCCATCCTTGCTGATGCCCTCGAGATCCCGGCCAGATCCCATATCCCTGCGTTGCGGGCCGCGCGCGTAGTTTTGCACGTGCTTTCGGTGCGTGGTGGCGAATTGTTGCGGAATCAGAATTTCCACCGGTTCGTCCAGTAATTCTTCGGCGCGGTAGCCGAACATGTCGGCAAGCGTTTGATTAACAAAGTTAATACAGCCTCCATCGTCGACCACGAGGACACCCGAAGGGGCTACCTGCAGCGCCAGTCTGGAGACTTCGTCGATGCCTGGATCGTTCGCGTTGGACATACTCGTCGTCATATCGGGTACGCCATTCTATGCTGTCTCCGCCCGTGCGCGCAACGACCGGCTCCCGGATTAGAAAACGGGGCGTTAGCAAAAATCAAGATCCGGCAGCAAATTTATTGATCTGTGTCGGCTTGTGTCACTGTGGTGTCACTGGGCCCTGTTAATTAACTCGCCTTATCCAGAGAATTAGCAAATTCTTTGCGTTTGCGGGAGAGGAGGACTCCAGATGTCTTTGACCGGTTTGGTGCGTCATTCCGTTAGCGGCCTGAGTGGTTTCGATTATTTCGTTCTTGCCGGAGCCCTGGTGAATCTCGTCGTGATTGTAATCCTGATCGGATACTGGCTGATCGGCGGCTGACCTCGTGAATAATCTGGCCCATACGGAGACCCTGGAATGAAGTCGAGCATACAACCTGAGTCGATCGAAATCGCTGCCTTGCCCGTTTTTCGAAATATCCTGCTTGCGGTCGATTCTTCGGATCATTCCGACCGGGGTATCGAGGACGGAATCGCGCTGGCCAATCTGTTTTCGGCGACGATTACCGCCGCGCACGTTTACGCGGCGCAGATGCACGATATGCGCTTTCGCCAGATGGAAGGCGGTCTGCCCGACCAGTTTCGCGAAGAACAGGAGCTCGAGCGACAGCGGGACGTGCATGACGACCTGATCACGCGCGGCCTTTCGATTATTGCCGATTCGTACATGGATCCGGTGGAGCGCGCCTGCCGGAGCGCCGGGTTGAAATTCTCTCGCTGCGCGCTCGAGGGCAAGAACTACCGCCAGATGACTGCCGAGGCGAATAGCGGTCGTTACGACTTGCTGGTACTCGGCGCGCTCGGTTTGGGCGCGGTCGCAGGTTCTTCTCTCGGCACGGTCTGCGAACGCGTTGTGCGACGCTCCAGCATCGATACCCTGGTCATCAAGTCGCCGACCCGGTCGATTAGCGAAGGTCCGATCGTGGTCGCCATCGATGGATCGGAGCTGGCTTACGGCGGGTTACTGACCGCGTTGTCGCTGGCTCGGGAATGGCAGGTGCCGTTGCACGTGGTTTCGGCCTTCGATCCGTATTACCACTACGTGGCCTTCAATCGTATCGCGGGCGTGCTGTCGGAAGAGGCTGGCAAGATATTCCGCTTTCAGGAACAGGAAAAGCTGCACGAGGAAATCATCGATTCGGGCCTCGCCAAGATTTATTCGGGTCATCTGCAGATAGCGAGCGATATCGCCGCCGACTACGGCGTAGCGGTAGAAACCAGCTTACTCGACGGCAAGCCACACGACGCGATTCTACGTTACCTGAACGACCACCAGCCTTCCTTGCTGGTGGTTGGAAAACTCGGCATCCACGCCGACGACGGGCTCGATATCGGTGGCAACGCCGAGAATCTGTTGCGCGCCGCGCCCTGTGCGGTGCTGCTCGGACAGCGCGAATTCCGCCCGCAGATCGAGCGTATCGCCGAGGTCACGGTATCGTGGACACATGAAGCCGAGGCGCGGCTCGAGCGCGCGCCGAGTTTCGTGCAAAACATGGCGCGCATGGCCATATTGCGGTTCGCCCAGGAGCGAGGTCACACGGTGATCACCGAACGTATTGTCGAAGAAGCCACCGCGACACTGATGCCCGGGCGCGCCGAGCAGGCGATGGCGGAAATCGTTGCGGCCCACGATCAGCGCGAATCCAGGCAGGCGG
>JAOTTY010000213.1 GCA_029864185.1 Gammaproteobacteria bacterium
TTGAGGTAATCGTACCCTTGTCGTTTGCGTTGATCGGCCTGCGCTATTTCATCATCTCGCTGTGCGGGCTAGGTCTGCTGATCAGGCATTTCAACGACCCCGACGAACCCGCCGCATGAGTTTCGCGGCGCCGCTGCTTATTTTGCTCGCGATTCTGCGTACGCCACTGTTTGTCGTTATCGCGCTGAGCGCGATGATCGGATTTCACAGCCTGGGCGTGGATTTGTCGGTTATCAGCATCGAGATTTACCGGCTTGCCGAAATGCCGGTGCTGATCGCCATTCCATTGTTTACCTTTGCCGGCTACCTGCTCGGCGAGGGCCACGCCTCGACGCGTCTGGTAAACTTGACCAATAGCCTGCTCGGATGGATGCCGGGCGGTCTCGCCATCGTCGCCATCTTCGCCTGCGCATTTTTTACCGCGTTCACCGGGGCTTCGGGGATTACCATCGTCGCGCTCGGCGGCCTGCTCTACCCGGCGCTGAAGGAGGCCGGATATCTGGAAAACTTCAACCTCGGACTGCTGACCAGCTCGGGTAGCCTGGGTCTTCTGTTTGCGCCCTCGTTACCGTTGATACTCTACGGCGTCGTCGCACAGCAGATGGATCTGGATCAGGCGGTAAATATTTCCGATTTGTTCCTCGCCGGAATTATTCCCGGCCTGCTGATGCTGGCGATGCTTGCGGTTTACGCCATGCTGCAGCCCAGGGATCGCAGCCGGCGCGCACCTTTCGACCTGAAAGTGGCGAGGCAGGCCATCCTCGAGGCGAAGTGGGAAATTCCGTTGCCGCTCCTGGTGCTGGGCGGTATCTACGGCGGCTACTTCGCGGTTTCGGAAGCCGCCGCGGTGACCGCGCTATACGTACTGGTGGTCGAAGTGCTGATCATCCGCGAGATAAAGCTGTCGGCCTTGCCCGACATCATGCGTGACGCGATGATGCTGGTCGGTGGCATCCTGATCATCGTCGGGGTATCGCTGGCCTCGACCAATTTCCTGATCGACGCCGAGATACCGACGCGCATGTTCGAGTTCATCCGGCAGCATATCGATGAGAAACTGACTTTCCTGATACTGTTGAACCTGTTCCTGCTGGGTCTCGGCATGATGCTCGATATTTTTTCGGCGATCGTCATTATCGTGCCAATCATATTGCCGATCGCGGTGGGCTACGGCATTCACCCGGTACATCTCGGAATCATATTTCTCGCCAATATGCAGCTGGGTTACTTCACGCCGCCGGTGGGAATGAACCTGTTCATCGCCAGCTACCGGTTCGATAAACCGGTTATGACACTTTATCTCGCGACGATTCCGTTTTTCATCGTGCTGCTGGTAGCGGTATTGATCATCACCTACTGGCCCGGGTTGAGCCTGGCGCTGCTAAACGACTAGGCTCGATCGCGTGCGCGGTTGCCGCGCCGCGCAGGCCTCGCCCTGCTGCGTATACCTGCTGCGCGAACGCTACGCCGCGTTAGTCGGCAATCGCAATCACGATTTTACCGGTCGCCTTGCCGAGATCGAGGCGCTGGTGCGCCGCGACGATGTCGTCGAATTCGAAACGGCTGTCGATTTCGATCCGCAGGCTGCGCTCGGCGAGCAGCTGCAGGCCCTGTCGCACAATCTCCGCCTGGCTGTCGAGTCGATCCTGCAGTCCCAGGATCATCGGGGTCAGCATCATGACGTTGTGGATGGTCAGATTGTTGACGTAGGCGGTTTCGTTTTCGTCGTCACCGGGCGTACCCATCAGCGTGACCAGTCGGCCATAGGGAGACATCGCCGGAATGGTTTTCCTGAATACCTCCGGTCCCAGGTTGTCCAGCGCGACGTCGATCCCGTGACCCGTGGTCCATTCCTGTGCCGCCTCGACGAAGTCTTCGGATCGATAGGGAATGGCGCGCTCCACCCCGAGTTTCGTGACCAGGCCGACCTTGTCCTCGGTGCTGACGGTTGCGGCGACGCGCGCCCCCCGCAGCGCAGCCAGCTGGACCGCGACATGCCCGGTGCCGCCCGCGCCGGCGTGAACCAGCACGAACTCGTCGGCCTCGAGCCTGGCGCGGTCATAAAGCGATTCCCAGCCGGTGATGAGCACCAGCGGCAGCGCCGCCGCGCTGGCATCGTCGACTGCATCGGGGACCAGCGCCAGTTGCGATTCCGGCACCACTGCGAATTCCGCGTAGGTGCCGTAAGCGCCGCCGATGCCGCCGTTGCAAAAGCAGACTCGCTGTCCTGGCCCGATGCCCGTTACTTCGTCACCGACGGCCTCGACGACGCCGGCGCCGTCATGACCAAGGATGCACGGACCCGCGCTGCTGATATAGGGACCGAAGCTGCGAAAGTAAGCGTCCGCCGGATTCAACGCGGCGGTCTTCAGCCTGACCAGCACATCGCCAGGCGACGCGGGCCATGGCAGATCGACATGCGTGAGATCCAGTTTTTCCGGCCCACCTGGAGCGGACAGAACCGCGGCTTTCATCTTGTTCGGCATGAGGATTCCTGATTCGTAAATGGTTTAGGCAGGGCAACTGGCATTCACGACCTGATGCCTTGAGGGGCCTGGTAAAAAAACGTTGCAGAATTGTACGACCATATTTCCGCGATTACGATTGTCACGGGCGAAAATACTTGAAGCAATTCGGCTTGATAATCTCCCAGCCACGATCCAGGATATCGAGGATCGGCGGCTCGAGTGGCGCCTGTTTACAGGCTGCCATGTTTGCCTGCAGGTGCTCGAGCCGGGTGATGCCGAGAATGATGCCGTCGCCCTGGTCGGCATCGAGCAGCGAATGATTGACCAGCCAGCTCATCGCCGCCTGCGTGGGTGTTATCCCGAATTCACCGCAGGCATCTCCCAGCTGCTGCAGAACGCCGAAATAATCCTGTTTCCAGTAGCGATCGCGGTAGTTGGTCTTGACGCAAAATCTTCCGGAGTCGGGCAGATCTTCGATTGCCCGGTATTTTCCGGTCAGCAAGCCGCCGGCGAGTGGATTGTAAACGTAGAAGCTGATGCCGTAACTGCGCAGGCACGGAAACAGTTCACGCTCGACGTCGCGCGTCAGCGCGTTGTACATGCCCTGGTAAACCCTGGGTTCCATCCAGCCGTTGTGTCGGCAGAGTTCGGCCACCTCGGCAACCTGCCAGGCGGCGAAATTACTAAGCCCGAAATCGCGGAACCGGCCCTGCCGATACAACTCGTGACAGCATTCCAGCGTCTGCGCGACCGGCGTGTCGGGATCGGGCGCGTGCAGGTACAGCAGATCGATACTGTCGACGCCGAGCCGCTGCAGTATTTCGTCGAACTGTTTTCTGACCTGCCGCGGCTGCAGGCCCTCGTCGTTCCAGGGGTTGACCTTCGAGGCGACGTACGGTTGCCGGTCCGCCCGTTGCGGTAGCAGCCGTCCCAGCATTTCCTCGGTGCGACCGTCACAGTATTGATACGCGGTATCGATTTCGTGGTTGTCGGCCGCGAAGAATGTATCGAGCATTGCCTTCGCATCGTCGTCGTCGACCTGTTCGCCGAAAGTCATGGTGCCGAGAATCTGTTTCATCATGGAGGTCCTTCCAGGTTATTGCGGCAGCGGGTCTAGCTTGCCGTTATCCGGCAATATATGCCTGTCGACTGGCCAGTATCGACATGATTTTTCACGTCGAGTGCTCAATTCGCGGCGTATCCGCCGTCGACCATGTAGATGCCGCCGGTACAGTAAGCCGAGGCGCCGGACGCCAGGTAAACCGCGAGACCCGAAATATCCTCGGGTTCGCCGATGCGGCCCAGCGGGATGCGGTTTACGAAACGGTCAAGCGTCTCTTCGTCGTTCCACAGGGCCTCGCTGAACCTGGTCTTTATCAGGCCGGGGCAGATCGCGTTGACGCGAATATTGTCGGCACCCCAGTCCTGCGCCATCGCCCGGGTCAGGTTGATGATCGCCGCCTTGCTGACGCTGTAAATGCCGATGCCGGCTTCCGGCGTCAGCCCGCCAATAGAGCTGATATTGATAATCGATCCGCCGCCGCGCTGCTGCAGTACCGGGTAAGCTTTCCTGCACAATACGAAGGGCCCCTTCAGGTTGACATCGATGATCTTGTCGAAGGCGCGTTCGTCGGTATTCTGCACCGGGCCGAATACCGGGTTGGCGGCGGCGTTGTTGACGATGATATCCAGTCCGCCGTAGGCCTCGATTGTCTGCTCGAGCAGCGACTGAATATCTTCGATATTGCCCAGGTTGGCGGCAATGCCGGTCGCTTCCAGTCCCTCGGCCCTGAACGCCGTGGCAACGGCATCGACCGCTTCCTGCTTGCGGCTGCAGACCACGACTTTCGCGCCGAACCGCGCAAGTTCGCGCGCCATGGCTTCGCCGATACCATGACTGGCCCCGGTTACGAGGGCTACCTTGTCGTCGAGCCGAAAAATGGAGTTGGGATCTCGCGTCATGGTTGCACCTGCAAAAACACGAGTAGATCACCGTCGCGACCGACTTGGCAACAAAAAACTCGCCTTCGCGATTTTATTCAACCAAAAGGTTGACAATTAGCCCGATAATATATATATTCAACTTTATGGTTGAATTTAGTGACGATGAAAATCTTTCCAGGTTGCTCAAGGCGGTGAGCGACGGAACGCGACGCGCGCTGTTGACGCAGTTGTGCCAGCAGGGCGCAAGCCGGGTTACCGATCTGGCCAATTACTACGACATGTCGTTAAACGCAATTTCCAAGCATATCAAGGTGCTGGAAGGTGCCGGCCTCGTAACCCGCAATACCCGGGGTAGGACGCACTGGATCGAGGCCGACCTGGCGCGGATCGCGTTGCTGGAATCCTGGCTCGACTCGCTGAAATCGATCTGGGCGCTGCGCCTCGAAAAACTCGATGAAATCCTGAACGATGGAGATAAATGATGACCGATCTAACCGTACGAATAGACAAAACCGTGAACGCGCCGATCGAAAAAGTTTTCGATGCGTGGCTGGATCCCGCGTTGCTGACGCAATTCATACTGCCGGCGCCCGGCATGTCGCAGCCCGAGGTCGAAAACGACCCGCGCGAAGGCGGAAACTTCACCATCGTCATGCACGTCGGCGACGACAGGGTTCCACACAGCGGCAGCTACCTGGCCATCGATCGCCCCAATCGGTTGAAATTCAGCTGGGAATCGCCGTATTCGACCGACGATAGCGCGGTAACGCTCGAATTCACGGCTGTCGACGCCAACACGACGGAAGTCACCCTGACCCATGTTAAATTCCTGCATGAAGAAGCTCGCTCGGACCACGAGGGCGGCTGGAGCAATATCCTGGACAAGCTGGGCGAGGTTTTGTAGTCGGGATCAGGTGGGGGTAGTCGCCAGCGCCGACCCGCCCTGCTGGAAGCTGTCGTAGAAGCGGTTGAGCGCGTCGATGGTGCCGCAGACGCAGATTTCGTCGTCTTGCGCGAGGCGAAATTAGGTCAGACGCTGTTACATACACGATGCATCCAGGTTTTGGCCTTATCCCGCGGATTGAGTCTGAAGAAAAAAAGCTCCAAGCCAATGTCCAACGGCACACAGGGGACGGCTCAGGGCGGTTCGGGCCTGGCGAGGTTGCATTCTCGGACCATGTTTGCATACTCGAGGGCATCGTTCGAATATCTGTATACAGAGTCGTTAGAAGGGGGAGATTTGAAAAAGGTAGCTGTTTACGAATGGAAAAAGCTCGAGCCGCTGAATCCGGGCTACGCGCTGGTGGCCGGGGTGGACCTGGTGGTTATTCGCTGGAAGGACGGGGAGGGCGTCTCGGTTTTGTACGGCCGTTGCCTGCATCGCGGCGCGCTGATGTGCGATGGCCATATTCGGGGCGACGACCTGATCTGCGGATTGCATAACTGGGATTACAGCTACAAAACCGGGGTCAGTTCGTACAATCCCAGCGAACGCCTGCATCGCTTTTCGGCCTGGCTCGAAAATGGCGAGGTCTGGGTTGACGAGGACGAGATCAGCGCCTGGGCGGCCGATAATCCCCAACCCTACAACCGTGACGCCTACCAGGGCCTGTACAAGGATCTTCACGGGGCGGCGGAAGAACCACATACCCAGTATATTCAGCATCTCGCCGCGCATGGCCTGTCGAGGGTCGGTCATCACGGTCGCGTCAGCGCGATGGGCGTGCCGCGGGATGAGCTGCCCAAATGGGAAGATATTCAAGTGCTCACGGCGCAACTCTACCGGGTTCCGCTACTCGACGACGCGGCGGTAGGCACCGAGGTCATTATCGGGCCCAATGCCAGAAAGCCGCTGCGGCTGGAGCGGCCGTTATTCGTTTCCGACATGAGTTTCGGGGCGTTGTCGGAGGAGGCCAAGATCGCGTTGGCTACCGGCGCGGAACTCGCCGGCACCGGTATCTGTTCCGGCGAAGGTGGCATGCTGCCGGAAGAGCAGGCCGCCAATTCACGCTACTTCTACGAACTGGCGTCGGCGCGCTTCGGCTACTCGATGGACAAGGTGCAGCGCTGCCAGGCGTTTCATTTCAAATGCGGGCAGGGCGCCAAGACCGGTACCGGAGGCCATCTGCCGGGTAACAAGGTAAAGGGGAAAATTGCCGAGGTGCGCGAACTTCCCGAGGGCGAATCCGCGATATCGCCACCGCGTTTTCCCGACTGGGAGCATGTCGACGACTATCGCCGCTTCGCAGCCGAGGTGCGTGCCGCGACTGGCGGGATCCCGATCGGCGTCAAGCTGTCCGCGCAGCATATCGAGCGCGATATCGAGGCCGCGTTGCAGATCGGGATCGACTATATCATCCTCGACGGTCGCGGCGGTGGAACCGGGGCGGCGCCGCTGCTGTTCCGCGATAATATCTCGGTGCCGACCATCCCGGCGCTGGCTCGGGCGCGCCGCTACCTCGACCGCCAGGGACGCGGCGACGTGTCGCTGGTGATTACCGGGGGCCTGCGTTTGCCGGCGGACTTTATCAAGGCGATGGCGCTCGGCGCCGATGCGATCGCGATATCCAACTCGGCGCTGCAGGCTATCGGTTGTCTCGGCATGCGCGCCTGTCACACCAACAACTGCCCGGTCGGTATCGCGACGCAACAGCCGCACCTGCGCAAGCGCCTGCAGATAGATACCGCGGCGCAGCAGTTGAATAATTTCCTGCGCGCCTCGACGGAGCTGATGCAGGTTATGGCCCGTGCCTGCGGACACGATCACCTTGGCAAGTTCTGTAGCGACGATCTGACCAGCTGGAACCGGGACATGGCGCAGCTCGCCGGAATCGCATATGGCGGGATGGGGGCGGAACGAAACTAGTTCCAGTCAATGCCGAAATGGAAGCGAGTCATGCGAATCAGGCACGACCGGGCGGGTAAAGAAGCCGTGCCTTTCCGCTACAGTTTTGCTGATGAACAGCCAGGAGACTCTCTAATTCGGACTGACGGTGGAGGAACTCGCGCCAGTGCAGACTAGTTCCGTCGTTCGTGTGCGACCCCGGCAGGTAGACGAACTCGGGCATCTCAATCACGTCGCCGCCGTTGATATATTGCAGTGCGCGCGCGACGACTGGTACCGGCAAGCGGGATTGTGGGAAGGCCGGCCCTG
>JAOTTY010000214.1 GCA_029864185.1 Gammaproteobacteria bacterium
TTCCGCGGTGAACTTGCAAAAACGCTTGCGTCGAAAAAAACGTGACATGATTATTCTACTCCTGCTTCGACAGGCGCCGTTTCGGCTTCAGCGGTGGATTCCGCCTCGACCACCGGTGCCGTTTCCGATTCCACCTCGGCTTCGCTGACGTCGGCTTCGCTGACGTCAGCGTCGCTGTCGCCGACGTCGTCATCGGTGTCGGAGGCGCGCTTACGGTCGCTGGTCTTGGCCGATTCCTCGCGCTCGACTTCTTTCATCATCGCCGATTTTTCGGTAACCGCAGCCTTGCAGGTAAGTGTCAGGTGGCGTAACACCGCATCGTTAAAGCGAAACGCCGATTCCAGTTCGTCGAGAACCGCCTGGCTGCATTCGATGTTCATCAGCACGTAGTGCGCCTTGTGAATTTTCTTGATCGGAAATTCGAGCTGGCGCCGACCCCAGTCCTCTTCGCGGTGCACGGCCCCGCCGGAACTGGTAATCATGCTGCGATAGCGTTCCACCATCGCGGGCACCTGCTCACTCTGGTCAGGGTGGACCAGAAACACGATTTCGTAATGTCTCATTGTTCTCCTCGTGGATAAAAGCCCCCGGGATCAAAGCCTGTGGAGCAAGGAGTGATTCGATCCGCCGAGACGGGCGGAACGATCAGGGAGCGCGGATTCTACCCGACCACCCCCTTTACCGCAATAGCATCCGGCCAAGTTTCTCGCACAGAAGGGTCGATCCGGCAAAGACCTCCATCGTATTTCGGTATCCACCTGCCTGACCGCCGGATTCAGCGAAAATGGTACCTTACGGATCAACCGGATACCGCGCTCAGGTCGCTGCATGGCAGGTAATCTACACAGGCGTCCCCGCCATCCGCGAAAGCCTGTCCGGAATGCTATTTTTTGCCGGCGTTGCGGGAGCGCAGAATCTCGTACAGGCAGACCCCGGTGGCCACCGATACGTTGAGGCTCTCGACCTGCCCCAGCATCGGCAACTTGACCAGGTGATCGCAGGAGTCCATCGTCAACCGGCGCAGCCCCGCGCCCTCGGCGCCCATCACCAGCGCCACCGGTCCCCGGTATTCGAGATCGTACAGGCTCTTTGCGGCGGTCTCACTGGTGCCATAAATCCAGACCCCCGCCTGTTTCAACTGCTTCAGGCTGCGCGTGATGTTGGTGACTTCGATCAGGGGTACCGATTCGGCGCCGCCTGCAGCCACCTTGCGCACGGTCGCATTCATCTTCACCGATCGGTCCTTCGGAATAATCACCGCGTCGACGCCGCAGGCGTCGGCCGTGCGCAGACAGGCGCCCAGGTTGTGGGGATCCTGCAGACCGTCGAGCACCAGCAGCAGTGAATCGGCATCGATCGTTTTCAGGCAGTCGTCGAAGCTCAACGCGCTATCCGATTCGATTGTCTTCAGCAGGCAGCCCTGGTGTTTATCGGTGCCGCTGCGCTCGGTCAGCTCGGCGCGGGTCTCGACGCGGGTCACGATCCCGGCCTTGCGCGCCTCGTCGATGAGCTTACGCAGCCGGGAGCCGGGCCGGTCGACGCATATCAGCTCGACGCATTGTCGCGGCGCCTGGCTGAGCCGGCGCGACACCGCGTGGACGCCGTAAACGAAACTGGTGCTCATCTAGACCTGCTACGGCCTCCGCGTTTTCTCTTGGCCTTGCCCTTCTTGCCCCGGCGTTGCGTCGATATTTCTGGCTTTTCGCCGATCACCGCCACCAGGTCGAAATCGATCTTGCGCTCCTCCATGTCGACCCTGACCACCTCGACCCTGAGCCGGTCGCCGAGGCGGTAGTGCCGGCCGCTGCTCTCGCCGACGAGCCGATGATGCGCGGGATCGAAATGATAATAGTCGCGCTTCAGCGCGGTGACGTGCACCAGCCCGTCGATTAGCAGTTCATCCAGCTGCACGAACAGGCCGAAGTTGGTGACCGCGGTGACGATACCATCGTACTGACTGCCGATATGTTTTTGCAGGAACTCGCATTTGAGCCAGTCGGCCGCATCGCGGGTCGCATCCTCGGCGCGACGCTCGAAACGCGAACAGGATTCACCGAGCGCGGTCATTTGCGGGAGGTCGTAATCGAAACCGGTCGTGCTCCCGTGCTTTATCCAGTGCTTGATTCCGCGGTGCACCAGCAGGTCCGGGTAACGTCGAATCGGTGATGTGAAATGCGCGTAATCCTTCAGCGCCAGGCCGAAATGGCCGATCTTGGTATTCGGGCTGTAACTGGCCTGCAGCAGGGTTCGCAGCACCACGGTCTGTATCATTTCCGATTCGGGGCGCTCGCGTGCCTGCTCGACGATCCTGGCAAAATCCGTCGGCGTCGGATTCTCGCTGGTCAGCGGGATACCGAAGCTGGCGAGAAACTCCTGCAAATTGGGCAGCTTGTCGGCGTTGGCTCCCTCGTGAATCCGGTACAGCGTGGGCAGTTTGTGCTTCTTCAGCAGGCGCGCCGCGCAGATATTGGCCGCGATCATGCACTCCTCGATCAACAGATGCGCCTGGTTGCGCCGGTAGGGCACGATCGCTTCGATCTTGCGCTGCTCGTTATACTTGAAGATGACTTCCCTGGTTTCGAAATCGATCGCGTGGCGCCGGCGCCGCGCCTTCGCCAGCGCGCGGTAAACCTGCTTCAACTGCTCCAGATCGTCGGTTACGCCGGCAATTGCGTCGCTGCCCGGCCTGGCGCCGTCGAAAATGACCGCGGCGACGTCGTCGTAGATCAGGCGCGCGCTGGAGTGAATGACTGCCTCGAAGAAATCGTACTGTTTGATAGTTCCCTGGTCGTTGATATCCATCGCGCAAACCAGGCATAGCCGATCGAGCTCCGGGTTCAGCGAACACAAACCGTTCGACAGCACCTCGGGCAGCATCGGGATGACCTCGCCCGGGAAATACACCGAGGTACCGCGCAGCTGCGCCTCGCGGTCGAGCGGCGAATCGACCTCGACATAATGGGCGACATCGGCGATCGCGACGTACAGGCGAAACCCGTCGCCTACGGATTCGCAGTAGACCGCGTCGTCGAAATCGCGCGCATCGGCGCCGTCGATGGTGACGAAGGCGAGTTCGCGCAGGTCGCGCCGCCCGCGCTTGTCCTGCTCGGACACCTGGTCGCTGAAATGCCTGATCGACTGCAATACGTCGTCGTTCCAATGATGCGGGATGTGATGGGTATTGACCGCGATCGTCACTTCCATGCCGGGCGCATTTTCCTGCCCCAGCGCCCGTTCGATCAGGCCGACCGGCTGGTTGTGTTGCGACGGATACTCGGTGATACGCACCAGCACGATATCGCCTGGACTGGCGTTGTGACCGAACTCGCGGTTAAGCAACACGTCCTGCACCAGGCGCTTGTCGTCGGGTACCACGAACTCGATGCCGCTCTCGCGGTGATAACGCCCGACCAGGGTTTCGTGCGCGCGTGCGAGCACCGATACCAACGCGCCCTCGGAGCGGCCGCGCTGCTTGTCGAAACTGGTGATCTTGACGGCGACGCGATCGCCGTTCATCAGCGTGCGCATCTGTCTCGCCGGCAGAAAGATATCCTTACCTCCCGAATCCGGGCGCACGAATCCGAAGCCGTCCGGGTGCGACTGCACGTAGCCTTTCTCGAGATCCATGTGATCGAAGCTCAGGTAGCCACCGCGGCGGTTGCGGAACAATTGCCCGTCGCGCGCCATCGCCTGCAACCGGCGCCGCAGCGCTTCGAGCGAGGCATCGTCGGTGTAACCGAGCCGCTCGGCAATATGCTCCTGCGGCACCGGCACTTTTTGCGACTTGATCAGCTCGAGCAGGTGTTCACGGCTCGCGATCGGCCTGTCGTAATTGGCGCTTTCGCGCTCGTGAAAAGGGTCTTCGGATTTGTTTCGAGGTGTATTTGACATAGGTCATCCAGTACAAGACCGCGAGTATATAGAAACATTTGCCGAGCAACTACCAGGTGGTGTATATTCCCGCGCCATGCCCAGGTGGCGGAATTGGTAGACGCGCTAGCTTCAGGTGCTAGTGACCTAACGGTCGTGGAGGTTCAAGTCCTCTCCTGGGCACCAATAACAAGACAATATCGGGACGGATTTACTTCCATGCGATTGTTCAGGAATTACCCGATGGTTATCGCGGCAAGCTGCTTCCTGCTGGCTACCTGCGCAACATCGTCGAATAGCCTCGATCCCTACGTGCAGAAACTGCAGTGGCTCGATGCCGCCGATCCGCAGGCCGACGCCAGCCAGGCCGTCAAGCAGAGCGATCTGAGACTGCTGGGCCTCGCGACCCGCTCGGTCAATATCCCCGGCATCAATAAGGAGGACACGCTGAAATACGAAGAGCGTTGCGGCGTACAGCTGATCGAGGGAATTTCCGACGTGGTACGCAGCGACGAACACCTGCGGCTGATGCAGAAGGCACGCAGCTACGCGCTACAGTACAACGCGATCATCAAGACTCACTGCAAGCCGTAGCGCCGATAAATTTTTATCAGCGATACCAGCCCCGACAGCACCAATAGCCATAACAGATCGATCGACGACGAATCCCTTTCCGAGCTGACGGGGGGCAGCGACGACGTGCAATCGACAACTGGTCCGCAGACCGGTGCCACGGCGACAAGTAAATCGGGATTGGCCGAGGTTTCGGTTGCAAACAGGCTGCTATCCAGGGTCGTTGGCATACCCATGGTAGACTGCTGCAGGCTCATGTCAGCATCCGAAACATCGTAAAAGATACTACTACTGCATTTTACACGTATGCGCACCGGGAAATGCGCAGCACTGGGTGGATTTACGATAACCGAAGCGTTGCCAGTGTTATCAAATGCACCCAGAAAATGCGGTGCATAGCTGACATGGCCTGCCGAAAACGCCAACAGGTCGATATCGACGGTATCGCAACTTACCGGGGCAAGCCTGGTACCGGCAACGTCCCAAACGACGTCAAACGGCAGGCCGGCCGGTAGGAGAGTGGGCGTATTTGGGCTGGTGATTCTGAATGGCCCAGCTGAGGTAGTTATCGTGATACTGATATCCTCTGTATCCTGGCCGCTGTTACCATCGAGCGCTGTCAGGCGAAAATTGAGCTCGCGATCATGACAAGGCATCACTTCCGCTTTGTCGAACATGTTTTCGAGCTGGGTACCGAGAGCTGGAAAATTCCGCCTGGCTTGTGCGCGCGGCGCGCGGCTGCGAAACAACGGGTTGCTGCCAATATCGGTGCCGAAGCTGGAAAAATCGGTGGGGCAACCTGTATTCATCTGATCCCAGTGGTAAGTCAGCGTGTCCAGATCTGGATCGGACGCCGTGGCCTCGAGCAGGAATGGTGTGTTCGCCGGGATCACCGTATCGACAATCGGATCGATCTGCGGATTCAGGTTGCCGCCATAGGTCGTGTTATCAACTGAATAACAGGTAGCGGTATTCGCGGTGAATGCGTTTATCTGCGCAATGCTGCCAGCGTGAAACATCGCGTCGGAATTTGCCTGCAGATTTTCGCTAATGCCGGAGGGAAAGTTGCAGATTCCGGCATAGGACATGATCGTGGAACCGCTACCTGGCTCGAACGCGGTAGCGGCGTTGCGATTGCTGCAACTGCTCGTGGTGCCGTTGAAACTGTGATCGGCGTTGAACTGATGGCCGATTTCGTGAGCGACGAAATCGATATCAAAGGGATCTCCCACCGGATTGGGCAGCCCCGACACGCCCCCGGCCTTGATGTCGTCGTTGCAGACCGCGCCGAGTCTGGCGACTCCGCCACCGCGGGGTGGGCTGGGCTTGCTGAAAATGTGCCCGATATCATAAGCGTCAACGGCTATCCTGCCGTTAATCCAGTCTTTTACCTGAGATAACAGGGCGAGATCGTTCTCGTTATCCAGTTGCCCGTTATCGACAACCTCGTATAACAGGTCATTGCCCGCGATCAGGTTTAGCTTGATCCCGAGGTCACGCTGGTAAATCATGTTGACCCGGTTTATCGTGGTCGCAATCGCAGAAGTCGCCGGAGTACTGTCCGTCAGGGTCCCCCCGGCGGCGACGTAGTATTCGTTCGTTACCGCGACCGCGAGGTCATACTGCAACAGGTCGCCCGGCATGCGGTTGGCGCTCCTGAATTGCGGCGCCAGCCATTCGCCTATGTCGGCGGCATGTCCCTGCACCGAGCAGCGAAAGGAGCTGCGTGGCTGGCTGGACGCATCGCGCGCAACATAGACCTGGTCCTGGCGCGTGAAATCCTCGGGATCGATGAATACTCTGCCCCCGGGGGTTTCGATCATGCCGTGAAATCCCATCGGGGTGATGTCGATACGCCCCGCGATATTCCTGTCGTCGATGCCGATTACCCTGAAGGTTTTGATCCCGGGATATCTGGCCGCGAGCCCGGACGCCATGATCGGGGATTCCAGCACGCTGAATGACACCAGGCTACCGTCCGGCATCGGCAGGGACAAGCGATGCGAGAAATCACCGCTGGTCTCATGGGGAGCCTGCGACAGCAGGCTGCGCAGCGCCAGATTGTCGGCTTCGTAACGGCGTGCGGTGGATTCGACACCGGCAGCGCCTCGCGGCGCAATCGATACGTCCGTCGGCAACTCGCGCCAGATAGCGCTGTTCGCGCCGGCGGTGCCGGCGGCCAGCAGCAACGCCAGGCCGGATAACAGGAGTGTTCTTGTTAGCATATAAAGAACGAGTATAGCTATATTCGTCGATAAATGACCGAGACGGGTATCCCGATTCGAAACAGCGCGGTCAGTCGCTGAACGGGTGCCTGCGGACGATGGTTTCGGCCCGGTCTGGCCCGGTCGAGACGATATCGATCGGAACCCCGCCGAGCTCCTCGATCTTACGCAGGTAGGCAATCGCCGCGGCCGGTAACTCATCCCATGACTGCAGGCCGACGGTCGATTCCCGCCAGCCCGGCATCTCAATATAGACCGGCTCGCAGGCCGCAAAGTTCTCGGCCCCGGCCGGCGGCACCGTGATTTCTTCGCCGCGGTAGTTATAGGCGACGGCCAGCTTGATCGTTTCTAGCCCGTCGAGCACGTCCAGCTTGGTGATACACAGTCCGCTCACCGAATTGATAGCGAACGACCGCTTCAGCGCCACCAGGTCGAGCCAGCCGCAGCGGCGTTTACGCCCGGTGGTCGCGCCGAACTCGTGCCCGCGGACTCCCATATGCTGCCCACAGGCGTCGTCCAGCTCGGTCGGAAACGGGCCCGCGCCGACCCGCGTGGTGTAGGCCTTGACGATGCCGAGTATATAGTCGATGTCGCGCGGCCCGACCCCGGAACCCGACGCCGCGCCGCCCGCGGTGGTCGTCGACGAGGTCACGAAGGGGTAGGTGCCGTGATCGATGTCGAGCAGCGCGCCCTGCGCGCCCTCGAACATGATCGGGGCTCCCTGCCGGATCAGGTCGTGCAGTATCGCGGTGACGTCGCCGACCATGCCGCGTATCTGCTGCGCGTGCCCGAGGGCTTCATCGAGCATCTGCCGGTAATCGAGCGGTTCCTGTTTGAAGTAATGTTCGAGCGTGAAGTTGTGATACTCGAGCACCTCGGCAAGG
>JAOTTY010000215.1 GCA_029864185.1 Gammaproteobacteria bacterium
GATCGGCAAAAGGCGCTGGATATTGCCGTTAACGCCAAGACGCGGCGCTACGGCGTGTGCAACGCGATGGAAAGCCTGCTGGTTGCCGCCGGAATAGCACCGCGGGTGATGCCCGAAATCATCGAGTTGATGTGCGCACGCGGCGTCGAGTTGCGCGGCTGCGAGCGCAGCCGTGCATTCGACGACGCCAGGATCGGCCCGGCCAGCGACGATGACTGGTATACCGAGTACCTTGCCCCGATCCTGTCGATTCGGATCGTCGATGGGCTGGAGCAGGCGATCGAGCATATAAACCACTACGGTTCGCAGCATACCGACGCCATCGTCAGCGAGGATTACAGCCATGTACGCGAGTTTCTGCGGCGTGTCGACTCGAGTTCGGTAATGGTCAATGCGTCGACCGGCTTCGCCGACGGATTCGAATACGGGCTGGGCGCCGAAATAGGGATCAGCACCGATAAACTGCATGCCCGCGGCCCGGTAGGTCTCGAGGGCCTGACTTCGCAAAAATACGTCGTGTTCGGGGACGGCCACATTCGCGATTAATAATGATCGGAATTCTCGGCGGTACCTTCGATCCGATTCACAACGGACATTTGCACCTGGCAACCGAGGCTCTGAGTCGCCTCGAACTGGAGCAGGTGCAACTCATGCCCTGCGCGTTGCCGGTGCATCGCGACCAGCCCCATGCAACGGCGCAACAGCGCTGCGCGATGATCGAACTCGCGCTCTCGGGCCAGGCAGGTCTCGTGCTGAATACCCTCGAAATCGAGCGCGACGGCCCGTCCTACATGATCGATAGCCTGCGCGAGATTCATGCCCGGGGCGACGTAAAAATCGCACTGCTGCTCGGCACGGATGCATTCAACGGTTTCGCAGGCTGGAAACATCCACGGCAAATCCTGGAACTCGCACACCTGGTGGTCTGTATCCGTCCCGGCGCCGAGCCTGACCGGGGTCTTTACCCCGACCGGCGGGTTGCGTCGCCGCGGGAATTGTCGCGACTGACGGCCGGTGCAATATTGTTGCTCGAAATCGGTGCGATCGACTGCTCGTCCAGCGAGGTGCGTGCCGCGCTCGAGGGCGGAGACATTCCGCGCCGCTGCTTGCCCCCCGCCGTGGCGGACTATATCGAAACACATCATTTATACCGGAGACCAGGTGACTGATTCAAAACCCGCCGAGTTGCAGGCCGAGGCAACCAGGAAGATGGCGCTGCAGGCGCTGGAAGATCTCAAGGCCGAGGATATCGTGGTGCTGGACGTGCGCGACGTGGCCAGTTTTACCGATTACATGATATTCGCCAGCGGTAATTCGTCGCGACACGTCGGTGCGATCGCAGCGGCGGTGGTCGAGACCGCCAAGGCGGCGGGTCGGCCGGCGCTGGGCGTGGAAGGGGAGGAGGTCGGCGAGTGGATACTGGTCGATCTCGGCGACGCGGTGGTGCACGTCATGCTGCCTGACGTGCGCCGCTATTACGAGCTCGAAAAGCTCTGGGGCGAAGAACTCGCGCAGGGCTAGGCATGCAGATCCAGGTAATCAATGTCGCGCAGAGACTGCCCGCCTGGGCGGAACTTGCCAGCGACGAGTATCTCAGGCGCATGCCGCGCGATATAACCCCGAAACTGGTCACGATCCCGCTGGCGCGACGCCGCGCCGGGCAGCCTGAAAGCCTACCGCAGCAGCAGGAATCCCTGTTGATAATGGAAAAAATTACCCCCGGCAGCCTGAATATCGCGCTCGATGAACGCGGTACGCAATGGAGCAGCGGTGACTGGTCGAGCAACCTGCAGCGCTGGATGTTCGAATTTCCGCGCGTCAACCTGATAATCGGCGGTCCCGACGGATTGTCCGCGCAGTGCCTGGAGGCCTGCCAGCAGCGGGTCGCCATGGGCAGGATGACGATGCCGCATGCGCTCGTCAGGGTCGTATTGCTCGAGCAACTTTACCGCGCCTGGACTATCCTAAAAGGACACCCCTACCATCGCGAATAGGCGACCGAAGACGGTTTTCAGGCTAATATGCAACGATGATTTATCTTGCCTCCAATTCTCCTCGCCGCGCCGAATTACTGCGCCAGATCGGGGTCGAATTCAGCGTTATGGCGATCGCGATAGACGAAACCTGGCTGGACTCGGAATCGGCCGCGGAATACGTCTGTCGCCTGGCTGCCAGCAAGGCCCGGGCCGGGGCCCGGCAGATAGCCGAGCGGGATGGTGATTACCGGGTGCTGGCTGCCGATACCGCAATTGCGCTGGATGGTGATATTATCGGCAAGCCTGCCGATCGGGAGCAGTGCTGCCGGATACTCGGGAGACTCTCCGCACGACAACATCTGGTGTTAACCGCGGTCGCCCTTGCGTCGCCGCGGGATGTCGCCTTGCGGCTGACGCAGAGCCGGGTCAGTTTCAGCGAAATCCCGGCGTACGAGATCGAAGCCTACTGCGCCAGCGGGGAGCCGATGGACAAGGCCGGCGCCTATGCGATCCAGGGTAAGGCGGCCCTGTTCATAGACCATCTCGAGGGTAGTTATTCCGCAGTAATGGGATTGCCGCTTTTTGAAACCGGCGAACTGTTGCGATGCGCCGATATAGCGCTGTTTTGAATATGACGATAAGCGAAGAAATTCTGTTGAACATCACGCCCCAGGAAACCCGGGTGGCGATCGTTGAAAATGGTGCCCTGCAGGAGGTCAGCATCGAGCGGCAGCGCAGCCGCGGCATTGTCGGCAATATATACAAGGGCAGGGTTAACCGCGTGCTGCCGGGCATGGAAGCGGCCTTCGTCGATATCGGTCTCGAAAAAGCGGGATTTCTGCATGTTTCCGATATCGATATCGGCGACGATTCCGACGACGAGACCGAAAACGGCATCCGTCCCGCTGTCAACGAGCTATTGCGGGAAGGGCAGACCCTGCTGGTGCAGGTGGTCAAGGACCCGATCGGCACCAAGGGAGCGCGCCTGACGACCAGTATATCGGTGCCGTCACGCTACCTCGTGTACATGCCCAATTCGTCGATCGTCGGCATCTCGGTCAAGATCGAAGACGAGATCGAGCGCGATCGTTTGCGGAAACTACTCGAGGACTGCCGCTCCGAAAACCGGATCGGCGGCTGTATCATTCGCACCGCGGCGGAAGGCGTGGACGAGTCGGAGTTGCAGCGCGACATCGCCTTTTTATCGAAGCTGTGGGGCTCCCTGCTCGAGTACGCGGACCGGGTCGAGCCCGGCAGCATGATTCACGAGGATCTGCCGCTGTCGATTCGCACCCTGCGCGATATGGTCGGCACGGACACCAGCGTGGTCAAGGTGGACTCGCGCGAAACCTACCAGAAGATGGTCGATTTCGCGCGGCGCTACATACCCGATCTTCCCGCCAGGATAGAGCACTATCCCGGCGAGCGGCCCCTGTTCGATCTGTATAACATCGACGACGAGATCCAGCGCGCGCTGGCGCGCCAGGTGGGCTTGAAGTCGGGCGGTTACCTGATCATCGATCAAACCGAGGCGATGACGACGATCGACATCAACACCGGCGCCTTCGTCGGCCATCAGAATCTCGAAGAAACGATATTCAAGACCAACATGGAAGCCTCGCAGGCAATTGCGCGCCAGCTCAGGTTGCGCAATCTTGGCGGTATTATCATTATCGATTTCATCGACATGGAGCACGAGGATCACAAGCGCCAGGTGCTGAAATCGCTCGAAAAATACCTGGACAAGGACCACGCCAAGACCCAGGTGAGCGAGGTCTCGCCGCTGGGGCTGGTCGAAATGACGCGAAAACGCACGCGTGAAAGCCTCGAGCACGTCCTCTGCGAACCCTGCAGGACATGTCATGGGCGCGGATCTATCAAGACGACCGAAACCGTCTGCTACGAAATATTCCGCGAAATACTGCGCGAAGCGCGCTTCTACGAAGAGGCCCAGCAATTGCTGGTAATGGCCAACCAGGACGTCGTGGATCGATTGCTCGACGAGGAGGCCGCCAACCTGGCCGAACTCGAAACCTTCATCAAAATCCCGGTCAAACTGCAGGTAGAAGCGCACTTATCGCAGGAATCTTATGACGTGGTGCCGGTCTAGAAAACGCAGGCTGGTGAAATGGAACTATTGAAACGACTGGGTATCGGGCTGTTCGTTGTCACGATCCTGGTGCTCGCCGTCATCGTCGGCGGGATACGGCTCGCGATCGTGAATATCGATTACTTCGAATCGGAAATCCGTTATCTGCTACAGCGCGATGTATCTCCCGGGATTGTTTTCTCCGGTTTGAGCGGCGACATGAATCGCTTCAACCCGATACTGCGCATCGAAAATGTATCGGTAAACCTCCCCGACCGGTCGCAACCCCTGTATATCGACCGGCTGGAAGTCGAGTTCGATTTCTGGGCGAGCCTGCGCGCGCAGGCACCGGTGGTGCTGGAGGCGTCCGGCAAGCTGGAAAAACTTGAACTGGTGAAGGATGAGTCGGGCAACTGGTGGACCAACGAACTCGCCATCACCAGCGACGCGGAACGGGGCCCTGCCCCCGCTTTCAAACAGGTTCTCGGGCTGTTGCCGCGCTATGTCAAGCTAAACCTGAATCGACTGATAGTGCTGGATCGGCAGGCCGGCGCTACCCATCAGCTGGAGCGCGTCGCGGCAAACCTGAATCGCGAGCAGGATCAGTATTTTATCCAGATCAGCGCGGCGCTGCCCGAACAGCTGGGTCGAGGGCTGCTGGTGAAATCGATTATCGGCCCCGAAAGCAGCGTGATATACGTGAATTCATCGAGCCTGCAGCTGGCGCCGGTCGCCCGTCTGCTGGACCTGGATACCTGGGGTCTGCAACGGGGAGCCCTGGATGGCGAGGTCTGGATCAACATGGCCGGATACGATGTGCTGGCGGTGAATGGTGACCTGGTACTGAAGAACGGGGTCGTGCAGATGGCGGCCGACAAAACTCCGCTTGCGGTTAGCTATCATTCGCGTTTCAGCGCGATCAAACGCAGCTCGAGCTGGCGTATCACCAACAGATTCATTCGCCTCGCCATAGATAATGAAAATGTGCTGGGATTTCGCACGCAGGTCGAGGTGGGAGATAAGGCCGGCGAAAAGATCGTTTCCGCCTGGGTCGATCGACTGCAGCTGTCGAGTTTACCGGTGGTGGTGGGGCAATGGCTGCCGGCCGATGTCAACCGCGAAATCTCCCAGGGCAGGCTGCAGGGCGTGCTGCAGGATATATTGCTCAGCATCGATCTGGAGCAGCCCGAAGACTTTCGACTGGGCGCCCGTGCGGTCCGGGTCAGCAGCCTGGCGTTCGCGAAATACCCAGGGGCCGAGAATCTCGATGCAGATTTGCTGATGAGCCGCCATCGGCTGGGCGCCAGGATCTACGGCGATAACGTCAGCCTCGATTTCGGTGACCATTTCAGGGCGCCGATCGAACTGGACAGGCTCGAGCTGCGGGCAACCGTTGCGCGCTATGCGAACGGGCTGGTGCTCTCGGTGGACGATTTTCAGGCCCGTAACGAGGATATTCGCGCGTCTGGCCGGATGTGGCTCGAGTTCGACCAGCACGAGCGGCCGTTCGCCTATATTCGCGCAGGTTTCAGCGAGGGTCAGGGCAGCAGCACGAGTAAATATCTCCCGCGCAAGATATTGCCGCTGAAGACACAGGCCTGGCTCGACCGCGGCATCAAGAACGGTTACGTACCGGCGGGGGAAATGCTGTTCCATGGCCGTGTGCGCAAGATCGGGGAACTCGATCGCAACAGGGCGGGAGAGTTTTTTGTCGATTTCAATGTCGAGAATGCCGACGTTTTTTTCGCGCCCGAATGGCTGCACGCCAGGAACGGGGCCGGTCGGGTACGGTTCCACAACGTCGGTATGGAAATTGACCTGGAGCGTGTCAGCTACGATCGGCTCGATAATGCGCGCGCACGGGCTGTGATTTCCAATTTTGCGGAACCGGTGCTGGAACTGGTAGTCGACACGGATACCTCGGCCGACCAGGCGCTGCGTGCTTTTGTCGACACCCCGGTGGGCGATCGGTATCGCGGGGTGCTCACAAACCTCCACGACCTGGATGGCGCCGTCAGCGCGAATATCGATCTTCGAATGCCGCTGAAGCAGGCGGCGCCCGAACCCGAGGTCAAGGTGACGATCGATTTCGACAACGCCAGCGCGAAGTCGGACAGCTGGGGGCTCGACCTGACTCATATCAATGGCAGGCTTCGCGTAAACGACAAATCGATCATGGCCGATCGGATCGAAGCCCGTTTTTTCCAGGATCCGGTGACGATCGACGTCAAGCCCGTCAAGTCGAACGGGCGCACGCTGGTCAATGTCAACGGTATCCTGGAATCGAGTAATCTACTCAGGCGACTGCCCGAGCGATATAGCCGCGAGGTAAATGGTAAGAGCGACTGGCAGGTTAGGCTCAGTTTCTCCGGTGAATCCCCTGCTGCCGAACAGCCTTACCTGCGGCTCAGCGCCGCGAGCAATCTGTATCGGACAGCTGTTACATTGCCAAAGCCCTTGAGCAAGCCCGCGGAAGATACGACCCGCGTGTCCGCCGAGCTTGATTTTTTTCACGAGCGTATCGGTTTCATGGCAAATTTTGGTGCCGATCTGCGCGCACGAGGTTGGCTTGCGGTCGACGCCGCAAAGAATATTTCCGTGGCAACGATGGATCTCGCGTTTGCATCCGAGTTGAGACCAGCATCGGCTGCCGGGATAAATTTCTACGGTTACCTCCCCGAGGTATCGATCAGCGACTGGGCGCAGGCCATCGATAACGTCGAAGCGGCCCCGTCGCTGCTGCGCAGCGTCGACTTGAAGATCGATCGGGTGCACGCCCTTAACCGCATCCTCGACAAGGTTTCGGTCGATGTCAGGCTGGTCGATGCGCAGTTTCTCGGCAGCATCGAATCCTCGCTGGTGAAGGGCAGTTTCCAGATTCCGCAACGGCCGTCTGCGAGCGATCCGCTAGTGATCGAACTGGAGTACCTGAAACTGGAAAAGCAGCAACAGCAATCTGATTACTCGAGGCTGAGGCCGATTGATTTCGGGAGATTTCGGATCCATAGTAAAGCGGTGGATTATCACGGCATTCCTTTTAACGATGTCGCCCTGGAGGGACGTTCGGGCAACAATGTCCTTGCTATCGAGCAATTCAGGATGCGTCGTAACCAGGTTGCCCTGTCAGGCAGCGCCCAATGGGAATTCGATCCAGCAAGCGGCGCGCATACTTCCATTGTCAGCACCAGCATTGAGGGTGAGAAATTCGGCGAGGCGATTGCAGGAATCGGTTTCGGTGATACCATGCGCGGTGGCAAGATAGTTTTCAAGGGTGAATTTACCTGGCCGGGGCCATTGCCCGGATTCGAGCTCGATCATCTGGCCGGCAACGCCAGCCTGAAAATCAGGGACGGAGTACTGAATAACGTAGAGCCTGGTAGCGGCAGGTTCGTCGGTTTGCTTAGCCTGAGTGCATTGCCGCGTCGTCTGTCGCTGGACTTTTCCGATGTCCTGATCAAGGGCATGGAATTCGA
>JAOTTY010000216.1 GCA_029864185.1 Gammaproteobacteria bacterium
ACCGTGATCCGGGGCGTCAGACGATGAAATCCGGTTCGGATTCCGTGGCCAGCCAGACGCGGGTGTCGTTGCCTGTCAGTGGTGCTTGTGCCACAATCGAATCGCCGCAGGGAACACATATCGAGTCATATCGGCACGCGCGGACCGGTGTTTTGATCAGGCTGGAAAATTGAGACCCCCTGGTCGGACCGAGATGCTCTACCGACGAGTGGGGATCAGGAATGTCTTCGGCGGATTGATTTCGGCAAGCGAATCGAAACCCAGCGAGGTTTCTGATTTTGTCGGGTAACCAGGCCAGAGAGTGATTTGGTGAATAAGACCAAACCCCGTGTTTCTTCCACAAAAGGTGGGAGGAAAAAAAAGGCCGGCGCCTCCGGCGCTGGCAAACAGCGACGGGCGGGATGGCGGTTCGATCGCGAAGTCGAGCGCTGGTACGAGGCCGAAGGATCGACCTTTACACCATCCCGATCATCACTCATTCCTATGCTCCAGGCGGCCCAGACCTCGCTCGGTTACCTGCCCGCAGACGCCATGCGGGCGATTGCGCAACACCTGATGATGCCCCCGGCCTCGGTCGAGGGGGTGGCCAGTTTTTACGCGCAGTTCCGTTTCAACAAGCCGGGGCGGCACCGCATCACGATTTGCACCGGCACCGCATGCTACGTTCGCGGTAGCGGGGCGATTCTCGGGGATCTGCAGACCGATCTCGGCATTCCGTCGGGCCAGACCACGGCCGACGGCGAAGTGTCCCTGGAATCGGTTTCCTGTTTCGGCGCCTGCGCGCTCGCACCGGTCGTGGTCCTCGATGATAAGGTTCTGCGTCAACAAACCAGCGACGGGATGAAAAAGGTTTTACAGGATATTTACGCCGAGGTGGGTCCGGGCGAGTCATGTGGCACATGCGCTTCCGCCTCCGAGGAAGGCGGCAAATGACGAGGCTCGCGGATCGTGCGAAGCTCGAGGACTTGCGCGGCCGGCTCGTGTCCGCCTTCGACGCCGACAAGCGCCGTCTGTTCGTTTGCATGGGCACCGGTTGCCGGGCTTGCGGCGGCGACGAAGTTCTCGACGGCCTGGAGGGGGCGCTGAAAGGGGCCGGGCTCGACGAGCAGGTGGAGGTGGTCAAGACCGGTTGCCGGGGTTTCTGCGAAAACGGCGCGCTGGTGACGGCGCAGCCCAGCGGAACCCTCTATTGCCGAGTCGGCCGGGACGACGTCGACGATATCGTTGCCAAAACGGTGGCACGCGGCGAAGTGGTCGAGCATCTGGTCTATCGGGCGCCAGCCGGAATCGGGGTGCCGTCAGGGCCCGTAGTCCCCAGGGAAAAGGATATTCCGTTCTACCGGCACCAGCAGAGGATCGTGCTGGGGATGAACGACCGGATCGATCCGACGCGGATCGAGGACTACATCCGCGAGGGGGGCTATGCGGGCCTTGCCAAGGCTTTGTTCGACATGGAGCCGGAGGGGATCATCGACGAAGTCTCGCGTTCGGGTCTTCGCGGGCGTGGCGGTGGTGGCTTTCCGACCGGCCGTAAGTGGATGTTCTGCCGCGCCGCCGAGGGTGACGCCAAATATGTCATCTGCAACGCCGACGAGGGTGACCCGGGGGCCTTCATGGACCGCTCGCTGCTGGAGGGGAATCCCCACGCCGTGCTCGAGGGGATGGCGATCGGCGCCCGCGCGATCGGTGCGCGGCAGGGTTACATTTACATTCGTGCCGAATATCCCCTGGCGATCGAACGGCTGCGTATAGCGATCGAGCAGATGCGCGCCTGCGGCCTGCTCGGCGACAACATCCTCGGATCGGACTTTTCGTTCGATATCGTTATCAAGGAAGGAGCCGGCGCTTTTGTCTGTGGCGAGGAGACGGCGCTGATCGCCAGCATCGAGGGGAGCCGGGGTATGCCAACCTCGCGCCCGCCTTTCCCGGCGGTCAAGGGCCTTTACGGCAAGCCGACAAATATCAATAACGTCGAAACATGGGGCAACGTGCCCCACATCGTCAACCGGGGCGCCGAAGTCTATGCCGCGCTGGGCACCGAGGACAGCAAGGGGACCAAGATTTTTTCGCTGGTCGGGCAGGTCAACAACACCGGTCTGGTCGAAGTACCGATGGGCATGACGCTGCGCCAGCTGGTTTACGAGGTCGGCGGTGGCATTAAAAACGGGCGCCAGTTCAAGGCGGTTCAATCGGGAGGTCCCTCGGGCGGTTGCCTGCCAGTTGAAATGATGCACCTGCCGATCGATTACGAATCCCTAGCCGATGCCGGCGCGATCATGGGTTCCGGCGGCCTCGTGGTTATGGACGAGACCACTTGCATGGTGGATTTGGCGCGTTACTTCGTCACCTTTACCCAAAACGAATCCTGCGGCAAGTGCGTGCCCTGCCGTCTAGGCACTCAACAGATGCGGATGATCCTCGACGACATCTGCGAAGGTCACGGCACCGAGGAGAGCATCACCCAGCTCGAGCGGCTCGGCGAGTCGGTGCGCATGGGGTCGCTTTGCGGCCTCGGTCAGACCGCACCCAACCCGGTACTTACCACCATCAAGTATTTCCGTGACGAGTATCTGGCGCATGTGCGCGAGAAGCGCTGCCCGGCCGGCGTCTGTGAGAAATTGTTCGTCGCGACCTGCTCCAACCGTTGTCCGAGCGACGTGGACATTCCCGCCTATCTGTCGCTCATCGCCGAGGGCCGGGCCGAGGAGGCGCTGCGCAGCCATATGGACCGCAACCCCTTGCCATCGGTCTGCGCCCGGGTCTGTCCGCACCCATGCGAGATGCGCTGCCGGCGTGAGACGATGGACCGGCCGGTGGCGATCCGCGCGGTGAAGCGTTTCATGGTCGATGCCGTGGACCGGGTCGAGGTATCGGTCGAGACGCGGCCCGAGGAGGAACGGCGACGTGTCGCCGTGATCGGCGCCGGGCCGGCCGGGTTGACAGCGGCCTTCTATCTGCGCCGCCTCGGCCACGAAGTCACCGTCTACGAGGCGATGCCCGAGGCCGGCGGCATGCTGCGCTACGGCATCCCTTCCTACCGCCTTCCGCGCGAAGAGCTGGAACGCGATATCGCACGCATCACCGACGTCGGCGTCAACATCGTCTACGATACTGCCATCGGCAAGCAGCTATCCCTGTCCCGGCTGCGCAAGCAATATGACGCGGTCTTCCTCGGCAGCGGTGCCTGGGCCGATGCGACCATGGGAGTCCCCGGCGAAAAGGGAGCCGGCGTCGCCTCCGGGATCGAGTTTCTCAAGCTGGTGGAAATCGGCCAGATGGAGCGACTGGCGGGGAACGTGGTGATCGTCGGTGGTGGCAACACTGCGATGGATGCTGCGCGCACCGCACTGAGGTTGGGCGCAAGCAGCGTCACCGTCGTCTATCGCCGTACCCGGGAGGAGATGCCGGTCGAGCCGGACGAGGTGACCGAGGCCCTGGAAGAGGGCGTCAAGTTCGAATTTCTGGTCGCTCCCGTCGAGATTCTGCGCGATCGTCGCAAGTCACTTAGCGGCATCAGGCTTCAGCGTATGCGGCTCGGCGAGTTCGATTCAGGCGGTCGCCGACGCCCGATACCGATCGAGGACGGTTTCGTCGAGATTCCCGCGGCCCACGTCATTCGGGCCATCGGCCAGAATCCGATCCTGCCGCGGGGCGGGCCGCCGGTATCGAACCGCGGCAGAATCGTCGTCGACCAATTCACGTTGGCGACCGAGACCGAGGGCGTGTTCTCCGGCGGCGACGCCGTGTTGGGCCCGGCTACGGCGATCGAGGCAATCGCGCACGGACGCCGGGCGGCGGAGGCGATCGAGCGTTACCTGTGCCCGGACAGGGCGGCGCGGTTCCCGTGGAATGCACCGCGAACTCTCGACACCGCCTTCGATCCGAGCGCTCCTCCGGCGAATACGCCGCGCCGCGAGGCGCCGAAACTGGACCCGGCAATGCGCCGCAACAATTTCGTCGAAGTAGAGTTGACACTGAGCCCAGAGCAAGCCCGCCTCGAGGCGGGCCGCTGCCTGCGCTGCGATTTCGGTAAACTGCTGGTTTCGAGGGACGAGGTGTAGCCATGCCCAATCTGACGATTAACGGCCGCGCGGTACGTGTAGCGGCGGGGAAGACGATCCTCGATGCCTGCCGCGCCGCTGAAATTTACGTGCCCACGCTTTGCGACGATCCCCAACTCAAGCCCTATGGCGCCTGCCGACTGTGTCTCGTCAGGGTCGACGGTATGCGCGGCCTGCCCAGCGCCTGCACCACGCCGGCCGAAGAGGGCATGGCGGTGACTACCGACGATGACGAGATTCTCGAAGTGCGACAATGGACCACTCGCTTGCTTCTTGCCGACCATCCGCTGGACTGCCTGACCTGCGAGCAATGCGGGGTTTGCCAGCTGCAGGAGGTGGTGGAATATATCGGTGTGCGCGACCGGGTTCTGCGGCCGATGACGCGCTCGGCCAAGGTCGACATGTCCAATGCCTGCTTCTCCGTCGACATGGAAAAATGCATTCTCTGCGGTCTATGCGTGCGCGCCTGCGACGAAATCCAGAACCTCGGCGCCATCGATCTGGTACGACGCGGATTCGACAGCGCGGTCGAACCTTTCGGTGGCGGGCCGATCATGGGATCGATCTGCGAGTCCTGTGGCGAATGCGTGGAGCGCTGCCCGACAGGGGCGCTTGCGCCCCGGCGCTATCTCAAGCCCGAACGCGAGGTCTCCAGCGTATGCCCTTATTGCGGCACCGGTTGCCGGATAATGCTGGGCGCGCGCGGCGATACCCTGGTCAGCGCCCGCGGCGATGCAGACTCCCCGGTATCGAGGGGGCGCCTGTGCGTGAAGGGGCGGTTCGGCTCCTTCGAATTCGTAACCCATCCCGACCGGATCACGGCACCGCTGATCCGGCAGGGCGAGGATTTCCGCGAGGCATCCTGGGAAGAGGCGCTGGCCCTCGTGGTCGAGCGGCTGAAGGGATATCGTGGCGCCGTCTTCGGCGGTCTGTCCTCGGCCAAGGTTTGCAACGAGGATAACTACGTTTTCCAAAAGTTCGTGCGCGCCGTCATGGGCACGAACAACATCGACCACTGCGCCCGCCTCTGTCATTCCTCCACCGTGGCCGGGCTGAGACAATCTTTCGGTTCCGGGGCGATGACCAATCCGGCCGACGACCTGCTGGACGCCGAAGTCATTCTGGTCACGGGATCGAACACCACCGAGAATCATCCCATCATCGGCCTGAAGATTCGCGAGGCAGTGGCACGCGGCGCGAAGCTGATTTTGTTTGATCCACGACGGATTCAGCTGAGCGAGATCGCCACCCTTTGGGCACGGCAGTGGCCGGGCACAGACGTCGCCTGGATCAACGGACTGCTGCACGTCATCATTCGCGATGGCCTGATGAACACGGAATTCGTCCAATCCCGCACCGAGGGTTTCGAGGCGGTCGAACAAGTGGTCGCCGCATACACGCCGGAGCGGGTTGCCGAAATTACCGGGGTGGCCGCCGAGACGATCGCCGAGGCAGCCCGTCTTTACGCCACTGCCGAACGCGCCGCCATCGTTTATTCGATGGGCATCACCCAGCACGTCACCGGTACCGACAATGTCCGTTCGCTGGCGAACCTGGCGTTGATCACGGGACATATCGGAAAACCGGGCACCGGCGTCAATCCGTTGCGCGGACAGAGCAACGTTCAGGGCTCCTGCGACATGGGCGCGCTGCCGAATTTCTATCCCGGCTACCAGCAGGTCGGCGACGACGCGGTCCGCGCCAAGTTCGAACAGGCCTGGGGGACTCCACTTTCGCCGAACGATGGTCTGACCGTGACCGAAATGCTGCCCGCAATTCTCGACGGCAAGGTCAAGGCACTTTATATCATGGGCGAAAACCCGGTCCTTTCCGACGCCGACATCAGCCATGTGGAGGAAGCGCTCGGACAGCTCGAATTTCTCGTCGTACAGGACATTTTCCTGACCGAAACGGCCAGGTTCGCCGATGTGGTCCTGCCGGCATCCTCCTATGCCGAGCGCGACGGTACCTACACCAATACCGAGCGGCGGGTGCAGCTAACGTCGCCGGTGGTGCGACCGCCCGGCCAGACGCGACGGGACTGGGAAATTATTTGCGAGATTTCCACCGCGCTGGGCTATCCTATGGCCTATGCGTCGTCGGCCGAAATCATGGACGAAATGCGCGCGCTGACGCCTTTCTACGCCGGCATTTCCCATGCGCGGCTGGAAGCCGGCGAACAGATCCACTGGCCTTGTCTTTCGGATGAGCATCCAGGCACGCCGATCTTGCACCGGGAGAAATTCTCCCGCGGTCTCGGCCAGTTCCATCCGGCCGAATTCATCCCGGCGGACGAGCAAACCGATGCCGACTTTCCGATCGTACTGACCACCGGCCGCGTGCTGGAGCACTACCACACCGGCACGATGACCCGTCGCAGCCAGGGCCTCGACGGCCTGGTGCCTGGACCATTTGTCGAAGTTAACGACGGCGATGCGCGCAAACTGCGCCTCCGGGATGGCGATCGCGTCCGCGTAAGCTCTCGCCGCGGTTCGATCGTTCTCCCTGCCAGGGTCGGCAGACGGGTGGACACCGGCGTCCTTTTTATCCCCTTCCACTTCTGGGAGGCGGCGGCCAACGTCCTTACCAACCCGGCAACCGATCCGACGTCGAAGATTCCGGAATTCAAGGTGTGCGCCGTTCGCATGGAACGCGCCCGGAATTGAACAGGGCGGGAGCGAATTCGATGGAACCCGGCGTGCGCTGGAAACTGGATAAAACGCCGCGGATGGGATAGGCTTTTCGTGTTAGCGGTCCGGATAAACCCCTCGGGGAAAAATTCTGGAATTGCCAACCAATTGGGAGGTTCGGATGAGCGATTTCGTGGAAAATTCCTCTGATTTCTCGGCGGAATGCCAACGACAAAAGGGCCGTTGCGAGGTAGTCCGAGAAAATATTCTTTTCCTTGACGACGGAAACCAGCTCGCTGCGGTTAATCACCTGCAATGGAAATGCGGACATATCGTAATCGTGCCCAGTGGCTCGGCCGAGGGGGAGGCCTTGCTCTTCCACACCAGCTGTCAAAGGATGACCGACGTGATTGGCCAGATTTTTCCCGATTGTCTTAATGAACCCGAGAGATTCCCGCAAGGCACCTCGGAGCAGTCGCTCGGCGAGATACTTCGTCGGAGGCTCACCATTTCCTTCGATGATTGCCGGTCGAGAGTTGAACAATTCGTTTTCTAGGCGACGCGCAGCCAATTGGAGGCTCGTCTTTTCCGAAGGGCGAGGACAACGGCCGTTGAAAATTCACACTTGACATTCTTTTGTACCACGCCCTTGAATGGCGATTGTCCATTGGTGCAGCTACACCACGATACCCTGCAATGATTTACCGCTTGGAGGTGAAATATATGATTTTGCACACAAGTCGGCACATTACTGTCATCGGTCGAGTCTGCGCCGGACCAATGCGGGTGATGTAAACAGGAAAAGGAGGCGGATGACGTATTTGACGCCCCCCCCTTTTCGA
>JAOTTY010000015.1 GCA_029864185.1 Gammaproteobacteria bacterium
CGGCGGTTACGGTCGGTCGGAGCTGTTACCCGGTTCAGATATCGACCTGATGATTTTACTCGAGAAAAACGCCACCAAGGACCAGCAGCAGCGTATTTCGGCATTCCTGACCTTCCTGTGGGATATTGGTCTGGAGGTCGGGCACAGCGTACGCACCATCAGGGATTGCGTGCGCCAGGGCAGGGTCGACGTCACGGTGATGACCAACATGATCGAATCGCGACTGATCTACGGTAGCGAAAAACTCTACGAAAAATTTCAGCAGGCAATCTCGCCGGCGAAAATCTGGCCGTCACGCAAGTTTTTCGAAGCCAAGCTCGAAGAGCAGCAGGAACGACATCTGCGCTACAACGACACCGCCTACAACCTCGAGCCCAATATCAAGGAAGGCCCCGGAGGACTGCGCGATATACAGATCATCGGCTGGGTGGCAAAGCGGCATTTCGGCGCAAAATCTTTCGCCGAGCTGGTCGAGCACGGTTTTCTGACCGACGCGGAATACAGGCTACTGGACGCGGGCCAGCGACATTTATGGCAGGTACGTTTCGCGCTGCACCGCATCGCCGGGCGCCGGGAGGATCGCCTGCTGTTCGATTATCAGAAAAAGATAGCCGAACGATTCGGATTCGAATCGGGCGATCACAATCTCGCGATCGAGCAGTTCATGCAGCAATATTACCGCACCATCATGGAGCTCGAGCGCCTCAGCGAAATGCTGCTGCAGATATTCAGGGAAGAGATACTGTTGACCGCATCGCAAAAAAAGATCAAGCCTATCAATGAACGTTTCAAATTGCGCAATAATTTTATCGGGGTCACCCATCCCGACGTCTTCAAACAGTACCCGCCAGCCCTGCTCGAGCTTTTCCTGTTGATTTCGCTAAACCCCGATTGCGTAGGCGTTACCGCCTCGACGATTAGGCTGGTGCGCGAACATCTTTACCTGGTCGACGATGCCTATCGTAGGGACGAAACCGTCAACAGGCTGTTCATGCAGCTGATGAGTGCGCCCAGCGGGCAAACCCATCAGATGCGGCGCATGAATTCCTACGGTTTCCTGGCCGCTTATATCCCCGCATTCGCCAAGATAACCGGGCGCATGCAGTACGATCTCTTTCACGCCTACACGGTTGATCAGCACACCATCTTCGTGATACGCAACCTGCGACGTTTCGCGCTCAAGATACACGAGCACGAGTTTCCTTTTTGCAACCTGGTCTACAGCAAGCTGGAAAATCCCTGCCTGCTGTACCTCGCGGCGCTGTTCCACGATATCGCCAAGGGTCGCGGCGGGGACCACTCCGAGCTAGGCGCCGAGGAAGCGACGCAGTTTTGCGTGCAGCACCAGCTAAATCGCAAGGAAACCCGCGTCGTTTCGCAACTGGTGCGCGATCACCTGTTAATGTCGGTCACCGCGCAGCGCAAGGACATCAGCGATCCCGAGGTGGTGCGCGATTTCGCGCGCCATATCGGCAGCATGAATATGCTTAACTACCTGTACCTGCTGACGGTCGCCGATATCCGCAGTACCAATCCCAAGCTGTGGAACAACTGGAAGGATGCGCTGCTCAGGCAGTTGTACAACGCCACCAAGACCGTGATCCGGCGCGGCATCGAGCACGCGCCCGATATCGACGAGATCATCCAGGAAAACCGCGATGCGGCCTTCGACGAAATGTCCGATCTACCGTTTAGCGCGCAACAGATCGACTCGGTTTGCGACCGGGTGCCCGGCGATTATTTCCTGCGCCATCATCCGCTGGAAATCAAGTGGCACGTCAATGAAATCCTGAGTCATCCCGACGCGCCGCGCCTGGTCAGCATCCGCCAGTCGGCGCAATACCGGAACACCAAGGTCTTCGTCTACGGAGACGAGGCCGCGCATACCTTCTCGCAGGTGACCGGAACCCTGGGATCTCTGGGTCTTAGTATTCTGAACGCGGAAATCTTTACCACCCACGATAACAAGGTCATGGATACCTTCATCATCCAGGATAACAACGGCGAGGCAGTGACCGACCCCGACATGATCGCGCGCATCGAAAAACGGCTGCTCGAGGCGCTCGAATCGGATTTGATTTACGAGGGTCATAGCAATACCCGCAGGCCGCGCCACCTGAAGGCTTTCGATCATCCCACCGAAGTCCAGTTCGAACAGGATTACCTGAATAGCCGCACCGTAATGGAAATTAGCGCACTCGATATGCCCGGGCTGCTGTCGGTGATCGCCAACGTCATCGCGGAACTGGATATCAACATCACGCACGCGAAGATTTCGACCCTGGGCGAAAAAGTCGACGATATTTTCTACCTGACGACGCCCGAGCGCAACGCCATCACCGATCAGACGCTGCTGGAACGACTGGAGCAAAATCTGGTGGCGGCGCTCGAGGCCAGAAAGGCGGCCTGACAAGGTCATGTCCCGGTATCTGGGGAAGCCTTTCGCGCAGGCGCAGGATGGCGAAAACAACGCGGTGATATTCGACCTGGCTTACCCGGCCAGGGGTCGCGTCGACGCCGCCGTAGCGGAGCTGCGTCAACTCCATGGCGACGATATCCGCCTGCTGCCGATGTCCGGCACTTCTTGCGGTGGCGGTATTTTCCAGGTATCGAAGGGCAGCGCAGCCAGCGTTATCGGACTGCGCTTCGACCCGCCGCCGCAACCGCTGGTGCGCAGCGCCGCGCGGCCCGAGCTGACGTCGCTGGGCCTCGACGAAATCGTAATCGATGCGGACAGCCGGCAGGTCTGCGCGGGCGCATCGATCACGCTGGACCAGCTGAACCGGGCACTGGCGCAGGAGCTGGGACATGGTTTCAGGGTGCCCGGTGCAGACCTTACCAGTTACCAGTATGCGGCGGTGGGGGCTACCTTCATGACCGGCGGCATGGGTCCGCAGCGCAGGTATTTCAGCGATAGCGTAGTCGAGGCCTCGATCTTCGACGGCGTCGACATCATCGGTATCGGCGGCAGCGCGTTGCAGGGCTACGCCGGCACCTACGGCTGGAGCGGTATCGTCAGCGCGGTGCGCTGTGATTATTACCGTTTCCCCGAAAACGAAATCGCCTTTGCATTGCCAGTCGTCGGCAGTCCATTACGACTCGCCCGATTGCTGGCGCGGCTCGCTCCCTATGCTTATCTCGAGCTCGAGCCGGACGGGGTGCGTTCGAGCGCGGGTCAACAGGACCTGATACTCGGGGTCGAACACGTCAGCGTCGCCTCGATGCGACCACTGCTGCGCGATAGGGCGACAAACGCAATCACGCGCAGAGCCCGGGAACTCGAGCAAAAATGCGCCGCGGCGGCGGCCGACGGGCTGGTTTTCGTCAACGGTTGCAGCGCTCGATCGATCGACGAATTCCTGCTCGACCTGGCCGACGAGGGGCAGTCCGACGACTATAGCATCGCCGGCATCGGGCTCGAGTTTGCCGATGTTTTCAACGATCCCGAGGAAATGCGCGCGCTGCGCGAAGCCATACCCTACGCGGCGCGCATGCAATCCCCCGCAGGTGGTTTCGTCTACAAGAATCATACCGACGCCAACATCCGTATCCCGGTAGACAACGTAGGCCCGGTCGCGCAGCAACTCTGGCAAATCAATCGCAATTATGTCGACGCGGTCGAGCGGCATTTCGATGCGCTCGCGGACGTCGACGGCGAAGTCCTGGTTTACGGGCATTTGAATCCTTACGGAATCGATCCCCACAACCGCGTCACCATGAGCAGCGACGACGAAACCGCTTTCGCGCAAAGCCGCGGTTTCCTGGTGGAACAGCGTGCCGAATATTACCGCATGCTGGCAGCGCTATGCGAAAACGGTGCCGCGACCTTCATCGGCGGCGAGAAAACCGCGGATTCGGAGCTAGGCATCTACGCGGCCCTGGGTGGTCCAGAAAATTCGCCCACAGAACTGTTCGAACGTTTCCGCAAGCAGCGGGCAACCGTGCGCGCGGCTCGGCCGGAGTTTAACTGGCGCGCGCCCGAGACTTATCGTTGACACCTGACCGGCCAACGGACTGATCAGGATTTGAACTCCAGCAGCCGGGTGAGCGCCGGCAACGCGGCGGCGGGATGCATGCCGAGCGCCCTGAGTTCCTCGATTACCGGTATCGGCAACTCCCGGTTCTCGGTTTTCTGGTTCAACACTCCGCCCATGATGACCGGCAGGGAAATGCCGGCGTCGTCGAGGAGACGTTTCAGTTGCTGCGCATATTCGAGCGCCATGCCGTTATGCGTACTGAGCAGCAAGGCGTCTGCAGGTTGGCGCATGATTGCCGCAATCAGATCGGCCGGATTATTTTCTGCCCCGAGGTACTCGACCTCGGCGCCAGCCTCGCCGAGCAACTGCGCCAGCGCACCGGCAGCCTGCTCGTGCACGTCGCTCGACGCCACCAGCAGCCTTTTACCCCTCACCCGCTTGCGGAAGCCGACGCCGGTAAACATGGGTCGATAATCGTCGATGACTTGCTGCGCGAGACCGTGCATGTCGGTGGCGATCGACCGCGTCGGGTCGAGATCCGCCGCGAAAGCCTGCTCGAACCGCTGCGGTCCCATATTTTTCAGCACGAAAAGCAGCTGCAGCGGATTGCGCGTATCGACGCCGCTGTCGCGCAGACCGACCAGCGCATTATTGAAAATATCGCTACCCTCGCGCAGCACGGTATCGGCGAATGCCTGGGCCGCCGAAAAATCGACATGCGGATACAGACGGCGCGCCGCCGCTTCGATACGGCGCCCGAACAGCTGCGCCTCGATTATCTCGTCAGCCGACGGAATTCGTATCGCTTCGGTAACCGGCAGCGGCAGTACTGCATGGCCGCTGGGCGCGTGTATTTGGACCAGGATATCCCATAGCAGGTACTCGGCGGTCAGCGCCCGGTTGTGTTCGAATTCCTGTCCGAACGACAGGGTGTCGCCGTAGATCATCGACCCCACCTGCTGGCCCTGATGAATACGGTGCAGCGCCAGTACCCAGCCCGCGCGCTTGACCGGATCACGGGTCAGGCCGCCGATGCAGTGACTAAGGCGCGCGCCAATCAGCTCCTCGGCGATATAGCGTTCCAGCATTGCCCATGCGGCAACGCTGGCGCAATTGCGAAACAGCGCGCCGTAGCCATCCTCGAGGTAGGAATGCAACATCGCCCCCTGATCGCGAAACGCCGCCAGCAATACCATCGCCTGGCAGGTTTGCGCCGCGGTTTCCGCGGTATCGGACCAGCCTGGCGCCTCGAAGGTAAAGTATTGCGACAGGTTGCCGATCGTCGTGCAACCGATACGCAGCGCCTGCAGGGTGTTAGCCACCGAAGCCGGCTGACCGATCATGAAATCACCGAGATGGGGCTGTACCGGCGCCGCCTGTGCCAGCGCGTTCCAGTCGTCGTTGCCGACCAGCATCGGCCCGGTCTCGGCGGCGGCCGCGGCGCGCATTTGCCGCGGCAAGCCCATGCGGCGATCGAGCGCGAAGCCGGCCCGGTCCAGGCGAAAGCCCGCGGCATGCAGATGCCGATGGATCCGCGCCAGCGACGCTGCGGTCGCATCGATGCCGTTCATGCCGATATGCGCGTGGTACATGATATGACCGTCGCGCATCGACTGCTGCTTGTAGGCGATTTCGGAATCGACGCCATAGGCTTCCATGAAGGCGGTGCGACCGATGCTGACCTGAGTCGCCAGATCCAGCGCGGCTTTGCGCAGCCGGTTGAAATCGGCGAGCTTGCCGGTGGAAATTCGCTGAATCGATTCAATATTCATGGACATTATTGCGTTTCCCGATCCCGGGACAGGACGCAGGAATCCATTTGATGATTGCCACCATCGGGAGGCGCATCCCAGCCGGGCCGCTTAAGCGGGCTTATCCGTCCACACCGCGAACTCGCTGCCGCAGGGTTCGCAAAAGTGGAAACGGCGGCCGCCCGGAAAAGCAAAAATCGGTTTTTCGATGCGCCCGCCCGCCGCTTCTATTTTGGCAAGCGTCGCTTCGATGTCCTCGCTGTAAAAGACCAGCAACGCGGCGCCGTTGCGGGTCGTCGAGTAAAGCTCCGAGCGGTAGAAACCGCCATCGAGACCCTGGTTCGAGAAAGCGCAGTAATCGGGACCGTAGTCTTCGAAAGTCCAGCCGAAGGCGCTCTCGAAAAAAGCCCGGGTCCTGTCCAGGTTGGCGGCGGGCAGTTCGACGTAATCGAGTTTTTCGTGAGTCTTCATGTTAATTTCCTGGCTCCGTTTTAATCCACACCGCGGTGTCATGATAAATCGCCCCGCCGTTGGGTTTGCCGGGTTCGGCCGAGACCAGCGCGTTGACGCCCAGCCCTTCGATGAATGCGCCGTTCGGCCATATGCTCTCGATAACCACGACGCCGGCCTGCATGCCGTCGAAAATGCGCGCGTGCAGCAAGATATCGGCGAGTTCGTTGCCGACGCGAACGCGGGTGCCGTCGGCGACACCCAGTTTAGCGGCATCCGCGGCGCATAACAGCAGCGTCGGCCGCCCCTCGGCGCGCCGCGATGTCGATGTTTCGGTAAAACTGGTATTCAGGAACTGGCGCGCCGGCGCGGCAACCAGACGAAACGGATGCACTGCGTCGGACTCGTTTGCGACCGGCATGTGATCCGGCAGTGCTGGCAGTTCGTCGAAATCCGCGCCGACACGGTCCCAGTCCGCCCTGAAATGAAAGCGCCGATCGGCGGTGCCGAAACCATCCAGGAAGTTGCTGGTCTCGAAGGTCGCGGCGCAATCTACCCAGCGCTCACGATACAGGGTTTGCTCGTCGGGTAATCCGCTCAGCCTGAGGCTCCGGTCGATCAGCCGGCGCGCGTCCATGCTGAATCCATCGTGATGAAATCCGAGCCTCTGCGCGAGCTGTGCCAGCACCCAGTGGTTGCTACGGCATTCGGCAAAAGGCGCCACCAGCGCCCGCGTCGCCTGCAGGTGAGTATGCCCGCCCGCCTGGTAAAGATCATCGTGCTCGAGAAACATCGTCGCCGGCAGCACGATATCCGCCAGCGCCGCGGTCTCGGTCATGAATTGCTCGTGCACGCAGGTGAACAGGTCGTCGCGCGCCAGGCCCCGCAGCACCTTGCGGGTTTCGGGCGCCACTACGGCCGGGTTGGTATTCTGGATAATCATCGCGGTCACCGGCGGACCATTCTGCAAATCACGGGGATTACCGCAGAGCACGTCACCGATGCGCGACTGGTCCAGCACCCGGGTAGCGCGATCCAGCACGTCCAGGCCCTTGATAGTTGTCTGGTCAATGCCATACATGCCACCATTGGAATAAAGCGCGCCGCCGCCCGGGTGGCGCCAGGCACCGGTCAGCGCCGGTAGACAGGAAACCGCGTGCATGTTTACCGCGCCGTTGCGCGAGCGCGTGAAGCCGTAACCGAGCCGCAGGAAACTGCGCTCGGTATCGCCGTAGAGCCGCGCGAAGTCGATGATTTCCTGCGCCTCGAGCCCGGTAATCGCTGAAGCCCAGGCCGGTGACTTCGATTGCAGGTGTTCCTCGAGCACGTCCGGCGCATCGCAGTAGCGCGCCATATAATCCCGGTCAACCAGGCTATCGGCGAACAGCTGGTGCATTACCGCGCAGGCGAGCGCGCCGTCGCTACCCGGACGCAGCATCAGGAACTGGTCGGCTTTTTGCGCGGTCGCGTTCAGGTAGGGATCGACCACGACCAGTTTCGCGCCGCGTTCCCGGCGCGCTTTAGCGACGTGGTGCATGACGTTGACCTGGGTGTAAACCGGGTTACCTCCCCACACGACGATCAGATCGCTTGCGGCCATCATGCGCGGGTCCGAACCGCGCTTGACCCCGGTACCGGCAATCCAGCCGGCGTCGGCCAGGGTTATGCAAAAGGTCGAGTGCTGGCGCGAAGTCTTCAGCAGGTTGCGAAACAACTCGATACTGTCGCGCTGAATCAGACCCATGGTGCCGGCGTAATGATACGGCCACAGGGTTTCGCTGCCATGTTTCTGCATCGCCCGCGAAAATTGCTCGGCGACCTCATCGAGCGCCTGTTCCCAGGTAATAACCTCGAACGCCGACCTGCCCTCCCCGCGGGCGCCACGGCGGCGCAGCGGCTGGCCCAGCCGCTCGGGATGGTGAATACGCTCGGCATAGCGCGACACCTTGGCGCAGATAACGCCCGCGGTGTAACTGTTGTCGCGCGCGCCGACGACCCTGCCGATGGTATTGGCGTCGAGCACCTCGACCTCCAGCGCGCAGGTGCTGGGACAATCATTCGGGCAGGTCGAATGCGCATACAGTGGATAAGTCGCGGCCGCCATGAGCCACATTTTGCAAGATTGGCTCGGTCAGCGCCAGCCCGCAGATCCCGCTTCTTCTAAACACCCCACTGATGCTAGAATTGCCGTCTTTTTGCAATCCAGATAACCGGGGATACCGATGAGCGGCAAAGACACTCGACATTTCAAAACGCGCGAAGTACGTGCCGGCGTCAAACCCGACCCGGTTACCGGCGCGATCCTGACTCCAATCTACCAGACTACGACCTATGTCCAGGAATCGGTCGACAAGTACCTGGAGAAAGGCTACTCCTACAGCCGCTCGGGCAATCCGACCGTCAGCGCCCTCGAAGCGCGTATCACCGCCCTCGAAGGCGGTGTCGGCAGCCTTTGTTTCGCCACCGGCATGGCCGCAACCAGCTGTACCATCATGGCGCTGGTGGGCAGCGGGCAGCACGCGATCCTGTCCGATGTCGTCTACGGCGGCACGCACCGCGTTGCCACCAAGGTACTAAACCGATGGGGACTCGAATGCAGCTTCGTAGACACCTCCAATCCGGCTAACGTCGAAACAGCGATCCGCGAAAATACCCGTCTGATCTTTACCGAAACGCCGGCCAACCCGACATTGAAGCTGACCGATATCGCCGCGATCTCGGAAGTCGCGCGCGCACATGGCATACCGCATGTCGTCGACAACACCTTCCTGACGCCTTTTTACCAGCGCCCGCTCGAGCTCGGCGCCGATATCACGCTGCATAGCACTACCAAGTTCATGGAAGGCCACAATATCAGCGTCGGCGGTTCGATCACCGCCGCGAACAAGGACCATATCGAGCAGATCATGTTCGTGCGCAACTGTCTTGGCAGCAACATGACGCCGATGGTCGCGTTTTATACCCTGCAGGGCATCAAAACGATGAGTACGCGGCTAGAAGCCCAGTCGGCCAACGCACTCAAGGTCGCGCGCTTTCTCGAGACCCACCCTAACGTGGATCGCGTAGCCTACCCGGGCCTCGAATCCTTTCCGCAGAAGGAGCTCGCCGATCGCCAGGCCAGTGGCCATGGATCGATGCTGTGGTTCGAGGTTCACGGCGGAGTGCAGTCGGGCAAGAAACTGATGGATAACCTGAAACTATGGAGCCTCGCCGAAAACCTGGGCTCGGTCGAATCGCTGGTTACCCATTCGGTCACGATGACCCACGCCGACATGCCGCGCGAGGAGCGCATGGCTGCAGGCATCACCGACGGCCTGGTCAGACTGTCCACCGGCCTGGAGTCTCCGGAAGACCTGATCGACGATCTTAAACAGGCGCTGGACGGTCTCTAAGCGACCGACCGTATGATTATTACGAGCATCGAAACGTTCGCTACCGAATACGTGGCGCTGGTGCGGGTTCGTACCGACGACGGCGACGAGGGATGGGGGCAGGTATCGCCCTATAACGCCGACATTACCGCCGAAGTACTGCACCGCCAGGTTGCCTGCCACGTACTCGGCATGGATGCGCAGGATATCGACGCCGTGACCGTCACGGTGCTGGACCGCGAGCACAAGTTCCAGGGTACTTATCTCTACCGGGCGCTGTGCGGGGTCGATACCGCACTGTGGGATATCCGCGGCAAGCGCGCCGGTAAGAGCGTGCAGTTGCTGCTCGGCGGCAATCGTAGCGAATTCCCGGTTTACGCGTCGAGCATGAAGCGCGATATCACGCCGCAGCAGGAAGCAGAGCGCATGCTAGCGCTGCGCGAGCGCTTCGGCTACCACTCGTTCAAGTTTCGCATCGCGCGCGAGTGCGGTCACGACGTCGACCAGTGGCCTGGTCGCACCGAGGAAATCGTCAGGACCATTCGCGAGACGCTAGGCGACGACGTCACCCTGATGGTCGACGCCAACAGCGGTTATACCCCGAAGAAGGCGATCGAGGTGGGTCGCATGTTGACCGATTACGGCGTCAGCCACTACGAGGAACCCTGCCCCTACTGGGAACTGGACTGGACGCGCGAGGTCAGCGACGCGCTGAATATCGACGTCAGCGGTGGCGAACAGGACAACAACATGATCGTCTGGAAGCAGATGATCGATACCCATGCGGTCGATATCGTGCAGCCCGATATCTGCTACATGGGAGGCATTACCCGTACGCTACAGGTAGCGAATTACGCCAAGCGGGCCGGCATCCCCTGCACGCTGCATTCGGCCAACCTTAGCCTGGTGACGCTGTTTTCGGTACACTTCATGGCGGCCATCGAAAATGCCGGCAAGTACGTCGAGTTTTCGATCGAGGGCAGCGACTATTACCCGTGGCAGAATAATATCTTCGCTCCGGGATACGAAATCCGCGACGGCAACCTGTTATTGTCATCCAGACCGGGCTGGGGCATCGACATCGACCCCGAGTGGATAGCCCTCAGCCAGCATCGCGTCAGCTATCATGGCTCACGCTTTTAACCCTGATCACGGTGATCGAAAATGGAAATTTATAACTCTGTTCTGGAACTGATCGGCAACACGCCGATACTGAAACTCAAGCGGTTCGATACCGGACTCTGCGAGCTTTTCATCAAAATGGAATCCGAAAACCCGGGCGGTTCGATCAAGGACAGGATTGCGGTTACGATGATCGAAGCGGCCGAGGCCGAGGGCAAGATACAACCCGGTGGCACTATTATCGAGGCCACCGCCGGCAATACCGGGCTGGGACTCGGCCTGGTCGCGGCGCAAAAGGGTTACAAGCTTATCCTGGTTATTCCCGACAAGATGAGCCCCGACAAGATTCGGCATATACGCGCGATGGGCGTCGACGTACGACTGACACGCTCGGACGTGCAAAAGGGTCATCCCGAGTATTACCAGGATTACGCCAAGCGCCTGGCCTCCGAAATTCCGAACTCTTTTTTCATCGATCAGTTCTCGAATCCGAACAATCCCAAAACCCACCGTGTCGATACCGGCCCCGAGATCCTGCGCCAGATGGGTGGCAAGCTCGATGCGATGGTGGTGGGCGTCGGTTCCAGTGGCACGGTCACCGGACTGGGGCAGTTCTTCCACGAGCATGCACCCGAATGCGAAATGATCGTTGCCGACCCCGAGGGCTCGATTCTCGCGGATACGATCAATACCGGCCATACACCGCAGGCCGGATCCTGGCTGGTCGAAGGGATAGGCGAGGATTTCCTGCCGCCCATATGCGATATCAGCCTGGTCAAAAAGGCCTATGCGATCAGCGATCGGGAAGCTTTTCACATCCAGCGCGAACTGTTGAAAAAGGAGGGCATCATCGCCGGCTCGTCCACCGGCACACTGCTTGCCGCGGCGCTCAGGTACTGCCGCGAACAAACCACGCCGAAGCGCGTGCTGACCTTCGCCTGCGACACCGGCAACAAGTACCTGAACAAGTCCTTCAACGATTCCTGGCTGGCCGACCAGGGCCTGCTGGAGCGCAAGGACTACGGTGATCTCCGGGACCTGATCGCGCGCCCGGCGGACAGCGGCGACGTGGTGACCGTAACCTCTGAGGACAACCTGATCACAACCTACAAGCGCATGCGCATGTTCGACGTTTCGCAGCTGCCGGTTGTCGACGACGGCCATATCGTCGGGCTGATCGACGAGTCCGATATTCTGCTGGGCATTTACGAGGACAAGGACAGTTTTCAGATGAAGGTCGCGTCGGTCATGGTTACTAACCTCGAGACGGTGGCGCCGACCGCCAGCATCGACGACATCGTTAAATTGTTCAAGGAAGACAAGGTTGCCATCATCGCCGAGGGCGATAAATTTTATGGTCTGATTACCCAGATCGACCTGATCAATCACCTGCGCAAGACGACGCTTTAGTCGCACCGGCGGCCCGGCCAGGAACATTCCTGCCGGTTACAGGCGAACGGCTGAGCGCCACGCCGCACTCACCGTAGACGATTTGATGGGCCGAGAACTGCTTTGCAGCGGGCATATACCGCAAGGTTTTTTGGTCATTTTGACTTCCCGGTGAAAACATTATTTAATGCCGTGGCTATAACTGCTCGGTTATCGGATTCACCTACACCAACCAGAGACTTCCGCAATGGATATTCAGCGTCTGCTCACCAGCCTCAGCACCAGGATTATTGTCCAGTTCGGGGGCATCATTGCCGCCGCGATCATACTGGTTGCGCTGAATTTCGACCTGCTCTATCCGTTTTACTTCGAAAATCAGCTTACCGGCGTTGGCATTTCGATTAACAGCACGATCCTGGGGCTGTTGATTATCGGCCTTGGCAGCATTCTCTATAACTTGCTGCGCTACAAGCGCGAAGAAGCAGCCATCGCCCGCTTCGTCAACAACGTCGAGTCGCTCAAGGCCGACCTGATGGAAGGCATACCCGCTGATACCATCGTGGCCGGTCGGCATGCCACGATGCGCTCGATCCAGAATTCCAATGGTGAGATCAACCATGGAGCGCTGGCTTCCATGTTGAACGCCGACGAATCGACCCGCTTCGGATTGATTCGGTTCATCAACAATATCCTGATCCTGGCCGGTGTGTTCGGAACCATCGTATCGCTGTCCATAGCATTGCTCGGCGCCTCGGACCTGATCGATTCGGCGGATGCGAGTCTGGGTGGGATGGGGCTGGTTATCCAGGGCATGTCGACCGCGCTATCGACGACGATCACCGCAATCGTCTCCTACGCTATTTTCGGGTATTTTTATACCCGCCTGAACGACGTGCAGACTCACTTTCTCAGCGGGGTCGAGCACCTGACCTCGGTCTACCTGCTACCGCAGTACGTCAAGTCCAGCGATGATATCGTGCACAAGATGAGCGACTTGATCAAATCGGTCATCTTTGCCGCGAACAACCTGAAGAAGACCCAGGAGGTTTATCACGACGCCGCGGTAACCCTGCAACAGACAATTAGCGCAAATCGTCAACAGATGGATAATCTGACTGACGAACTGGAGGGAATCAAGAAAATACTGCGCGAGGGTTTTCGCCTGCCGGCCGTGGAACTGGAATCCTAGATGGTCATGGACACCAGTTTTCCACCGATCGGAGGCAGCCATGCCGGTATCGGCGGCGAGAACAGCTTCTGGCCCTCGTTCACCGATATCATGATGGTCATCACGATGATCTTCCTGATGGCGACCAGCCTGCTGGTGGTACGTAACTGGCAGCTGGTCGCGGAACTGCAGGAGAGCATCGCCGCAGAACGCATCGCCGCGCAAATGTTCGAGTCAACCTCGCAGGAAAACGCGACCCTGGAGGAGCGCCTCGCCAACGCCGAACAAAGCAATTCGATACTGCGCCTGCGGCTGATGCGAAAAGACGAGGAACTTACACTCGCCGAGCGATCGCTACGCGAGCAGGAATCCGCCATCGCGTCGCTGGAACTGCAAACCAGCGACCTCGAATCGTCGCTACAGCAAACCCGTACGCAGCTAGACACCGCCAACCTCGAGATCGACGCCGCAACTGCAGAAAACCAGGAATTGTCGCGGCAGATAGCGGCGCTGAATCAACAGCTTGCCCAGCAGAAACTCGATAGCGAGCAAGCCCGCAGTCAACTGGACGCCGCCCAGGCGCAAATTGCCGAGCTGTCGGAATCGAGCGCGTCACAACAGCAAAGCATCAGCCGCCTGACGCAGGAAAAAATCCTGTTGAGCCAGGAAATCGAATCCTACAACCAGCAATTGCTGACGCTCAAAGGGGATTACGAAACCGTCAAGTCCAAGTACGAGGAATTGATCAAGCCGGCACGCAGCGCACGGGGTAAATATATCGCCGAGGTCTATTACGTCAAAGGGCAATCCGGCAACGTGATTCGTTACCGTCAACCGGGTGACGACGGTTACAGCCGGCTCAGCCTAGAGCAGGTCGAATCCCGGCTCGCGCAGCTGAAGCGCGAACATGGCAAGAATCTGTACGTCAAGATCATCATCCCGGAAGACAGCGGGCTGAGCTACAACGAGGCCTGGCAATTCATGCGTAACCTGCTGGTCAAGTACGACTACTACTACCAGGAGTAGCCTGATTATTTCTCGCAGAGTTTCGGAAACGCCGAGGCTGCATAAATAAAAATGCCCCTCCAGGCGGCGAGTAAGCCCGCTCATATACCCGATGCGCCCCGCGGTCCCGGCGCATCTACGATAAACGCGTCGCATCTGATGCAATCGTTTATTTTTCTGGCGGCAGGCTTACTGTTACAATTCGCCCAATGTCCCCGTGGCACAACAGGATAGCGCGACGCCCTCCTAAGGCGTAGGTTGCAGGTTCGATTCCTGCCGGGGACGCCATTAATCCGTTATTGAGCGCGAACCACAAACTTTAAAATCCGGATGACAACCACGCAGAAGTATCTGGAAAAAAGGGATCGGCTGGTTACCGACTACCTTACCGGGAACGTCCAATTTCGGCTCGCGAAAACCGGTATGACCAACCTGTTTCGCTACGGGGGTAATGCACGCCGTGAGAAATCGGGCCTCATGGTCGATGATTTTAACCACGTGCTAAATGTGGATCCCCGTGCGGCAACTATCGATGTCGAGGGATTGGCTACCATCGAAACCATCGTCGAAGCGACCATGCAACACGGCCTGCTACCAAAGGTTTCCCCCGAATTGAAACATATTACGGTAGGCGGAGCTATTGTCGGCATTGGTATCGAGTCCAGTTGTTTCCTGCACGGATTTTTCCACGACAGCGTGCTCGAGGCCGAAGTACTGCTTCCAACTGGACAGATTGTATCTTGTAGCAACAACAACGAACATGCCGATCTTTTTCATGCCCTGCCAAACTCCTTCGGCACGCTCGGATATGTTTTGAGAGCCACCCTGAACCTCATCAGAGCCGGTAATTTAGTGCAACTTACCAATACGAAATATGACAATGTTGCCGCCTACATGGACGGGTTTACAGGGCAAATCGATAACCCAGAAGGCGAGTTCCTGGAAGGCCTTTTTTACAACAACAAGGAACTTTACCTAACCTCAGGTAGATTTATCTCTCAGGCCGCCGATCCGATCAGCATCTATCGAGGCGCACCCTATTACAAAAAAGCGCGTATGGCCGGAAAGATTTACATGCGCACCGTTGACTATATTTTCCGTTTTGACCCGGACTGGTTCTGGAATGTGCCTGATACTGGCCCTTACGAAATTTTTCGCAAGTTAGCTCCCAGGCGATGGCGAAATTCCAGTTTCTACACCCGATACACGCGTCTCAAACGCCGGATCTGCAGTTTGCTCCGCATGCATAATCCCGATGAAGAAGAGCTGATCCAGGATTGGGTGGTACCCTGGGACAGGGCGACTGAATTCATCTCCTTTATCACCGAGAATATAGATATCCAGGGGCAACCCTGGGTCGCCTTACCCATTGTTCCGCAACAGCCGGCAACACTTTATCCGCTTGAACCGGGCCGAAAATACATGAACATCGGCTGCTATTGCTTCGTCAGGAAACCTGACCAGGGGCAAGATTATTACTACACGAAAATTCTCGACAGACTGTGTTTTAAGATGGGCGGCATCAAGATGCTCTACTCGTCGACCTTTCTGACCGAGAACGAATTCGACGCGGTTTACAATGGTGAACGCTATAGGCTTTTAAAACAGGAATACGATCCGAACGCCCGTGCACTGACGCTGTATCAGAAGGTAGCTGCAAAATTATGAAGCCGCATCCTGGAACCGGATTCCGTGAATGCAGGTGGCAATCAGCGTTGCAGGCTTCGCCTCAGAATCAGGCGCCTTCGAGTTCCCGTTGTTGCTCCGGCCGGGTTGACTGCAAGTAAAGATGGGCGCGCGACCAGGGTAACCGGTTATTCCTGCTCTTGGCAAAAACGACCTGGAACAACTGCAGTTCGCCAACGCTGAACGCCGCGATCGATCCGGCCAGGTAAAGCCTCCAGGTCCTGACGAATTCTTCATCCATCATCGTGCGAACCTCGTCTTCGTGCTCCAGGTAACGTTCCAGCCAGTGCTCCAGCGTTTTGGCATAGTGCAGCCGCAGGTTTTCGACGTCTAGAATCGACAGGCGGTTGGGTTCGAAGATTTGCATCATCTCGCTAAGACTGGGCGGATAGGCGCCGGGAAATATCCTGCGCTCAATCCAGGCATTCATCGGCGCCGGCTGATTGCGGCCGATCGAATGGATTAACCCGCGTCCCTCTGGCTTGAGGCAGTTGTTGATGACATCGCCGAGTATACCGAAATCGTTTTTGCCAACATGCTCGAGCATCCCAACCGAAACAAAGGCGTCGTATTCGCCACTGATATTGCGATAATCGTCGAGCACGTACTCGACCTGCCCCGCCATCCCCTCGTTCTCGGCCCTGCAATGGGCATAGGCCACCTGCTCTTTGGAGATGTTATAGGCCTTGACGGTAACCCCGTAATGCCTGGCCATGAACAGTGCAAGTCCACCCCATCCGCAACCAGCTTCGACGACCTTGTCACCGGGTTTTAGCCGCAGCTTGCGGCAAACATGGTGCAGTTTCGCGGTCTGAGCCTGTTCCAGCGTCATCGCCGGATCGGGGAAATAGGCGCAGGTATACTGCATTTGTTCGGTATCGAGCCATAACCTGTAAAAGTCGTTTCCGATATCGTAATGATGGTGAATGTTGTCCTTTGCCTTTTCGTGCGTGTTGGCGATGCGGCGATGGCCGAGCTTCAGGATCAGGCTTCGCAGCCATCCTCCCCTGCCCAGGCTTTCGAGGTTGGTGTAGATGATTTCCGAGAACCTGACCAGGTCTCCGCTGAACGAAACCTGCCCGCAGGAATAGAGATCGCCGAAATAAAGCTCGGGATTGGCAATTGTCTTCAGCATCGCGACGCGATTGTGGTACTGGAGCGTGGCGACAGGATTCTTGATTGCCGGCGTTACCGTCTTGCCGTCCCATAATTTCAGGGTAATCGGTGGATTACCGACCCCTTCGAGCATTTTCGCCGCGATCCACCGGTCCAGCGCGGTCACGGCGGATAGCATCGGGTGCTCGCCCTGCCTCACCGACATCCGCGGCTGATGGTCCGATACCAGGTGATTTTTACCTGCCCTATGCGATTCGTGAGCAGCCATCTCTTTTTCAAAGTCCATGTTCGCACTCATCATTCAGCCCTGCTTCAACCATTCCAAAGTTGCAAGATTAATAAAATTTAGGTTTTATTACAAAGCGGACGACCCCGATTCGTTAGTCCTGATTCTGATCACGTTTTCGAGGTTGGTCACGAAGATCTTGCCATCGCCGATTTTACCGGTCTTGGCGGCGTCTATGATCGTGTCGATGACCTGGTCGACGCGGTCATCATCGACCGCGACCTCGATCTTGACCTTGGGGATGTAATCGACAACGTACTCAGCGCCTCGATACAGCTCGGTATGCCCCTTTTGCCGACCAAAACCCTTGACCTCGTAGACCGTCATGCCGTTGATGCCGATCTCCGACAAGGCCGCGCGAACATCGTCGAGCCTGAACGGTTTTATTATTGCGCTGACTGTTTTCATGTTGCACCTCCAGGTTTCCGTTCGAACACCGCCATGGACTCGACATGCGCGGTTTGTGGGAACATATCCATGATGCCGAGATACGTCATATGGTATCCCTGAGTGCAGATAATACCAGCATCGCGCACCAGGCTGGAAGGCTGGCAGGATACGTAAACGATGCGCAAAGCATTAAAACGACCGATATGATGCGCTATGTCAATTGCGCCCGAACGTGGCGGATCGAGCAATATCTTGTCGTAACTGGCCTGCATCCACTGTAATTCGGGCTCGGGGCTGCTTAAATCGCCGACAAAATACTCGGTGTTATCGATTTTGTTCGCGATCGCCGACGCGCGTGCACGCGCGACCATCGCCTGGTCGGCTTCGATTCCGGTTACGCGCAGGCATCGCTGCGCCATTGGCAGGGTAAAGTTACCCAGCCCGCAGAACAGGTCCAGAACTCGGTCCTCGGGCTGCAGATCGAGTAATTCGAGCGCCTGCGCAACCATCCCGCGATTGATTTCGCTGTTGACCTGCACGAAATCGACGGCATTGAATCCAATGCGGATTCGCCCGTCGCCGACAGGATCGAACTCGAGTAGCTGTCGCTCGGGGTACAGGTTATGCACCGTTTCGGGCCCGCCGGGCTGTAGCTGGACAAGAAAACCATGCTCGCTGCCGAAATCGCGCAACAGCGCCAGATCGTGCTCCGACAGGGGCTGCAAATGCCGAAATACCAGCTGCACATCGTCGTCGTTGGCGGCTACCTCGATCTGCGGGATCTGCGCCCTGGCATCGAGTCTCCCGATCATGTCAGCCAGCAGGTCGAGCCGGTGCCCGACTTCCGGCAAAAGCACCTCGCAACTTCGCATATCGGCTATGAAAGGGGCATTTCGTTCGCGAAATCCAACCAGCACCCGCCCTTTCCTGGCGACGTATTTGACGCCGAGCCGGGCCTTTTTACGGTATCCCCAGGCCTTGCCGCGCAGGGCGGGTATCAGGTGATCGAATTCGATGCCCGCATGCGCGAACATGTCAAGTAGCGCCTGCTGTTTCAGAATCAGCTGATCCTCGTTATCCAGGTGCTGCAGGCTGCAGCCGCCGCAGCTCTGGAAAGCCGCGCAGCGAGGCTGAATGCGCTTTGGCGACGGCTCGAGGACCTCCAGCGTGGTCGCCTGATCGAAACCGCGATTGCTCTGTTGCACCTGAATACGCACCGTTTCTCCCTGCAGCGCGCCAAAAACGAACACCGTTTTACCATTAACGCGGGCGATGCCGCGACCTTCGTGCGACATCGAATCAATCGTCACCAGGCGTGGTTCGGGCGACCGGAAGCGCCTGCGCCGCCTAACCATCGAGCCAGGCGGATTCGAATTCGAGCAGGTGCCGGATACCAGAGGCTTTCAGCCCATCGCGCACCAGCTGGCATTCGGCGCGATACTGCTCCTGATCCAGCTGCCCGCGACTGCGCTCGAAATTGAGAAAAACCAGATAGGTATTGAGCACGTCGGTTTCGCAATAATTGCGTATCGCCTGGATCTCGCCCCGCTGGTATGCGTCCCAGACCTTTGCGCCGCTCATCCCCATCTTTCCTGGAAAGCCGCACAGACCGGCAATTTCATCGAGGGGCGCGCTGGCGCGGGGCTGGTAACCTGCCAGTACGTCCATCAGGTCAGTATGCCTTTCGTGATAGCGGCTCAGGTAGTTGTTATAGCGAAAACTGGTGTCGTTTTGCCCGGTTTCCCAGTAATGGGCCGCGTTTATCGGGTAAAGCAGGCTGCGGTAATGAATAACCGGTAAATCAAAGCCGCCGCCATTCCACGACACCAGTCGTGGCGTGTAACGCTCGATACCGCTGAAGAAACGCTGCAGCAAGTCCTGCTCGTCGGACTCCTCGGTGCCGAGGGACCACACCCTGAACTGGTCCCGCGTGCGCAACACCGCCGATATCGCGACGATCCGGTGCAGATGGTGACGCAAGAACTCGGTGCCTGCCTGCTGGCGACGCATATGGAATACCGCGCGCGCGACATCGTCGTCGGACAGTCCATGCAGATCGTAAAGTCTGCGGCTACCGTCGATATCGGGAATGGTTTCTATATCGAATACGAATACATTCATGAAATACCCGGGTCAACGACCCGAAAATACCTCCGTTGACAGGTAGCGATCACCACGATCACAAATAATGGTAACGATGTTTGCGTTGGAAACTTCCGTCGCGAGGCGTAAGGTCGCACAGATCGCGCCACCCGAAGAAATGCCGCAGAAAATGCCCTCGCGGGCAGCCAGCTGTCGCGTAAAGTCCTCGGCTTCGGCGCGCGAAACATCGATGATGCGATCAACCGCCTCGGGTCGGTAGATCCTCGGCACATATTCCGCCGGCCAGCGACGGATACCCGGAATCGAGGAACCATCGGTCGGTTGCACCCCGATGATCTGGATTTCCGGATTTACCTCGGCGAAAAAGCGCGAACATCCCATGATGGTCCCGGTGGTCCCCATAGAGCTGACGAAGTGGGTAACGCTGCGATCGCTCTGGCGCCATATCTCCGGTCCCGTGGTCTCGTAGTGGGCGCGCGGGTTATCGGGATTGGCGAACTGATCGAGTATCTTGGCCTTGCCCGCCGCATTCATTTCCTCGGCGATATCACGCGCCCTGACCATGCCTTCTTCCTGGCTAACGAGAATAATTTCTGCGCCAAAGGCACGCATGGTTGCGACTCTCTCGTGGCTCATGTTATCCGGCATTATCAGGATCATATGGTATCCACGCATTGCCGCAACCATGGCCAACGCGATCCCGGTATTGCCGCTGGTCGCTTCTACCAGCACATCGCCAGGTTTTATCTCGCCGCGCGTCTCGGCATGCCTGATCATACTGTACGCGGCGCGATCCTTGACCGAGCCAGCGGGATTATTACCCTCCAGTTTTACCATTATGCGGTTGCCAACGCCGGCGTTGAGGCGCTGCAATGTCACCAACGGGGTATTTCCGATATAATCCTGCAAAAACATATAATTGACAAAGCCCGATCCGGCATGGGTCTCGAAAACGACATTTTACGGCAATGACTAATCGCAGATAAGCGATTTCTGGACCTCGGGGGAATTGCTTGCAAACCAGTCTCAGAATTAGTGTGATAATTTTGCTGCTTGCGTGGACTCCCGCGCAGGCGCAGACCCCCGCAACCGCGGCCGATGATTTTTTCGATGATGGCCCGCTGATCCTGACCGCATCGCGCATGGCCAAACCGCTACTGGAATCTCCTGCCAGCGTCAGCGTCATAGATCGGCGGATGATTGCCGCTTCAGGGGCGCGCGAACTTGCGGAGCTGTTCAGGCTGGTACCAGGATTCGTGGTCGGTTTTCAGAACGGCCACTCGCCCGCAGTCAGCTACCATGGCCTGGGGCAGGAGTTCGGGCGTCAGCTGCAGGTGTTAATCGACGGCAGATCGGTATTCATCCCGTCTTTCGGCGGCGTGCCGTGGTCGAATCTGCCGTTGTTGATCGAGGATATCGAACGCATAGAAGTGATCCGGGGTCCGAACGCGGTGACCTATGGCGCCAACGCGTTTCTCGCAACGATTAACATAATAACGCGGCACGCGGCCGAGGATTACGGTGTTCAGTATTCCGCAACGGCCAGCGACGATTCCAACCCGGACATAAAAGACGCCTACCTGCGTGTCGGCAACCAGCACCAGGATATCGACTGGCGCCTGAGTCTCGGCGTGATCAACGATGACGGATATGCATCGATCAATGATTCCAAGCGAAGCGCAAAAATCAACTTCCGCATGGATCTGCTGGGGAGCAGCAACCAGTTGTGGACCTTTCAGCTCGGCTCGAGCAACAGCGAGGCTGGACGCGGGTTTCCATCATCGCCTGAGACCATAAGCAATATCGAACGCGACGAGGAAGCGACCAATGGTTATTTGAACCTGCAATGGGAAGAAGTCAGGGACTCATCTACTTCGATCGCCCGGCTCACGCATACACGCCAGCAGGTTACCGATAATTACGACCCCGGACCTTTCACCCTCGAAATCGATGCGGGTCCATCGATTGCGGGCGTCACCACGTTCATCGACTTCGACCGCGTCTCCGAGCGCACCGACCTGGAATTCGTTCAAACCGACGACCTGAACAACAGCCTGCGCCTGGTATACGGCGGCAGCGCCAGGCGGGACCGGGTCAAATCCCTGTACCTGCTGAACGACGAAAACTTCCACGTGGTTGACACCAGTCGCCTGTTCGGTGGATTCGAATGGCGTATCGATGACGACTGGTTGCTCGATCTGGGCGTCATGCTGGAGGATTCGAGCCTGACCACGACGGAAAGCTCGCCACGCATATCGCTAATCCGCAAGTTCGGAAAACGCCACGCGTTGCGGCTGGTCGCATCGGCCGCGAAACGTAATCCAATCCTGTGGGAGTCCGAGGGCGAGACCGAGTTTAACGTCAACCTGCCTGCTCCAATATCGACCACCATCGTAATACCCACGTGGATCGGCAACAACGAGATCGAACCCGAACAAATCGAGTCTTACGAGGCCGGCCTGCGCAGCCAGCTGGCTTCCGGAATCGAAGCCGATATCAAGCTTTTCCGTTACGAGATCAGCAATCACATCGTCCCGTCATCGGTACCGGTTGCCCTGCCTCCGCCAATCAACGCGGTTATTGACGTGGAATCGGATAAAAATGGCGAGTCGACGCGGGTGCGGGGGCTCGAAGTGGCGTTCGGCTATCCCGTCGACGACTGGTTTGGCGTCAACGCCGGATTTAGCGTAGTCGATGCGCAATCCAGCCTCGCGGATTTCGAGGACTCGATTCCGGACCATACCGCATTCGTCGCGGCACAGTACCGGCCGAGCGCAAGGCACGAATTCTCCGGCGCCTTCTACTACCTGGACGAAATCAAATGGATCGACACCAGCACCGTGATCCCAGTCGCACGACGTCTGGACCTGCGCTACGCTTACCATCTGCGCAACTCGTTCAATTTCGAAATCATCGGGCAAAACCTGCTCGAGGATTACGCCGACTATCAGTCTGAAAACGTACATGACCAGGTCATTTACCTGAGGTTTTCTGGCGGATTCTAGAAAAATGCCGAGCATGGATTCGTGATCGTCAATCGTCTTAAGCTTTTGCTAGTCGCCCTGTTATGGCTGCTGCCTGGGATGATCGTGGCCCAGCAGGGTGCTGCTCACATCGTTATCGTAAAAAGCAGCGACAACGGTTATTTCAACCAGAGTATAGAAATCCTGATCAGTCACGTAGATGAGGCCGCAACCTTCGAAGTCGTGCTGGCGGAAAACCTCGACAGCGAATTCGCAAACGCGGGCGACGATCGGTTTTTCGTCGCACTGGGTGAATCGGCGGTAAAAACAGTGGCCAGCCTCGGCGGTAAAATAAGCTCGCTCAACGCCTATATCACCCAGGAGCAGTACCAGCAGCTCGACATCGGCTACCAGGCAACTGTGCTGCTCGATCAACCGCTGCAACGCTACCTCTCTTTTTGTAAACTGTTGCTGGGAATAGATTCGGTCGGGGTAATTACGACCGGAAAGTTCGATCTCGATCGGCGGCAATCCGATCAACTCGAGCGCCTTCAGATCGAACTGAATCAATACCGGCTGGATCCGCTGAACAAGCTCCTGCCGGTGCTGCGTGGATTGCTGCAGCAAAACGATGTACTGCTGATGCTGCCTCGGCAAGCCATATATAATCGAGATACTCTCAAGGGCGTATTGCTGACCAGTTATCGCAGCCGCAGGCCGGCCATCAGCTATTCTCCGGCTCACGTCAAGGCCGGCGCACTCGCGTCGATTTACTCCTCACCGGTCGACATCGGCAGGCACCTGGCGATACTGCTCAATCAAAAATTGCGCAATCCGGCGGGCAGACTGCCTGCTTTTCAGTTTGCCAGGTATTATTCCATCGCCACCAATCGACGCGTGGCGCGGGCTCTGGGCATTAGCTTACCAGGTGAAAGCGAGTTACGCGCACGGCTGGATGCGCTCGAGCGATGAAGAGCCTCGGCATCAAGTACCAGATTCTATTGATCACGCTGATCCCGGTATTCCTGATCGATCTGCTCTTTACCTACAAGTATATCGACAGCAGCATCGAACAGGCCAACGACCTGCTGCAGGACAAGGGGCGGATAATCGCCCGTCAAATTGCCGGGGCCTCCGAATTCAACCTGTATACCGGCAACGATGACCAGATACAGTACCTGCTGGACCAGTCGGTCGGCAGCAACGACGTCGTGCTGGCCTCGGTTTACGATCGCCAGGGAAACCTGATCGCGGAATCGCTCACGCCGGATTTCAGGCAATCCGACCTGACCGACTATGTTTATCATCGGCAATTCATACTGTCGCAAAGCATCGAGCACTCCGACGTATTTTCTCCCGATTCGGGTGAGGGTCAGCGCACCAGCACCCTTGGGTGGGTGCACTTGTACCTTTCGCGTCAACAGCTGCAGCGCGCGACCCGGCAAATCATCATCGATTCCATCGTGTTTTTCATATCGGTCCTGATCATGGCCTTTATCCTGACGATCGCAATCAGCCGCAGAATAACAAGTCCGATATTCGACCTGATGGAACACCTGAAACTCGTCGAAACGGGACAGCTTGGAAAAATCATCGAGCCGACCGAGGACAACGAAATCGGAGCAGTGCAGAAAGGCTTCAACCGCATGACTCAAGCGCTGCTGACCAATCGGCGTCACCTCAATCAGCGCATCCAGCAGGCGACCCAACAGTTGAACGAGGCTATCACCGAACTGGAAACGAGGAACCGGGAGCTCGGCTTCGCCCGCGACCAGGCGCAGAACGCGAATCGCAGCAAGTCGGAGTTTCTCGCCAACATGAGCCATGAAATCCGTACACCGATTAACGGCATCACGGGCTTCGTCAGCCTGCTGAGCCAGTCGAAACTCGATCAGTCGCAACAGCGTTACGTCGACATTGTTCTGAAATCGACCGGCGATCTGACCAAGATCGTCAACGAAATTCTGGATTTCTCGAAAATGGAGTCCGGCAAGCTGCACATCGTAGACGAAGAGTTCGATCTCTACGAAGTCGTCGAACAGACTCGCGACATCCTGTTCATCAACGTATTGACGAAAAACATCGATTTGAACCTGATTATATTCAGCGATACCCCGCGCCGGCTGGTCGGCGATAAGCTGAGGCTGAAGCAAATCCTGCTAAACCTGATCGGTAACGCGATAAAGTTCACCGACCAGGGACGGGTCGTGATTCGGGTTGTGCTCGAAGATCAACGGCAGGACAGGGTCGACATCGAGATTAGCGTCGAAGACAGCGGCATCGGGATTTCCGAGGATGACCAGCAGAATCTGTTTCAGGCCTTTAGCCAGGTTGTGAGTTCCGATACGAGACGCTTCGCGGGCACTGGGCTCGGTCTTGTCATCAGTAAAAATCTGGCAACCCTGATGGGCGGCGATATCGAAATGCACTCGGAAAAGGGAAAGGGCTCCAGATTCGTGCTGCGTCTCCCTTTCCGCACAGTCCACGAAAACAGGCAAGCGGCTGAAGCGAATACGCGGCAACACAAGGCGCTGATATTCGCCGCTGAAAATATCTGTCTCATGGAAACCCGTTCCCTGTTCGACCGCGCCGGAGCCATCACCGAATGCAGCCTGGTCGACAATCGAAGCGATGCCGATCCCGTGATCGAATGCATCCAGCGCAACCAGGCCTATGTCGACCTGCTCGTGTTTGACCTGCGCCACCTGACGATCGACATCGAAAAAGTTCTGAATGTGGCGGTTGCAGGCGGCAAACGAGTCATCCTGGTGGACTACGACCGCGGCGTCGAACCTGCGGCAACTGTTCCCGGGGTCGAGTTTGTTTCCGTCATCAACACCAGCAGAACCATCGCGGAACTGCTATCGCACAATCCCGCGCAGATCCCCCACCTGCCCACGGGTACCGGGAAACCCGCTGCCGCCTGCAAAAAAGTCCTGCTGGTCGACGATAATCCTGTGAATCTGAAGCTGGGAAGCGAACTTATTCGGCTGTGGGGCCATGAGGTAACCGAGGTCGAGCACGGCGCCGATGCCCTCGATATCTACATGCAGCGAGAATTCGACCTGATTATTCTCGACATTCAAATGCCTGACATCGATGGCGTCAGCCTGCTGCAAATGATGCGCGACCATAATCCCGGGGATCAGACTCCGATCGTCGCGCTGACCGCGAACGTGCTCAATAACGAAGCCGACCGTTTGCTGGAACTGGGATTCGATTATTTCCTCGAGAAACCGATCGACGAGGAAAAATTCCGCTCGCTGCTGGACGGCGAACCCCGGCGACGTAGCGAAGAACTGCTGCCACAGGCCGACGACGAGACTATTGCCGATTGTTCGATGGACTATACGGCATCGCTGGCACTATCAGCCGATAACGAATCGCTGCTCGTGCAAATTCTCGAAATAATACTGCGCGATATCCCTGGCCAGCAACAGCAGTTGCGCAACGCCGCTCAGAAAATGGACAGGGCCAGACTTGGTGCTGCCCTGCACAAGCTGCATGGTGTCACCTGCTATGCGAGCCTGCCGCGCCTGCGGCGCCAGGTGCTGGATTTGCAACAGCAGCTCGCGCGCGACGGCGAGGTTCCACTGGAGCAGGCGGTCGCTGAACTGATCGATGAACTCGAGGCGGTAAAACTGGAAGTCGAGCGACACCTGCTGGCAATGGGTGGCAGCGGGCCTGATGACTATGACTCGAGCACGACCATCGCTACCACGTAGTGCTTCTCGTCAGATAACGAAATCAGCGCGTTTTTAATTTTTAACGCGGCTACGAGTTCCTCCGCGTCATCAAGAAACCGTAACAGCGGCCGTCCCTGCTGGTCATGATCAACCTGCACCGAATGAAAACCGAATTGCTTACCGATGCCGGTGCCCAATGCCTTCGCGACGGCCTCCTTGGCTGCAAAACGAGTTGCCAGGTAACTGCTGGATTGCCTGCGCAGATCGAACTCGATCAATTCCTGGTCGGTTAGTATACGCCGTGCGAAACGCTGTCCGAACTTCCCGGCGAGTTCGCGCACGCGCGCGATTTCGGCAATATCAACGCCTATGCCGACGATCATGAAGCAGCGGCCCGCGCTTCCAGCATTATCCGTTTGATATCGCGAATCGATTGCTCCAGTCCGAGAAATATCGCGTCGGCAATGATCGCGTGCCCGATATTCAGTTCACTGACCAGGGCATTAGCCGCGATCGGCGCGACGTTATGGCGATTAAGACCATGCCCCGCGTTGACCTGCAGGCCTTTACCGTGGGCATAGGCTATCGCCGCGTTCAGGGTTTCCAGTAAAGCCGCCTGCTCATCGCCATGCGCATCGGCATATTGTCCCGTGTGGATTTCGATACAGGGTGCGCCGCATTCGATCACCGCATCGATTTGTTCGTGGCTGGCGTCGATAAACGGGGAAACCCGGGTACCCACCTCGGCGAGACGGGAGCAGGCGTCGCGCACCTGCCGCAATTGTCCGACCACGTCCAGTCCACCCTCGGTGGTCAATTCCTCACGCTTCTCGGGGACCAGGCAAACGTCTTCCGCCCTGAACTCACAACCGAAAGTCAGCATCTCGCTGGTCACCGCCATCTCGAGATTGAGTTTGGTCGTGACAACCTGTTTCAGTAACAGCGCATCGCGTTTCTGAATGTGGCGGCGGTCTTCGCGGAGATGAAAGGTAATCGAATCGGCGCCCGCATACTCGGCCACCTGCGCCGCGTAAACCGGGTCGGGAAAGCGCGTGCCTCGCGCCTGGCGCAAGGTCGCTACGTGGTCGATATTGACGCCCAGCGTTATCGGGTTGATCATCTTCGCTTCATCATTTCAGTCGTTACATCGCGCGATTTTAGCGTTTTTCCGTGTAAGTTAAAGTCGATAGTACTGCGCAGCACGGATTTGGCAAGGCGCAACACGGCCTCGTGCTGGTAGCGACCTTCGACCCAGTCAATCACGGTCCTGCCGCTGGTCGAATCGCGTGCCGACTCCGTGCAGGCGATAAAGCCGCTGCCGATGACGAACTGGTAGAAAAGCTCCGCGCGTATCGGTTGGCCCGAGTGCGCATCTTCGGAAATATCCGGAAAATATCCAAGGGTTCGCATCAGTTGGAGTTCGAAACTGCGCAGCCTGGCCTCGCCGAGTCCGTGGCTCGCCGTGCGCAGCAGCGAGAGGTAGTCATCGAAGACCTCCTGGTTGGCTTCGCCTGCGGGCAGCATAGCGCCGACCAACTCGTTGATATACAGCAACGCGAGATAATTGTGTTCGTCGATGGCAAGCGATCTACCTTCGATTGCGGTCAGCGTTTTAAGCTCCTGCCGGCCACTCCATCCAATCGTTAGCAGTTCGAACGGCTGGTAAGGCGCTTTTGCCGGGTTGCGACGAGCGCCGCGCGCTAGCGCGCGGATACAGCCGTACTCGCGGGTAAACAGGTCGAGCAGTAAACTGCTGTTCTGCCAGTCGCGGCGGCGCAGTATGAACGCAGACTGGTCAGAGACTCTGGTTTCCATCGAAGTAGCCGAAAGCGGCCAGCGCCTGCTCGTCGTCGGACCATTCGGCCCTGACCTTCACCCATAGCTGGAGATAAACCTTGTTACCGACCAGCCGTTCGATATCACCTCGTGCCAGCGAACCGATTTTCTTCAACAGGCTTCCGCCTTTGCCGATGACTATCGCTTTCTGTGACTTACGCTCTACCCATATGGTCGCCGAGATACGCGTGATATCGGGTTCATCGATATAGTGGTCGATGGCGACGGTTATCGAGTAAGGCAGCTCCTGCTTGAGCACGCGAAACAGCTTTTCGCGCACAATCTCCGCGCTGATAAAGCGCATCGACTTGTCGGTTAGCTGATCGTCGGGAAAATGCGGAACGGCAACCGGCAGATAGGAGACAATGAGTCGTTGCAGCCGATCCAGATTGTCGCCGGTGAGCGCCGAAACCGGCACGCATTCGGCAGCAGGGACCTGCTGCGAGATTTTCTGCATTACCGGCAGGCAATCTTCACGGCTCACCTTGTCTACCTTGTTGACCACCAGCAGCAGGTTTTTGTGACCACCGACGCGCTGCAGTATTTTCTCATCGTCCCGGTTGAAATGGGTAATATCGAGCAGGACGCAAATCAGGTCCACGTCGTCGAGTATGCTGGTGGCGGCACGATTCATATAACGATGGATGGCCTT
>JAOTTY010000217.1 GCA_029864185.1 Gammaproteobacteria bacterium
CATTACGACCGATCCGGACCGCTCGTTCGAAACCCGGCTGGACGGCCTGCTACGCGAGGGCTGCCGATTTTTCCAGATGCAGCATGCCGCGACCGCAGTGATCAGGGATGGCGAGGTCAGACTCGACAAACAGGTGAGCGGCGGAGCCGACGGGCTGCAAGCGCTGGCACAGCGCGTCGCCGACGAGGTTGCCCGCATTTCCGGTACTCTGGCCATACAGGATTTCTCCGACGCCGATTCGCGGGCAGACACCGGGTGCGTGGGAATCTCGTCCGGCTCGGCGCTCGGCGCCACCTACCAGGTAGAGGATGAAACCTCGGGCTGCATCCTGTTCTGTGATTTACAGCCGGGCCGGCGTATTTTTACCGATGTCGATATCGATATCCTGCAGTTGATGGCGCAGTGGTTGGGTGGTGAAATCGAACGAGCAGAGATAAACCGCCGCGCGCAGGAACACCAGGCCCAGCTCGCCCACGTGTCGCGCCTGAACACGATGGGAGAAATGGCGACCGGGATCGCCCACGAACTCAACCAGCCGCTAACCGCGATCCTGAATTACAGCAACGGCTGCCTGCGTCTGCTGCAAAGGCAGGGCATCAATAATGCCGAATTACGCGACGCGATCACCAACGTCGGCAACGACGCCACGCGCGCCGCCGATATCATCAGACGCCTGCGCGAATTCATCAGGCGCGGCGAACTCAGGCGGGAGAGTTTCGAGATCGGAGAATCTGTCCAGACCGCGGTGGAACTGTTGCGGCGTCGCCTGCAACAGGAGGAAATAAGCGTCGCAATCAATAGCCAGGCCGACCTGCCGCCGATTGTCGCCGACCGGGTTCAGATCGAGCAGGTGATGGTCAATCTGTTGCTCAACGCGATCGACGCCCTGCAGGCCTGTGACCCGGATTCGAAACGAATCGAAATCGAAATCGACGGTTCCGCCGGGGGATATTGCGTGGTTACCGTTAGCGATAGCGGCGCCGGGTTGCCCGATGAAACGGTGGAGCGGCTGTTCGATCCCTTCTTTACCACCAAGCCCGACGGCATGGGCATGGGACTCTCGATCAGCCGCTCGATCGTCGAATCGCATGGCGGCACGATCGAATACCAGCTCGACGAAAGGGGCCGGCCCGGCTTCCGCTTCAGCTTGCCGCCGACCTGATCATGACGGAAGCCATACCCAACGCCGAGCAGGTGGTCTATGTCGTCGACGATGATCCGTCGGCCAGGGAATCCCTGTGCTGGCTGCTCGATACCGAGGGTATCGCAACGCGCGCATTCGACTCGGCGGAATCCTTTTTAGGCGCGTGGTCGAGCGACTGGAGCGGCTGCATCATGGTCGACATTCGCATGCCGGGGAAGAGCGGCCTGCAGCTGCAGGAGGAACTGAACGGACTGCAAAACCGGATGCCGGTGATCGTGCTGACCGGTCACGCGGATGTCCCGATCGCGATCAGGGCGATGAAGCTCGGTGCGCTGGATTTTCTCGAAAAGCCCTATTCGGACCACGAACTGCTCACGAGCGTCAGGTCTGCGCTCGAGCTGGGTCGGGAGATCAACCGCGCCGAACTCGAGAAAAGCAGGCTCGCAGAAGCGCTCGATACGCTGACGGAGCGCGAACGCGAGGTGATGTGCCTGGTCGTGGAAGGCATGACCAACAAGGGAATCGCTGCACAGCTCGGGATTTCCGATAAAACCGTCGAGGTACACCGATCGCGGGTTATGGAAAAGACGGCAGCCCGCTCCTTATCCGAATTAGTCCGTATGTGCCTGATTTTAAAAGACCAGTTATAATGTCGCCGGGTTAGGGATTTCCCTAATTATAATTTTCAGGTGGCTGGAATAAGCTTGCCGCCGATCTAGTCAATAAAATTCGAGGAGAAGAAATGAAATCTATCGCAAAATTAATGATGGCGGTCCTGATCGCGTCAAGCTTCATGGTTGCAGGGCAGGTCAGCGCCGGTGACTATTACGGCAAACAAAAAGTGGTATACCACATCAATTACGATAATCCCAAGCAGCAGGCCGGTGCGCTGCGCAACATTCAAAACCATATCAACGCGGTCGGCGCCGAGAATCTCGATCTCAAGGTCGTGCTGCACGGTAACGGGCTTGCGCTGTTGCTGGAGCCGGAATCACTGTCGCATCTCCAGAAATTCAAGCATGCGAACGCCGACCAGCAAATGACGGCCAAGGTAGCTAATCTGAAGAGCCAGGGCGTGGCCTTCCAGGTGTGCAACAATACCGTAAAGGGCCGCAAGGTAGATGTCAAAAACGATCTCTACGACGTCAGCGACGAGGACATAGTCCCGAGCGGCGTCGCCGAGGTGGCCAAGCTGCAGCAGGAAGGATACGCCTATATCAAACCCTAGTGGATACGCTTTCGTAATCGACCAGATTTCTGCCGGCCGGTCGCCAGATCAGCCGGCAGAAGTATTTTAAAAAGGCGCAGACCCGATAATCATCGAACCATATGGTATCGCCGACATTTCTAATCATGTTTCAAGTTAAACGCTTAATCGGGCTGGCACTGTTACTGGCAGTGTCCTCGAGTGCCTGGCCGGCGTCTCCAATGTTCGATAACCTGGATACCGGGGTGCCTGAAACCCTGGAAAATTACCGGGGCGATGGCAAGTGGCTGGTGGTCATGATCTGGGCTTCCGATTGCGAAATCTGTAAACGTGAGGCGGGCTCATATCAGCAATTTCACGAAGATCATAAAGCGGTCGACGCAAAGGTTGTCGGCATTACCCTCGATGGTCTGGCAAAGCGCGAAGATGCCGGGGCATTCGTCGCGCAACACGGGCTCGGGTTTGCCAACCTCATCGGCGAGCCCGAAGCGGTGACGGCCTACTACCAGATCGTGACCGGCAGCCCGTGGATCGGGACGCCCAGCTTCCTCGTCTTCGGGCCGGACGGAGAGCTGATGGCCAAGCAGGAAGGCGCAGTTCCCACCGACCTGATCGAAGATTTCATCGCCGCCAACAGCGATAACCAGTAATCATGAACGGTTGGTTGCGCTGGTTCGCGGTAGTAATTTTCCCGATCGCCGTTAGCGTCGCACATGCATCGCAAGAAGCGACTGTGCCCGTGGATATGATCCCGGTCCAGGTATCGGCCCATGCATGGTACGTTCCGGGCGATACCGGGGTGGCAACCGATAATTACGGATTCGTATCGAATTCGGCCTTCGTTGTCGGTAGCGACGGCGTGATCGTGTTCGACACGCTGGGTACGCCCGCGCTCGGCACGAAACTGCTGGCGGCGATTCGCACGGTCACCAGTGCTCCGATTAAGCGCATCTATATCAGCCACTACCACGCCGATCACATGTACGGCAACCAGGCCTTTGCCGATACCGGCGCGGAGATCGTTGCCTCGGATGGAGCCAAGCGTTACCTCGAGGGCGAGATCGCGCAGCAGCGCCTGAACGAACGCCGCGTGAGCCTCGGGCCCTGGGTAAACGACGCGACGCGTATCGTGTCTCCGGACCGCTATCTGCGGGGCGAGGAGAGATTCGAGTTCGGGGATGTCACTATCCGCGTCGTCGATGTCGGCAGCGCTCATTCCGAAGGCGACCTGGTGCTTTTCGTCGAGGATGACGGGGTGTTGTTTTCGGGCGATATCATTTTCGAGGGCCGCATCCCTTTTCTCGGAACCTCGAGTTCCGCGGCATGGCTCGACGTGCTGGACGAAATGGAGAAAGCCGAAGTGGGCGTGATCGTGCCAGGGCACGGCAAGGCGGCAGAAAATCCACGTGAGGTCGTATCGCTGACCCGGAATTACCTCGCCTTCGTGCGCGCGTCGATGCGGCAGGCCGTCGACAACTGGATCCCGTTCGACGAAGCCTACGAGGCGACCGACTGGGGCGATTTCATCGAGTACCCGGCGTTTACCGAGGCCAATCGCCGCAACGCCTACGGCATTTATCTATCGCTGGAACAGGAATCGCTGCAGTCGCAATAATCCGGTGGGAACGCCTGGTTGGCCTGTTGTCGCAAGATCCCTCGCTTGCGCAGGGATGACTCGGGAGCGCGGATGACTCGATATCGTCTCAAGTGGCGGCGATCATTTCCCGGACGACCGGCAGGATCGAAACCACCAGCAGCAACGCCATCGCGATATTGAACAGTTTCAAATGTTTCGGGTCGCGTAAAAAGCGCTGCAGGCCGGCACCGAACACCAGCCATACGCCGGCGCAGGGGATCGTAATCAGCATGAAACTGACGCAGATTATCGCTACCTGCACGAAAAAACTGTCGTCCAGCGAAGTGTAGGCAGCGAGCGCACTGCTACCCATGATCCATGCCTTCGGATTGACCCATTGAAAGGCCGCGGCCTGCCAGAAGTTTATCGGTTTCTGCTGGCTGACGGGCCCGACTCCACCGCTGGCGCCGGCGATTTTCCAGGCGAGGTAGAGCAGGTAGGCGATGCCGACCAGCTTGATCGCTTCGTGCAGCAGCGGATATAGCTCGAACAGGGTACCGAAACCGAGACCGATCAACGCCAGCATTACCGGAAAGCCGATACATATCCCGAGCAGGTGGGGCACGCCGCGGCGCACGCCGAAGTTGAGCCCGGTGGTGGTTAGCATGACGTTGTTGGGCCCCGGGGTTATCGCGGCGATGATGCCGAACAGCAAGAAAGAGACAAACAGCTCCGCTTCGATGGGTTACTCCGATTATCCCGTATATATAAATTCGAATTGTATCGCTAAAGGCGATTTGATTTCGTTTCTTTTAAGGTAGACTGCGCGCTGAATTTCGAGACAAGGGAGATGCACGTGTCGGCCAGCCACGAACGACTCGATGTCGTCGACGAGAACGACGAGGTAATCGCGGTAAAGACGCGCGGCGAAATCCATGCCCTGGGCCTGATGCACAGGGCGGTGCATATCCTGGTATTCAATAGCCGTGGTGAAATCTTTCTGCAAAAGCGTTCGCAGAACAAGGATGAGCAGCCGGGCAAATGGGACTCGTCTGCCGCCGGTCACGTCGATAGCGGCGAGGATTATCTGGGTTGCGCACGCCGCGAAATCGACGAAGAACTGGGCATCGTTGCCGACCATTCCCTGCAGGTCTTATTCAAATTGCCGGCCTCGGACCTGACCGGCAACGAGCATTGCATGGTGTACAGCTATCGCCACGACGGCCCACTCGAATTACACCCTGACGAGATCGACGACGGTCGCTGGGTCAACCCGGCCGAACTGGATCGCCGTATTGCCGGTAACGATCCCGAATTGACCGATTCGATCAGCCTAATCTGGAAACGCTACCGCGAACTGGATCATAAAATCGGATAATCCGGCGTTTATAGCCGCGAAATGCGACCAAAGTGCTCAAGGTAAAGGGAAATATCGCCGGTAGGCCTCGCTTTATTCATCCGTGTTTTACCTATGGTTACGGAATATATCTGATATCCATTGGGCAATTTTTTAAACTCGACGGCAACCGAATTCGGCGACGCGATGGCATCGGTAACCGAGGCAGGGCCGGGACCATTGATCTCGTTCGGCTTCGCCAAAAAGCTACTGTCCTAATTTTCCCTATACAAACCCGCGCCCCGGCGTTTTAATAGCTGCCGTGACTTGAAAGGAATACGGGGTGACGTAATGTCAAAAATTGCCTTAATCGTTGGCGCGGGCAGCGGCAACAGCGCCGCCTTTGCGCGCGCCCTTGCCGCACAGGATTATCGGGTTGTCCTCGCGGCGCGCAACATCGCCAAGCTCGACGCGCTGTGTGCGCAGATCAATGCTCATGCCATCAGTTGCGATGCAACCCTGGTCGATTCCGTGCGCGCATTATTCGATTCGATGCAGCAGGATGTCGGCACCGCGGATGTCGTGCTTTACAACGCCAGCGCCTACACCGCAGGCCCGGTCACCAGTCTCGATCCCGAGCTGGTGCTGGATTCGCTGATGCAAACCGCTTACGGCGCCTTTCTCGTCGCGCAGCAGGCTGCGATAGGCATGAAACAGCTCGGCGGCGGCGCGCTGTTCTTTACCGGCGCCACCGCGAGCGTCAAGGGTTTTCCCAATTTCGCACCCTTCGCGATGGGCAAGTTTGCACTGCGCGGCCTGGCACAGAGTCTCGCGCGCGAACTCGGCCCTGAAAATATTCACGTCGCGCACTTCATTATCGACGGCGGCATCGCGTCACCCGGGCGCGACCTGAACGACGACGATGCGAACGCCAATGCGAACGATGCCGAACTCGAGCCCGACGCGATCGCGCAAACCTATATGGCGGTGCTGAAGCAGCATCGCAGCGCGTGGACGCAGGAAATCGACCTGCGCCCCTGGGTCGAGAATTTTTGACCGGGCTCTTTGGGTCAAGTTGAATTCCCGACCATGAATCAGCCCGCCACGCCGATCGATTACCTGTCGCCCGATGTCCCCGGGCAGCTGCCCTGGCACGACGTGCCTCTGATCATCGCCGACGAGCGCTCGGTCGAGGGATTTGGCTGTCTGGTCGACGATGCCGACGGTTTCGATATCGAAATCGTGCAGTGGCCCGCACAGGGCTGGCGCCCGGTCGATGCCGGTACCGGCGACGAGGCAGGAACCGTCGAGGGTATTTTCCATAGCGAATGGCGGGGGCAGGTGCTGCGCGCGCGAAACGACGCCGTCGGCGGCGATTACGTTCTGGGCTGGTCGACCAACCCCGCCGAGGCCAGCGAGGAGGAGGCTGAGCCGAATCCGGCGCGGGTACTGTTATGGCATCTGAATTATCATCCCGATGGCGGTCAGCTTTTTTTCCCGCTCGACGGCAGGCCTTTCGTGGTACCGGTGGCGCTGCCCGGCGACGATCTCGCGCTGGATGATATCGTCGCGCTGTGGTGTAACGGTAGCCGCGGGCTCTATATCCATCCCGGCATCTGGCACGAAGGCGTTTTCCCGTCGACGCAGGCGCAGTCGTTTCGCGATCGCCAGGGCAGGGTGCACGCACGGGTCAGTTGCAATATCGCGCGCGAGTTCGGGGTGTTCCTGAACGTGCCCCTGAATCCGGCTATTTCCTGACGAGGCTGATCCGGCGTCCGACCCAGTCGGGTAATGCCGTGACCTCGGCCGCCTTGAGGCGGGCCTGTACGTCCTCCGGCATCGCCGTGGTGCGGCCTGCGCGCGTGTCGTAATGCAGGGTCATGAATTCCGCCGTTGCGCAGAGATCGCCGCCGACCTGCATCCGGTGCGCGAACCAGATCTTCTTTGCATCCGAGCCCAGTATCAGGGTCTCGATTTCCAGCATCGCCGGCGTGCGCACGTCGTTCAGGTAGCGAAGATGGGTTTCGACCGTGTAAATCGCGCAGCCTGTCGCGTCGAAATAATCGGTGCCGATGGCGAAGTTTTCCTGCATGATCCAGGTCGTGTTGGTAAACGGCAGCAGGTAATAGGCTTCATTGAGATGACCGTAGGCGTCGGCCCAACTGTCCTGCATGGGTTCGGAATGAAACTTGAATGCTGTCATCGGCATG
>JAOTTY010000218.1 GCA_029864185.1 Gammaproteobacteria bacterium
GATGCGCATTATATCAGGCTGATCGCCCGGAAGTTCAAGGGCTTGCCGAGGCGCGATCGTTTTAATCTCAGGAATCATCACATTTGAAAAATCAGTATGACGCCGCCTCGATCGAAGTCCTGACGGGGCTCGAACCGGTCAAGAAACGGCCGGGCATGTATACCGACACTACCCGACCCAATCATCTCGCGCAGGAAGTGATCGACAATAGCGTCGACGAGGCGATAGCCGGCCATGCGACGCAGATCGGGGTAATTTTGCACGCCGACCAGTCGCTCAGCGTGATCGACAACGGCCGCGGCATGCCGGTGGATATCCATCCCCAGCAGAAAATCCCCGGGGTCGAGGTCATCCTCACCAAGCTGCATGCCGGCGGCAAGTTTTCCAACAAGAATTACCGTTTTTCGGGCGGGCTGCACGGGGTTGGGGTATCGGTGGTCAACGCGCTGTCGAAGCAGCTCGACGTGCGCGTGCGCCGCGACGGCAAGGAATACACCATCAGCTTCAGAAACGGTGACAAGAAAGACAAGCTGAAACAGACCGGCAGCGTCGGCAAGAACAACACGGGCACCAGCCTGCGCTTCTGGCCGGATCCGAAATATTTCGACAACCCGACTTTTTCGGTGACCCGGCTCAAGCACATACTGCGCGCCAAGGCGGTGCTGTGTCCGGGGCTCAAGGTCAAGTTCTACGTCGAGAAAACCAAGGAATCGGTCGAGTGGCTTTACGCTGACGGTTTATCCGATTATCTACTCGAGGCGCTCGAGGGTTTCGAGTTGTTGCCGCCGCAACCCTTCGTCAATTCGCTGCAGGGCGAGCACGAAGCGGTCGACTGGGCGGTATTGTGGTTGCCGCAGGGTGGCGAATCGATCACCGAAAGCTACGTCAACCTGATTCCGACCTCGCAGGGCGGCACCCACGTCAACGGCCTGCGCACCGGTATAACCGACGCGATCCGCGAGTTCTGCGAATTTCGCAACCTGCTGCCGCGCGGGGTCAAGATTGCTCCCGATGACGTCTGGGACCGGGTCAGCTTCGTGCTTTCGGTGAAAATGGAGGACCCGCAGTTTTCCGGGCAGACCAAGGAGCGCCTGTCGTCACGCGAGACCGCGGCGTTTGTTTCCGGCGTTGCCAAGGATTCTTTCAGCCTGTGGTTGAATCAGCATGCCGACGTCGGCGATCAGCTCGCGCAGCTGGCGATATCCAGCGCCCAGAGCCGGTTGAAAAGCGCGAAGAAGGTGGTGCGCAAGAAAATCACCTCGGGGCCGGCGCTGCCGGGAAAGCTCGCCGACTGCAGCAGCCAGGACGTTGCCCGCACCGAACTGTTCCTGGTCGAAGGCGATTCGGCCGGCGGCTCCGCAAAGCAGGCCCGGGACCGCGCCTTCCAGGCGATCATGCCGCTGCGCGGCAAGATCCTGAATACCTGGGAAGTCCCGTCGGACCAGGTGCTGGGCTCGCAGGAAGTGCACGATATTTCGGTAGCGATCGGGGTCGAGCCGGCCTCGGATAACCTGACAAACCTGCGTTATGGCAAGATCTGTATTCTTGCCGACGCCGATTCCGACGGCGCGCACATCGCCACCTTGCTGTGTGCGCTGTTCCTGCGCCATTTTCAGCCGTTGGTGGAAAAGGGTCATGTCTATGTCGCCAAGCCGCCGCTGTATCGCATCGACATAGCCAAGGACAAGTATTACGCGCTCGACGAGGCGGAGCGCGATGGGATTCTCGATCGCATCGCCGCGGAAAAACGCAAGGGCAAGGTTTCCGTGACCCGTTTCAAGGGGCTTGGAGAGATGAACCCGCTACAGTTGCGCGAGAGCGCGATCGCGCCCGAAACCCGGAGACTGGCGCAGCTAACCATCGCGCCCGGAGACAAGACCTTCAACATCATGGATATGATGCTGGCCAAAAAACGCGCCTCCGACCGCAAGGACTGGCTGCAGAACAAGGGAGACCTCGCCGAGGTATGAACGAGAATATGGAACTCAACTACGAGGGCGTCGAGCAGCAGCCCCTGCATGTCTTCACCGAAAAGGCTTATCTCGATTACTCGATGTACGTCATTCTCGACCGCGCGCTGCCGCATATCGGCGATGGCCTGAAACCGGTACAGCGTCGCATCATCTACGCAATGTCGGAGCTAGGCCTCGCGGCGACCTCCAAGCACAAGAAATCGGCGCGTACCGTCGGCGACGTGCTCGGCAAATACCATCCGCATGGCGATACCGCCTGTTACGAGGCGATGGTGCTGATGGCGCAGGAGTTTTCCTATCGTTATCCGCTGATCGACGGCCAGGGTAATTTCGGTTCGCCCGACGATCCCAAGTCGTTCGCGGCAATGCGTTATACCGAATCACGCCTGTCGCCATTTGCGAAGGTTTTGCTGCAGGAACTCGACCAGGGCACGGTCGACTGGGTTGCCAATTTCGACGGTACCATGCAGGAGCCGTCGCTGTTGCCGGCACGGCTACCGCATATTCTGCTCAACGGCACCACCGGCATCGCGGTAGGCATGGCGACCGATTTACCCCCGCACAACCTGCGCGAGGTGGCGCAGGCCTGCATACTGCTGCTGGACAAGGCCAAGACTCCGCTGCAGGACCTGCTCGAGCACGTCAGCGGACCCGATTATCCCACCGAGGCCGAAATCATAACGGCGCCGGCGGAACTGCGCAGCCTCTACGAAACCGGTAACGGCTCGATACGCATGCGCGCGGTGTTCGAACGTGAGGACGGAGACGTGATCGTCACCGCGCTGCCGCACCAGGTTTCCGGCGCGCGCGTGATGGAACAGATCGCCCAGCAGATGCTCGCCAAGAAGCTACCCATGGTGGACGATCTGCGCGACGAATCCGATCACGAAAATCCGACGCGGCTGGTCATCGTACCGCGCTCCAACCGCGTCGATATCGAAGCCCTGATGGGCCATTTGTTCGCGACCACCGATCTCGAGCGCACCTATCGCGTCAATATGAACATGATTGGCACCAACGGGCGGCCGCAGGTCAAGAACCTGAAGCAGATCCTGCAGGAATGGATCGCGTTTCGAATTGCCACGGTGAGGCGGCGCCTGCAGTGGCGGCTCGACAAGGTCGACAAACGCCTGCACGTGCTCGAGGGCCTGCTGATCGCGTTTCTTAATCTGGACGAAGTCATCCGCATCGTGCGCTACGAGGACGATCCGAAGGCAGAGCTGATCAGGACTTTCAAGATCAGCGATATCCAGGCCGAGGCAATCCTCGAAACCAGGCTGCGTCATCTCGCCAAACTCGAGGAAATGAAGATCCGCGCCGAACAGGAAGAGCTCAGCGCGGAGAAAAAGGACCTGGAAAAGCTGCTAGGCTCCGAGCGCCGCATCAAGACGCTGATCAAGAACGAAATTCTGGAGGATGCGGAGACTTACGGCGACGACCGGCGTTCGCCGATCGTCAGCCGCGATGCCGCGCGCGCGCTCGACGAAACCGACCTGGTGCCGTCCGAGGCGCTTACCGTCGTGCTGTCGAGCAAGGGCTGGGTGCGCGCCGCCAAGGGGCACGAAATCGATCCGCGCAGTCTGAGCTACAAGTCCGGCGACGGTTTCCTGGACATGGCGCTGGGCAAGAGCAATCAGAGCGTCGTGTTCGTCGATTCCTTCGGGCGCGCCTACGCCGCACCGGCGCACTCGCTGCCGTCGGCGCGCGGGCAGGGGGAACCGCTGACCGGGCGTTTCAAACCGGCCAGCGGCGCCGAGTTCAGAAGTTGCCTGATGGGCCAGGACGACGACCAGTTCCTGATGTCGTCGTCGCACGGCTACGGTTACGTCTGCCGGTTCGCCGACATGCTGACGCGCAGCAAGAACGGCAAGGCGCAGATCAGCCTGGCCAGGGGCGCGCAATTGATGCCGGTGGTCGCGGTGTCAGATTACGATGCCGACCAGCTGGTATCGATCACCAGCGCTGGTTATATCGCGTTGCTCGACGTCAAGTCAGTACCCCGGCTGGCGAAGGGCAAGGGTAACAAGATCCAGGGTATACCGACCAAACGTATCAGGGACGGTGAAGAGCAGGTCGCGTTTGTCGCCTGCCTCGCGGGTAAGCAGAAACTGGTAATCCACAGCGGCAAAAAGTACAAGACCATGAATCTCAGGGAACTCGAGGAATACCGTATCGAACGTGGCAAACGCGGCCGTAAGCTGCCGCGCGGTTACCAGAACGTTACCGCGATCGAGGTAATTGACTGAGTCGTCCCGGCCGGCCGGTGCGAGATAAATCGCTTTCAAATACTTGAAATTGACGCGCTGCAACCCACCTAGAAGCGCAGATTGTCATTCATTGGTGACCACTGATGTTTTCACGACTCGTTCTCTTTCTACTGGCCAACTTCGGCGTGCTCGCGGTGCTGAGCCTGTCGATGCGGGTGCTCGGCGTCGATGCTTACCTGGCCAGCCAGGGCGGCGTTTTCCAGCTAAACGGCTTGTTGCTGATGGCCGCGATCATGGGATTTGCCGGTTCGTTCATTTCGCTGGCCATGTCCAAGATGATGGCGAAGCGCTCGATGCGAGTGCGGGTCATCGAAGCTCCGCGCAACGAGGTCGAAAACTGGCTGGTAGCGGTCGTCAGGCGCCAGGCCAGCCAGGCCGGCATCGGCATGCCCGAGGTCGGAATATTTGATTCGCCGACGATGAACGCCTTTGCCACCGGCATGAACCGTGACGATGCTCTGGTCGCCGTCAGCACCGGGCTGTTGAGCAAGATGTCGCGCGACGAGGTCGAAGCAGTGCTGGGCCACGAGGTTTCCCATGTCGCCAACGGCGACATGGTGACCATGGGATTGCTGCAGGGGGTTTTGAACACCTTTGTAATTTTCTTTTCGCGGCTGATCGGTATCCTGGTCGACCGCGTCGTATTCCGTATCGAGCGCGGCATCGGTCCCGGATACTGGATCGGCTCGATCGTCGCTGAAATCATTCTCGGTATAGTTGCCGCGATAATCGCATCCTGGTTCTCGCGCCGCCGTGAATATCGCGCCGACGCCGGCGGCGCCGCGCTCGCGGGCCGCGGGAAGATGGTCGCCGCGCTGGAACGCTTGCGCAGGGCGCACGATCAGCCGGACCTGCCTGGGGAAATGGCGGCCTTCGGTATCATCGGCGGTAGCGCGCTGAAGGCACTGCTGAGCACCCATCCGCCGCTCGAAAAACGCATCGCCCAGCTGATGGCGTCGTCCGCCGCATAACGCTGGTCACCGACCGGCCTTCGGTCCCGTTTCGGGTCCGCGCCCCGGGTCGTTTGGTTGATTTGTATCAGCCAATATACAGTAACCCGGGGTCTGGGCCGGGGAGCGATTGACGCCAAAAACCGGTCTGAATAAACTGGCTTATGGCGCAGTCTCTCACCATGAAATCAGGTGGCAGAACTGTTAATTGACGGTGGTCCCCAGGCGATACCAATGGCGCATAACACCATCAAACAGGAGATCGAGGTCGGCAGGCGTTTCAGCCCCGTGGTAGCCGTGCCTACGCTGCTGTTACTCGCGGGCGTATATCTGGGCCTGGGGCTGTCGACCTGGCTCGGGCTCGAAGATTATATACCGCTATGGCTAGCCGGGCTGGCAAACGGCATTATTCTCTACGCCACCTATACCGTCGTACACGAGGGCGTGCACGACAATATCGTCAGTCGGAAATCCAGCTTCAGGTGGTTCAACATGACCGCCGCCTTTCTTGCCGCGCTGCCGCTGTGGCTGCTGATTTACCCGCATCGCAGTTCGCATATCGTGCATCACCGCAAGTGTAATTCCGAGGCTGACCCCGACATCTATGCCCGGGGCAGTTTCGGCGTGGTTGCACTGTGGCGAATTCCGCTCGCGATACTGGGCCAGTTCAACCCGTTCGAACAGTATCGGCTTTGTGCAGAGCACGGGCTTTCTCCCTGGCAAAGGTACTTTTCCTACGCGAGCTTCGCACTCTTCGTTGCAATCGTCATAAGCATCTGCGCGCTCGGTTATGCCTACGAATTGCTGGTGTTATGGCTGATCCCGTTTTTTATTGGCTACGGCGTGATGCTGGTGTTATTCACCTGGGTACCGCACCACCCTCACAGCATCCTCGGGCGTTACCATGATACGCGCTGTTCGCTGTGGCCTGGCGGCAACCTGTTGACCCAGGGGCAAAATTACCACCTGATACATCACATGATGCCCTGGGTGCCCTGGTATCGCTACGAACGGGTATTCGAAGAAATTCGGCCGTTGCTCGAACAGCAGCGCGCGATCATCGACGGCTTCTGGCCGCGTCCCGCGCGCGAGTCGATCGAATACACCAGCCACTTACCTGCCGGCCAGGACGATAACAAGGCGGCATCCGGGGCTTAAGCCTGGCGTTGCCGCAGGTCATCGAAGTCATCGCGCAGAGCTTCGAGCCTGTCCTGGTAATCGGTGCCGTCACCGTACTCGATAAACTTGTGATAACGGCTGTGTATGGTGGCCAGTTTTCGCGCGTGTTTGATCGGACACCAGTATTGCTCGGTGCGGGCGGCAATTTCCTGCGCGTAGGCGACCAGACCGTTGAAGTAACCACAATATACGCAGTTCAGTTTTTCGATCGCGTTAAGGTACTGCAGGCTGTGGCGATCGAGGACGATGTATTCGCTCCGATTTACCCTCGGGATGCTGTATACGCGGAAGCAGATCGCCTGGTAAATCGTAACCACGGCATCCATGAATATTGCCGGAACGAAGCAGAAGTAGATCAGCGGGGCGGTGACGATATGCCCCAGCGACGCGTCGGCAAAATAACGCCGCAGAGTCTTCGCGAGCGTCTTGTGATAGCGTCGGGTTTCTTCTTCGAACTTCACCCGTTTGCCTTCGATGATGTAATAGTATTCGTCCTGCTTCTTTTGCATCTCCTGCAGCAGTTCGTTTTCGAGCTTGCGGATGTCGGCAATAATTGTTTCCAGCGTGCGCATGCTGCTGATTACCCCGTTTATCGTTGAGATCGGTTGAAAATACAGCCATTAAACGCAGCGCCGGATCACCCCGGGGCCGGGCCTACATCGAGCTGAAATCGTAGTTTAACTCCTTTTGCGGTGGCTGCAGAAAATCACCCTGTACGAAATCGACATTCAGGGTCCACAATACGCTCAGCACCGCGGCGTCGATTACGCCCGGAGTGATGGTGTTGACCTCCATGTCCATCGCCTGGTATGCCAGTTCGCGGATGCTGTTCTGGTTTTCGTTGTTATGCGCGAGGCCATCCATGTAGACGTGGTTGATACGAACATAGTCGGCATCGACGTGTTTGATGAGCTGAAAAGGATTAAGGCCCGTGCCGAATTCGTCGATCGCAAACTTGCAGTGAATTTGCTGCAATCCCTTCGCCAGGGTCTTGGCGGCCTTGAGCTGATTGACCGCGCTGGCCTCCTCGACCATGAAGCTCCGTTGC
>JAOTTY010000016.1 GCA_029864185.1 Gammaproteobacteria bacterium
AAAAAGGGGCCTTGTTAAACCAAAACTGCCATGGCCGGGGCCATGGCAGTTCGTAGTAGAGCAGCGCTAAACCGATTATTTCTGCAGTTCGGTCCAAATCGCGGTGTACAGCTCGGTCGCCGCGGGTGGACAGGCAGGCAGGAACTTTCCAGCACCCGCCAGTTTTGCGGGAATAATGATTTCCGGGGCGTTTTTCATGTCGTCCGGCATGTACTTGTCGGAACCCTTGATGCCGTTGGCGTAACGCGCAAAGGCCGAGATCAGGGCCGCGTTCTCGGGCGCCATGACGAAGTTCTGGAACAGCTTGGCGTTCTCGACATTCTTGGCATCCTTGAGCACGACGACGCTATCCATCCACAGCGCGAAGCCTTCCTGCGGGTAACCGTAGCGGACATCGGGATTCTTTTCGCGGGCCCGAAACGCGGCGCCGTTCCAGTAGAGCGATGCGGCCAGGTCGCGTCCGGCAAATTTCTCGATAACACCGTAATCCATGGACAGCCAGTGGGGTTTAGCCGCGACCAGCTTGTCGCGAACCTTGCGCAGGAGCGCCTTGTCGGTGGTGCAGGGCTCACCGCCCAGGTACATTATCGCGGAGCTGATGACGTCGTTCATTTCAGGGGCGACGTTTATCTTGCCCTTGAGCTCGTCCGGCGGGTCGAGGTAAATAGCTGCGGTATTGATGTCGCCCTTGTAGACCGAGGTATCTACGATCATACCGACGCTGCCCCACTGCCACGGCACCGAGTAATGGCGACCCGGGTCCCACACCGGGTTGGCAAACTCGGGCAGTACGTGCTTGAAGTTCGACATCTTGTCGGGACGGGTTTCCAGCAGCAGACCCTCGTCGATCCAGATTTTCATATAATTGGCCGACGGCACTACCATGTCGAAGCCGTGACCGCCGGCCTTGACCTTGGCGAGGGCACCCGAATTGGAGTCGTAGTCGGTGATCGTGACCTTGACGTCGTATTGCTTTTCGAACTTGCTGATCAGCTCCGGGTTGGTGTAGTTGCCCCAGTTGAACAAGTTCAGTTCTCCGGCGGCGGAGGCGGTGCCGGCTATGGCCGCCATCGCGATCGCAACGACCGAATTCTGTAAAAGGTGTTTCATGTTTCTGTCCTCAGTTTTTTTGTTGTACTAAATGTTGTGTCTTTCACGATTTCTTGCGATTGAGCAGGAAAATCAGGGACACCAGTATAATCGAAACCGCGAGCAATGCACTGGCAATTGCGTTCATTTCGGGGGTTATTACGCGGCGCAGCTGGCCCAGCATGTAGGTTGGCAGCGTGTCCTGACCCGCGGATTTGACGAACTCGGTAATGACCACGTCGTCCAGCGAGATCACGAAGGCGAGCATTGCGCCCCCGAGTATGCCCGGCCACAACAGGGGCAGGGTAACGCGTCTGAAGCAGCGCCAAGGGGTTGCGTACAGGTCTGCGGCGGCGGTCTCGAGGGTTTTGTCCATGTCCTCCAGCCTGGCGCGTATCGGCAGGTAGGCAAACGGGATGCAGAACGCGGTATGTGAGGCCACCAGGTAGACCAGGCCCTGGTACCCGGTCGCCTGCTTGATCGTCGCAAAAACTATCAGCAAGGCCACCGCGGTGACGATCTCGGGTACCATCAGCGGCTGATTGATCATCGTGTAGATCGCCGTCTGACCGCGAAAAGGACGCGTGCGGGTGGTGCCGAGCGCGGCCATGGTCGCGAGTATGGTCGAGTAAAGCGCCGCCTGTAACGCAATAATCAGCGACAGCAGGGTTGCCTCCTGCACCTGGTCGTTTTCCCAGGCCGAGAAGTACCAGCGAATCGAGATACCTTCCCACAGCGCCAGCGACGTTCCCGCGTTGAACGAATATCCCACCAGCGTAACAATCGGTGCATACAGCATCAGGAAGCAGGCGATCGCGATAAATGTGAATCCCGGCAGCTTATAGATCGAAAACAGCCTGTTGCGAGAGAACCAGCTAGTCATTGCGTTCCCCCGATCGTTGCGCGTAGCGAACGTAAACCAGCAGGGTCGTCATGACGATTATCAATAGCGCGATCGACAGCGCCGCTCCCAGCGGCCAGTTCTGTCCCTGGTCGAACTGCAGCTGGATAAGGTTACCGAGCATCAGGTTCTTGCCGCCGCCCAGCACGCGCGGCGTGACGAAGGCCCCCAGCGAGGGAATGAACACGAGGATGGAGCCGGCCACGATGCCCGGCTTGATCAACGGGATAATGACTCGACGCAACACGCGTAGCCGGGTTGCGTACAAATCGTAGGCCGCCTCGACCAGGTTGAAGTCGAGTTTTTCCATCGACGCGTACAGCGGCAGGATCATCAGCGGCAGGTAGACGTAAGTCATGCCGATCATGATCGCGAAATCGGTGTACAGCATCTGTATCGGTTCGTCGATGACACCGGTGCCGACCAGCAGGTTGTTGATCAGGCCGTTGTTGCGGATCAGCTCCATGATCGCGAAGGTGCGGATCAGCAGGTTGGTCCAGAAGGGTATGGTAACCAGGAAAAGCCAGAAGTTGCGGTTTTTACGTTCGCGCGTGGCGATAAAATAAGCGGTCGGGAAGCCGATGATCAGACAGGCAACGGTGGTCATGATCGATAGCCTGATCGAGCGCCAGAACACCGACAGATGCGCGTCGGCAAATCCCAGTTCGTCGGTGAAAATGTCGCGCACCATGAAAACGTTGAACCAGCCGTCGAGCGACCATTGGTACTTGACGCCGCCGTAATTGCCGGCCTCCAGAAAGGAGTAGAACAGCATCACCAGCAAGGGTCCCGAGGCGGCAAGGAAAAGCACCAATAGCGCCGGCGCGCATAGCAACAGGTTTTTCCTGACCTCCTGGCTGCGCGCAACCAGTTCGTGTTGCGAGAGATACCTGGATTCATGGGACATGGGCGAGGTACCTAGTCTCGTAAAATCTGTACGGCGCCTGGATCGAACTTGATGCCGACGATTTGGCCGATCTGCCAGTCACGACGGTTGGCGCCGCTGTTTTGTACCTTGGCGACGAATTCCTCGTCTGGACTTAGCTCGATGTGAAAATGCGAATCGGTGCCCGAGTACATGATATTGGATACCGTGCCCTGCAAATCGGCCTCGGCCAGGTTTTCGGTTAGCGTGGCCTGCTCGGGTCGCACCGCGATATTGACTATTTGCCCGCAGTCGTTATCGGTGGGATGCGAAGTCAGGGTTTTCCCGGAGGGCAGTTTAAGTAACGAGGTTTCCGGGCCAGATTCGATCAGTTCCGCGGTCAGAAAGTTGGTGTCGCCGATAAAATCCGCGACGAAACGTTCGGCGGGACGATCGTAGATATCGCTCGGACTGCCGACCTGCAATATTTTCCCCCGGTTCATGACCGCCAGCCGGTCGGACATGGTCAGCGCTTCTTCCTGGTCGTGGGTGACGAAAATAAACGTGATGCCGGTTTCGAGCTGCAGGCGCTTGAGTTCGATCTGCATACCCTTACGCAGCTTGTAATCGAGCGCCGACAGCGGTTCGTCGAGCAGCAGTACGCGTGGATGGGGCGCCAGCGCGCGCGCCAGCGCCACGCGTTGTTGCTGGCCACCGGATATCTGGTCGGTGCGACGATCGCGCAACGACTCCATTTGCACCAGTTGCAGCATTTCCGCGACGGTCGCGTCGATCTCGGTTTGTGGCTTATCCTGCATCGCGAGACCGAAGCCGATATTTTGGGCTACCGTCAGATGCGGGAATAGCGCGTAGTTTTGAAACACGGTGTTGACCGGGCGCTTGAACGGCGGGAGATGCGAGATCTCCTCTTCATGCAGCAGAATGCGCCCGGCGCTGGGGTGCTCGAAGCCGGCAATCAGCCGCAGCAGCGTGGTCTTACCACAACCCGAAGGCCCCAGCAGCGTGAAAAACTCGTTTTCCCGAATCTCTACCGAGACGTTATCGAGCGCGGCCACCTCGTCCTTGCCATGGCCGAATATCTTGCTGACCCCATCGGCCGTGATTGCGACTTGGTCAGTCATTTTGCCTGAGCCCTGTGATCATGTTTCTGATTGTTTATTATTGGCGTTTGTAAGCCTGCGAACGACTTATCATAACAATACTCGCAATTCAGGAAACAAATTTTTTGAGGGCGATTGTATAACACCGGCTGCAATTAACGTCGTGTATACCGGGATCATGCATGAATCTATCGATTTCGACAGGTAACGACCAGGGTCGCGTATACTATCCAGGTTATCGTTAACCGGGAGTCAATCATGTCGGTAAGCGTCACCGGGCCCGTGGCCGAGGACCGCGTTCAATGGGAGTTGCTATACCACGGCTATGCAGAGTTTTACCAGGTGCCGATGAACGATCAGATACTCGACACGGTGTGGGGCTGGATACAGGATAGCAGCAATCCATTTTTCGGCCTGATCGCGAAAGACGGGGACGGCAGGGCGCTGGGATTGATGCATTGCCGGCAGATGCCGTCGCCCCTGCGCGGAGCGATGGTGGGATTTCTCGATGATTTATTCGTCTCCCCGGAAGCGCGCGGCCAGGGGGTGGTCGAAGATCTTTACAGGGCCCTGAATGCGCTCGGTAAAAAACAGGGCTGGCCTTTCATCCGCTGGATTACCGCGGAGAACAATTATCGCGGCCGCGCGATTTACGACCGGCTAGCCGACAGGACCCACTGGGTTACTTACCAGATGCAAATCAAATAACTACAGGGACACAATACTTAATTCATCGACACTTGGTAGAAGCCCTCTCAGCGACCGCCGAATTAAGTATTGTGGCCCCGTAATTTGTGTTGCAGCGGTGATATCACGGCGTGTAGCTGCAGAAGATCTTCTTGACGTAAGTATCGTTCTGCCACTGGTAACCCATGCCGATCGGCACCAGGAAGGTATCGCCTGCGGTGAAATTGAATACCACACCGTCGGCGTTGGTAATCGAACCACTGCCCTCGAGAATATGCATCAGTTCGGACCTTTCGATGGTAGCCGGAACGCGCCGCATAGGGCTGCAATCCCAGATACCGGCCTGGAATTTGCCGCCGGGATCGCGGTACAGCGTCAGCCATCCCATGTCGGGCACCTCGCTTTCGTACACCGCCGGATCCTGCCCGGTAATCGCGGGCAGCTTGGCGTCGGGATCGACGCGTATCGGCTGCAGTTTCGGATCGGCGGTCAGCGGATGGCCGGGATTATCGTGTATTGCCCAGTACTTGAGTGCGTACTCGTCCTGGCGCCAGATGCAGGGCGTGCCTTGCGGCAGGATGAAACTGTCACCGGCGCGAAACCGTTCGATTTTACCCGATTCATGCTCGATGATGATCGATCCCTCGAGCACGATCATGAACTCGTCGGTCTCGTAGGGAGCGGGTAGCAGTTCGTGCGGCGTGCAATCCCAGACGCCGGAGGTAAAAATTCCACCCGCGGTATCGTGATAAGTGTGCCCGCGCTGCAGCGGGTTTCCCGAGTAAAGTATATCCTGCGAGATCGGATCCCAGTCCTGCAGGCCGGTCCCGGGAGCCCCGCTGCGGTCGTACTTGATCACGGTCAGGTCAGCCATCGCAAATCCCCTAATTATTCGCCAAAAATATACCACAAACGGGGTCGCGATCGATGCGTATTTGACCCGCGATCGTCACCCGGTATCCGGGTCCTGCGGTGTCATGCGCGATTTTCCGCTTTTCCAGGCACGCAATCGGGTAATCCCGGGTTCCAACTTTTATCGTTTATGGCATAGTCCGAGCATCGATCAAGAGGTGGATATGAAAGTCATCAGTTACAACATTCAGTTTGGCCGGGGCATGGATGGCGCGATCGACCTGGTACGTACCTGTCGCGCCATTCGGGGCGCCGATATCGTTTGTCTGCAGGAAGTCGATCAGCACTGGAAACGCAGCGGCGAACGGGACCAGGCTGCGGAGATCGCGGGATTGTTGCCGACCTATTACCACGTTTACGGTTCCAGTTTCGACGTCGATGCGAGCGCCCATTCCGCCCACGGCGCGGTCGTCAATCGCCGGCGGCGGCACGGCAACATGATTTTGTCGCGATGGCCGATATCGAGCATGCGGATTTTCAACCTGCCAAAGCAGCACTTCGCCGACAGCTTCAACATGCAGATGACCTTCGTCGAAGCGGTTATCGATGCCGCGGGCGGCGCGCTGCGGGTATATAACTATCACGCCGGCTACCTGCGGTCGGAGGAGCGTCTCGAGCAGGTAGAATGCCTCGCCGACCGGTTCCAGCGATCACCGCACGAGCAGGGAGCCTGGTCCGGCAAGCCGGATATCGACGGCGACGACTGGAGCAATTGGCGCCCGGCCCCGGCAATGCCACGAACCGCGCTAGTTTGCGGCGACTTCAACGCCAGCCCCGACACCGAGGAGTATCGTCTGCTGATCGAGCGAACCGGGCTCGTCGACTGCTGGTCGCTTGTCGATGCCGCCAATCAACGCGTGACGACGCTGAAGCACGCCCCAAGCCCGGATAAGCGGGTAAGCGGGAAGGTCGACCATATTTTCGTGACGCCGGATCTGCGCGATTGCGTGAAAGCCGCGGTGATCGACGATGACGCGGACGGTTCAGACCATAAACCGGTCCAGGTTGTGCTAGACCTAGCGCGACAGGGCTTTTCTGACCGATGAACTGCAGATAACCTTGTTGTGCCTGACGTATTCCTCGTGGTTATCCTCGACCCGGGAAAGGTCGTAGACATAGTTGACCATGGTACCCAGCGAACGCGCCATGCCTTTTTCCGCCGGATTGCCGAGGATGTTGATACGTTCCAGTATCGCGCCGTTCTTGAGGTGAAATCTTGCCACCGGATCGAGTGGCTTGCCGCGGCTGTTCTTTTGCTCGAGCAGGTAGTTCGCGGCCAGCTTTTCGAGTTCGTGCCTCAGGTCTTCCCCCGCTTTTGCATCGAATTTGTCGAGCAACGTCGCTATTTCGCCACGCTCGCCGGCCTGCCGCTCCAGCCAGCCACGAAATCCTGGCAGCGGTGAAATTGTGGAAAAGGTCTTCAAATGGGGAAAACGCAGCTTGAGGCTGGTAGCGACCTGCTTGATCAGGAAATTTCCAAACGAGACCCCGGCAAGCCCCGCATGACAATTGGATATCGAGTAAAAAATTGCGCAGGAGGGGTTATCGGGGGTTTCGGTATCGGTGTCGCGCTGCAGTATCTCGCCAATGCCACGCGGGATCCTGTCGGTCAACGCCACCTCGACGAATACCAGCGGTTCGTCTTCCATCGAAGGATGAAAGAAGCCGTAGCAGTAACGATCGGCGGGCTCCAGCCGTCTACGCAACTCGGACCAGTTCTCGATTTCATGGACCGCTTCGTAAGCGATAATCTTTTCGAGAATATGCGCCGGCGTGGTCCAGTCGATGGGTTCCATCATCAGGAAGGCGCGGTTGAACCAGGCGTTGAACAGATGGCGAAAATCGGTATCGATCCTGTCGAGCTCCGGTCTATCGCGCATCACCGCGAGCAGGTGCTCGCGCATCTTGACGAGGCGGCGGGTACCGCCGGGGGCGAGGTTAATACGGCGCAATAACTCCTGCCGCCGGGGTTCGGAAGCGGCGGTGACCCTCATTAGATTGCGGGCGTCGGGATCGCTCTCGTAATCCTTGACCGCGGTCTTGATAGCCCCGACGTCGATATCGTAATCAATTTTCAGCAGCGTGAAGAAATCGAGCCTTGCGGATGCGGACAGATTTTCATAGGCGTTCAGGATGCGTTCGGCCAGCAGCAGGCTGGAAAATTCGCCGTCGGAGTCCATCATCATCGCGCACAGGGATTCGATGCTCTCGGTTTCCTCCTTGAGCAGGTGCTTGCGTACCACCGTCGGCGCCCATTTCGAAAGGCGCAGCGAAGGCATCAGATCATGGAAAAACTGCATTGGTTCAGTAACGCATATACGAAAGCTGCCAAGTGTAACGCATCCACATCGACTTAACCGTTATAACATCGCGGTAATGTATCGTAATTTTGCGTTTCGACTAACGCGGCGGTCGCGGCGGGCAGCAGGTCACGAATATAGTCCTGCAATCTGCGTAATTCCTCGCTGTTCCGCCACCATTCGGGATCGACCTGGTTCATCGCCAGGCTGGCAGGTGGCGGCATCGGAGATTTTTTCCAATGCTGTGCGTCTTTTTGCCACATCGACAGACGATGCGAAATACGCGGCGCGCACTGCTGTAGCCGTGCCTCGATTGTTGCGCTGTCACCGTGCAGGAATCCTGGCGGCATCGGGGCGTTGCCGCTGTGGCAGCCGGCGCAGAAACGATACATAACCTGCAGCGCGGAGCCTGTCGATAACGGATCATGCGCGCCGTCAGCCAAAGCAGCCGATTCGTGCTGCACGACCTGCGGCAGCCCTTGTGGCGTCGGCAACAGGTCGGCGTAACCGCGCTCGTCTCCCAGTTTTTTCAGCAACGCCTGCATCAATCCGACGCCCTGGATCGGTTTTTTCTCGAACAGGTCGTGCCGGCCGCTTGCAGCGTCTGCCAGCATGCTTTCGATGGCGGCCTCGACGGCGCCAAGATCGTCGCTGAGCTCGAGGCTGGCATCGAGCAGCGTTCCCGGTTGTGGCGGCGACACGGGCAGCTCGATTTTAAAATCTGTGATGATGCGGTTGTCCCACAGGCGCGCCGCGAGCCGCCGGTTGGTGTTGCGTAGTTCAAGCCGCAGCAGGTACTGGTCGGGTTTGTCGAGGCTGGCGAAGGCCTGAACCCTGGCCCAGCCCGCGGTGCCGGTTATCAGCAGTTTTCCCTGTCCGGGCCCGGGCGAGCCGTCCGCTTTGCTGATCTCCCCTTCGATCGTAATCCGGGTATCGCCGGCGTTGATGAAACTGCAATCGACGTAGGTCCATTCGATTTGCGTCGCCGCGTGCCTGAATTCGAGACTGCAACTACCCCGCAGCGTCTGTCGCGGCACGCGACCCTCCCTGATCTGTCGAACCAGCAGCTTGTTCAGGTAGACGAGATCCTGGTATAGCAGGAATTGCTCTCCTATGCCCTGTATCGAACGGCGCAGGGCAGGCTTATAGGACCAGTTTGCCAGTAACGGACGCAGGTTCAGCGGATCCTGCAGCGGGTGTAGCCGGTCTTCGTCCGTGTCCGTCGGCGGTTCGCGATCGTCTATGTCGGCGCTCGGGACGGGCATGCCGTCGGGCCAGCGTCGTTGCCAGCTTTGCTGCAACAGCGGCAACAGGGTTTTCTCGATCAGGGCGGATCGATACTTGGGCCGTGGGATCGCGGCTATGGCCTGCTGCAGCACCGCCAGAAAAAGTCCGGCGCGGCAGGCCCGGTTCCGGTTTTCGTCTTCACCCGCGTCGCAACCGTTTTGCCAAACCTTTTGATAAGCCTCCAGCAGCCCGGCCTGATCGGTTGCGAAATCGAAGCGGGCGGCGTCTCCCTTGTCGGCCCACACCTCGATACCGTGAAAACTCTTGTGGTAGGCCGCGATCCGCTCGGCTACCTGGTTGTTGAAATTGGATTCGCGCCAGCGGGGACGCGCGAATATCGTGGCGGCGTTCTGGTGGCAGCTGGTGCACAGGCTGCGATTGGCGTAACGTACCCGCGGCTTCTTGCCGGCAGCGTAATTCTCGACGATCTGAAAGTCGAAACGACCTGCCGCTTCGTTGTAGCTGATAACTTCGATCGACTGCGATTTTTCCTGGTAACCAAGGAATAACCGGTTCTTGACCAGCGCCGGGGTCCTCGAATCCTGGTCCAGCGCGACGACGATACGCGGAAACTCGTAGTAATGCGGTCTCGCCGCCTCGCGTTGCAGCGACCTGCCGCGCGGAATCAGCACCTTGACCAGCGGGGATCCGGAGTCTGGCGCGTAACCGGGTAGCCTGTGCTCGATACGTTGCAACAGGTCCTCGAAAGGATAGGGTACGTCGTGCACGTAACCGTTGCCGGCGGGCTTGCTGAAAATTCGATCGAACAGGGAATAGCCGTGTTGCGGCAGGTCGCCGCAAACGACGAGGCGCGGGAACAGCAGCAGCGGCAGCAGCGCGGGTAGCAGGCAGCGAGTAATCATAAACTACAGAGTCTAATGCCAGGCGAGCAGTTCCCCAAGTGCTGTTGCCTGAAATGAACGGCCCTTCACAGGAGGGCCGGCAGCGGCTCGTTACTGATAGATGATTTCCGCGGTAAAATTGATCGTGGTGTCGTCGTAGTTCAGATGCGATTTAAGTTCCTGCCATACCGATTCTGAATTGATGATTCTGACGTGATCGCAGTTCTTGGTAATCAGCAGTTTGGTCATCGGGTACTTGGCACAAAATCTTATCGAATCCGAAATGGCGCTTTCGCTATCGGATTCATCGTGCGCGATCACGGTGACGTCGCCGTATTTGTCCAGGTTGCGCGCCAACTCCAGTTTCTCATACTCGCCGCGGTATGATTTTGCGAAGCGGTTGGCGTATTGCTTGATCAGGTCGGCATGGAGCCTGAGTTTCACCAGCTTCTTCAGGAAAAACAGCTTGTAGTTGAATACCGGCGAAATCAGAAACAGGGATGCGTCCCTGACCAGCGCGCTGCGCGCGGTTGCGATCGCGATGCAGCCGGTGGAATGACCGACGATGGCGGCCAGCCCGTCGTTCGGGCGGGATTTAACGTGCTTCAGGACTTCGTTTGTGGTATCGATCGACTGATGCAGGGTGGCCGGTTTTTGCTCGCTCTGCCCATGCCCGAGATGGTCGAACGCCAGCGCGGTAAAGCCGCACTGGGCCAGGCCACGCATCAACGGGAAAAACTGCGCGGCCCCTCCACCCCATCCATGCACGAAAACGACGGTCGGCCCTCTGCCGGTCTGGTAGACCTTGATCGCACCGTCGTTGGTCTTGATATCGGACTCGACGAAACCACGCGGCAGGCGCAACGGTTTGGCGTCTTTGGCTTTTGGAACGAACAGCATTGCGTCGATGCGGCTATTCGACCAGCGAGGAGCTATCTTATTGATTAAGCTCGAGTTTTTCTTGGCTATCCGGGTAAACAGGGTGCCGAAGCTGGAGTTTCCCGGAGCCGGCGCAATTTTCTCCATATCGGTTTCGACCTCCTTTATTATGGCTATAAATAATAGCTGAAATCGGCATCGCTGATATGGCCGGCGAGGGTAAATAAGTCACATTGGGGTTGGAAAAAATGTCCATTGCCGACCTCGAGGCGCGCCTTCGGGAGGATCGTTAAATGAAAGAATCGCGGCAGGAGGCGATCCGGAAGACCGATAATATGCCGACCGATGACCAGGCGGCGGGCGCCTTGGCCACCACGCCGATTGCCTCAGGACCAGAGTTCGGCTGGTTCCCGGTATCCAGTCAACACGCCCCGGGTATTGGTAATCGGTACCCGACGGCGCGTCGCGAGCGCTTCCAGGTCGTCGGCCTGCAACGCGCCGAGATGCTCCAGCACCGCCAGCACCGCGACCTCGGCGGCTTCGCGTGTGCCGTCGTCGATCTTGAGCGCTATTCCGAGACCCTGTTCCGGCAGGGCGGCGCTAAATACGCCGTCCGCACCGGTTTTTACCAATACCCTGCGCCCCGTCAGCTCCATGATTTCGGTGCACAGCCGTCCGCTGCCAGCGACCATGAACGGATTGGCCGCGATGGCCGCCGTAATACGTGCTATTGCGTCTCCCCGCTCGGCGCTTAAATCATCCGGCGCCGCAACCCTGGCGAAGGCGGTAGCCATCGACCTGAGCGGCATGGCGATGACCGGAATCCCGCAGCCGTCGTAACTCCACGGCAGCGCGCGCATGTCGATACTCGCCATCTCGCCGAGGGCATCGAACCATCGCTGTTGCGCAGGGTGCTCGCGCCCGATGTAGCCGTGGGTTGCCTCGCCGAGGAAACGGGCCGTCGTCAGCATGCCGGCATGCTTGCCGGAGCAGTTATTGTGGATTCGCCTCGGGCTGACCTGATTGATTAACAGCGCCGCAGCCGTCTTGTCGTGCAGCGGCGGGTGCGCGCCGCATTCGAGCGCGTCGTCGTCGAGGTCGATACGGGCAAGCCAGCGATGAATGGTCTCGGTGTGTTCGGGCTCGGCGTTGTGCGACGAACAGGCCAGCGCGATTTCGGCGTCGCTGAGCCGGAAGTGATCGGCGGCGCCGGTTTCGACCAGCGGTAGCGCCTGCAGCGCCTTTATCGCGGAACGCGGGTATACCAGCGCGGCGGTATCGCCCCAGCCGTGCACGAGGCGGCCGCGTGGATCGCATACGGCGATCGCACCGCGGTGGCGATTCTCGATAATGTCGCCGCGCAGGGTATTTGCCAGAATGGGATTTGTCATCTTCGTACCATAAACGGCCGTATTCCGAATGCTGTTTATTATTCTATCGGAATCGGGATATTCTCCAAAACCTGTTGCTAACGACAAAGTAAAGCTGTCCGTATTAATCGTTTTGTCTGGATCTGGGCCACAGCACCGGAAACCAGTCCTCGCGCAGCTTTTGCCCGTCGGTCATGCCGTGGCCGGGATAGGGCGGCGAGGTGCGATCCTGCCGCTCGACGTAGCGGGCATCGTCGCCGACCCAGCGCATCGAGAAGGCGCGCCGGCGACGGTTCTGCAAATTGCCGCGCGCGCCGTGCACGGTGCGAAAATCGAATAGCACCGCGTCTCCCGGCTGCATTTCCCACTCGAGAATAGTCTCGCCACAGCCAGGATCGTCGAGGTCGGGCAGGGTCATATATCGATCGTTTTGCGCGCCGTAGAACTCGGTGTGGTCCAGCCATTTTACCGGCAATACCAGCTTTGGCCAGCGTTGCGAGCCTGCCACCAGGCGCAGGCTTTCGTTTCCTGTAACCGGATCCAGCGGCAGCCAGAAGCTGACGGTTTGCGTACCGTCGACAAAATAGTAGGGCGCATCCTGATGCCAGGGCGTCGGCTTTGCCGTGTCCGGTTCCTTCACCAGCACGTGGTCGTGAAAAAACTGTGCGGTTTGCGAACGCATGATCGCGGCCGCTAATTCGGCCGCACCCGACTCGGTAATGAAACGCTGAAATTCGGGGATTCGCTGCCAGTTGCAGTAATCGTCCCAGAAACGGCCGTCATCTCTGTCGACCACGTTTTCGGAAAAATACGGTCCGGGGTCGTCGTGGTTGCGTTGCACACCGTTGCGCAGCAGTTCAATCCAGTCGACGAAGATGCCGCGCAGGCAGACCGTGCCCAGCTCCGCGTAGGCGTCGCAACAGGCGTCGTTTATCGCGTCAAAGGTTTCCTGCATTTTTCAAGCGGTTCGCCGCGCCGGTAAACGGAATCGCTGGATCGTAATCATCGCGACGCCGATGATCGCGAGGCAACCGCCCAGTGCGACGAGCGGGGTCAGAGTCTCTCCGAGAAAGAATATACCGCCAAACACCGAGGTTACCGGGAGCAGCAACAAAAAAGGCATGACCTGGTTGACGCTGTAGTGTCCGAGCAGGCGATACCATATCGCATAGCCGAGCGCAGTCATGACGAGGCCCAGATAAACGACGGCGCTCCAGGTGTTCAGCGACGCGGTCTCGATTTGCAGGAACTGGTCGCTTTCCAGCAGGAACGACGCGACGTAGAGTTGCGGCGTGGCGAACAGCGCAATACCGCTGATCAGGCGAAAACCGCCGAGGTTCCCGAGTTTCTTGATCATGATCTGTCCTACGGCCCAGGTGAACGCGCCGGCGATCACCATCAGGGCGTAAACCAGGTCACCCGATAGTTTGGGGGCGCCGATGATCAGCACCGCGCCCGTGAAGGCGATGACCATGCCCAGGCCCTGCTTCAGCGATATTCTGTCTCCGAGCACCAGCCATGCGAGTAACAGGCCGAAAGGGACTTCGAGCTGCACCAGCAGCGCCGCGGTCGACGCGTCGATACCGCGTACACCGTTGAAGGTCAGGCTGTACTGCAGCGCCGCGCTGACCAGCGAGATCCAGAAAAGTTGTTTGAACAGGCCGGGCGGCGGGCGGAAAAACCAGATCAGGCAAAAGGCTGTTAGCGTGAAGCGCAACGCCATCAACAGGATCGGCGAAAAATGTGACATCGCCGCCTTCGCGACGATAAATCCCATGCCCCAGATCACCGCGACCAAAATCGCGAGCAGTATGTCGATCGGCTTCATCTAAATCGACAGGATAATTCGATAGCGTCAATCCTCCTATCGATTTCTGCGCCGGAATTCTGCGCTAGCTGTTGTTCCTGACGACGGTGACCGAGCAGCCGGCATGGCGTGCGACCCTGGCCGAATTTGGGCCGAGCAGGAAATCGGCCAGCGACGGCCGGTGCGCGCCCATGACGATGTGGTCTATGTTCAGGTCCTTGGCGGCTTCGACAATTTCTCGGTATACGGTGCCGTTTTCGACAACCACGCCTGCCTGCATTGCCTTTGGGACATGTTTGTCTGCAAGCTCCTGCAGCTCCTTCGCGGCGTCGTCCTTCCATTGTTGCAACGGGTATTCGGTAGAGCCATGCATTTCGCCACGGATCGCATAACGCTGGTCGATCCCGGGCGTGATACCGGGAATGACTGTCATCAAAAATATTTTGGCGCCCTTGACGCCGGTCGCCATCTGCACGGTTTTCTCGATAACGCCGGCCGAGAGACTCTCGTCTTCGAGGTCTATCGGCGTTAGATAATTTACCATCGTAATTTCTCCTTAATAACTTTACGCGGTTAAAGGTCGTCTGGCATGGTGAAGTCGCGCGGGCTCGGCAGGGCGACCAGGTAAATCACCCACACCGTAAACAGGATCATCAGGATGTTGATGACCGATATGTCCGCACTGAAAGGCAGCGACTTGTCTACGACCGTAATTTCTGGAACCAGCGACCCGTGCACCGGGATTGCCGGGTCGATGACGTCCATCGGCCCCAGCGATTCGCGGATTGCCTCGACCGCGCTCGCGCTGACCGGAATCGCCGCGCTGGAATCGATGCCGGCGGTTCCCGGTCCGACTTCGCCCGCGGTTTGCACCGATTTGGCGGGGCTCGCAAGCACGAACTGGGTGCTTACCGTCGTCACCGCACTGGATTGCGACGGATAGGTGTTTGCCGGTATCGTTGCGGGTCGGATAAAGCTGAACTTCGCCGTATGTCCACCCTGCGCCCATTCATCCATGCTCAACAGCTTGTAGAGTCCGTTACGCATCGGCGTGGCAATCGCCCGGTCCCTGGACGGCGTCATCAGGAACACGCCATCGTGGCTGCCACTGGTCATCGCCAGCAGCTGGTCTCGCGGGCTCTCGGCGGAGTAGGTTATTTCGATCTTGTCGACCAGCCCAAAGGAGTGCAGCAGCATTTCGAGCACCACCGCCGAGCCCGACCCTTTCGGCCCGGTGGCGATCCTGCTCATGCCGGAAATGGAATCGGTGCCATTGGCGAGTCCGACCAGGTGCCCCGACTTGTAGCCAAGTACGGCGAATGCCTCAGCGTTTCTCTTTCGCACCGGGCCGTCGTCGCCAAGCTCGTAAAAAGCCTCGGCGCCGACGATCGCCACCCGCGCCTTGCCGGCGGCGAGCGTTTCCAGGGCCGATACGCTGTTGGTCAGGTCGAGGTCGCTACCGGCATAACCGGAACGAATCGCGCGCAGCGCACGTGCGGTGTCGATACCGCGCCCGACGCCCGGGTCGCCGACAACGGCGATCTTGGCCGGTCCGCCGCTACCGGCACCCTCGGGCAGCAGGCCCTTCGACTCGAGAAACGTTGCCGCGACGCTGGCGACCGACTGGGCATCCAGATCGACCGCCTTGTTCATCGCCTGCATGTCTGCCGGGCTAATCTTGCCCGCCAGTTTTTCCAGCACCGCGCGCAGGCCCTTGTGGATAGCCAGCGCATCGGAGCGCACCAGCGGCGCTACTTCGTAAACCGGGAAAAAGCTCAGGTTATCGTCGAGCACGACCAGGTCGTACTCGGCGATCTGGCCGTCGGTCATGAACAGTTCGCCGACGTCGGCGGTTCCATCGAGTAGCGCCGATACGATCTTGTCCTTGCCCTCGGTTCCGACCGGGAAGGTCATGGTTTTCGAGCCGGTAATACCGTAGCGGCGGTTCATTTGTTGCAAACCGTCAGCCGGGCGCTGCACGAAATCCTCGTCCACGGCAAAGGTGATGCCGGATGCCCGGGTCAGGTCTCCGATCGAGCTGATCCCCAGGTCTTTGGCTCTTTCCCGTGGCATGACCATCGCGTAATCGTTGGAAAAGCCGAATTTGCCGGTCAACTCGATGCCCAACGGCTTGAACAGGGCTTCGACCGTGGCGGTCGAGGCCGCGCCATCGCTGGTGGGCGCCTGGCCGAGGAAGGTCAGGCTGGTGCCGTTGTATTCCGGGTAAACGTCGATCACGTCCTGCTTGACGGCTTCCATGATTTTCGGCGTAAGTCCGAACGGTATGCTGCGCTCGACCGGGATGCCATCGGCCTCGGCCATCTGCGCGATCATTTCCGCGAGGATCATGCTTTCGGCAAAGGGTTTGGCGCCGACCCGCAGGCTCTTTCGATCCTCGCCGGAGCAGCCGGCCAGCGTTGCGGTCAGCAGCAAGGCGATAATGTATTTCGTATTTTTCGTCATCATCTTCATATCCCCCTAGACCGCGCTTTCGTCGGTCTGGCCCTTGCCCGAAACCTGCCGCACCACGGTATGCGTTTCCCTGATTTTCGGGTCTTCGCGCACGATTCTGAAAAAGGCGGCGAGCTGCATGATGATGATGAAGGTAAACGGAATCGCCCCGGTAATTGCCATGACCTTCGCCACCTTGACGCTTTCGGTGACGATCGTGGCGACGGTGATACCCGCGATAATTAGCCCCCAGGTCAGCTTCAGCTTGGTGGCGGGGTTGAGATCGCCTCGGCTCGTCATCATGCTGATGACGAAAGTACCTGAGTCGGCGCTGGTTACCAGGAATATGAAGATCAGGCAGACCGCCAGGAAGTTCAGCAGGGTCGTACCGGGAAAATATTCGAAGAATCCGAACAACGCGCCGGCCACGTCGGCAAATACCTTGTCGGCGATTCCGCCGGCGCCGAACAGCTCGATATGAATCGCGGCGCCGCCGAACGCCGCGAACCACAGCATTGACACGATGGTCGGCACGCCCACTACAAAAATTACGAATTCACGTATGGTGCGCCCGCGGCTGATACGTGCGATGAAGATACCGACGAAGGGTCCCCAGGCCAGCCACCAGATCAGGTAGGTCAGCGTCCAGCCGTGGAACCAGTTCCATGATCCTGCCGGAGTGTAGGCGTAGGTCTTGAACGACATCGGAATCAGCTGGATCAGGTAATCGCCGATGGCGTAGATAAAAGACTGAAACAGGTAGGCGGTAGGCCCGCCGAACAGCACTACCAGCAGGATCAGAATCGCAACGATCATGTTGATGTTGCTGAGAATCTTGATGCCCTTGTCGACGCCGGTACAGGCCGACAGTAGAAAGCAGACGGTCATGACCGCAATAATGATCATGCTCATGGTGACGTCCTGTTCGGTGCCGAAAACCGCGCTCATGCCGGAGCGCACCATCAGCGTGCCCATCGCCAGCGACCCGGCGAGGCCGAAGATAACCGCGATGACGGCGAGTATATCCGCGGTGTTGCCAATCTGCTTCAGCGTGCCCTTGCTGAACACGTTTTTGAATCCAACCAGTATCGGCGTCGACACCATCGACGGCAGCCCCAGCCGGAACGTAAAGTAGGCGATGACCAGCGCGCAGCAGCCGTATATCGACCAGGCATGCAAGCCCCAGTGCAGGTTGGTGATGACCATTGCGTTGCGTGCGGCCTCGGCGGTTTCGCCTGCACCGACCGGCGGCGTCATGAAGTGATAAATCGGCTCCGCCACGCCCCAGAATAGCAGGCCCGAGCCCATGCCCGCGGCGAACAGCATCGCGACCCAGGAGCCGGTGCTGAACTCGGGTTCGTCATCGTCGGCGCCGAGCTTGATGTTGCCGTACTTCGAAAACGCCATGAAACCCATGATGGCGAGAAAAGAGGTACATAAGGCCAGGAAATACCAGTCGAGCGCGGTTAGCGAGTAATTCACCAGCCATTGCGCGGAACCGGTCATCGAATCGGGATCGGCGACGCCCCAGATGGCGATGGCGGCACATAAAACCAGCGAGACGAACATTACGGTGTTCATAGATCTAGGCTCCCCCTTACTTTCCCCCGGGCTGACCCCGGATTATTTTTTTGCGCTCAGGCAGGAATTCGACTGCTCATCGCTGTCTGAATCGACGCTTGCGAATTTTATGCGGTCAGGATAAACGCTATTCGCCCACAAGTCTAATCAGCCCCCGCGCGCAACGGCGGCGGGAGCTGTCGAATTAGACAGGCTAATGGAAGTTGCGAACTTTGCCGTTAGCGAGCGGCGATGATACCGATTTCGACCAGCAGATCGGGGCTCGCCAGGCGCGCCTCGATGCAGGCACGTGCCGGCGCCTGACCCTGAGGCACCCAGGCATCCCAGACTTCGTTCATGCGCGCAAAATGCCCCATGCTCGCGATCCAGATCTGCGCCGACAGTATCTTGCTGTTGTCGGAGCCGACCTCGGCCAGCAGCGCATCGATCTTTTGCAATACCTGTTCAGTCTGCTTTTTGATATCGGCTACGGCATCGTCGGCGACCTGGCCCGCGAGATAGACGGTGTCGCCATGGATGACGATCTGGCTCATGCGCTGATTGCTGTGATGGCGGATTATGCTCATGGCTGGCTCCTTAACTGGTTAGCGATTGACGGTGATGATCTTGCGCGGGTATTCGGTGATGTATTCGGTACTGGTTGCGGTGACCGCGACCGAGTCGCCGATGCGCCCGCCGAGACGGCCGTCGACGCTGATGCCGCCGTCGACCGCGAAGGTCATCCCGGGCTGCAGCAGGGTTTTGTCACCCTGCTTGAGTTCCGGCGATTCGAGGTAGGCCATGCCGATCGAACGGCCGGTACGGTAGCCGGTGGCGTAGCCTCGCTCGCGGTATACCTCGTTGGCCGCCTCGGCCACCGATTCCGCGGTTACACCCGGGCGCATTGCCGCGATCGCCGCCTGCTGCGCATCGATTGCGGCCTGCTGCACCTCGGCCGCCTCGTCGGAAACCTCCTTGATGAAAAACATGCGGTCGAAACCGAGCTTGTACTGCTTGAACTGGGCCATGTTGCAGAAACAGAAATAAACCGGGTCGCCTCTCTCGAGCGGCTTTACGCTGGCGCGTCGGTGCACCATCGAGGTATCGCGACCCGACTGCATGATTTGCAGGTTATGGATCATTGGCGAAATGAAGGCTTCCCAGCCTTTCGCCGTCAGAAAGCCCGCCGCCTTGCGCGTGCCGGCGTCGATGACGGCGAGCGCCGCCTCGTATTCGGGCCGCCCTTCGCCGAGCGCGTCTTCGGCCGCCCGCATCATCGCGCCGGCAATTTCGCCTGCCTGTTTCATGACTTCGATTTCCTCGGGTGACTTGATCATGCGCATCTGGCCGAGTAGAGGTGCGACATTGTGCAATTTTACGCCGGGCAGCTGCTCGTCGAACCAGCTGCGCACCAGCGGCGGCAGCGCGGCGATTTCGACGCCGATACTGCCGGGATTGTCGCCGATCGCCTTTTGCAGCACGTTTTCCCAGCGGTTGGGTCCGGAGTCTTCCCAGGTCGCAACGTCGTCGACCCAGGTCATCGCGCTGACCATTTCACTTTCCATCAGCGGGGTGATAACCAGCGGCGCGGTGTCCGGACGAACCAGCAGGAAGGTCGGGCGCCCGAATTCGACCGACAGATAACCCCAGAATCCGGCGAGGTACGCGATCGAACTCTCGTCGGTAACGATTGCGAGATCGATAGCGGCATCCTTTAACCGTGATTGAAATTCGATGGTGCGTTGGCGGGCCTGGTCTAGCATCTGAAAATCCTGGATAGCGGGGGCAGAGCGGTTTGTATATCATACCGATCGCGCCAAAGGAATTATTTAAGCCCATGAGCCGGTCATCCGTACTCGCCCCGACACCCCGGGATATTCGCTTCGATGCGGGCCGTCACCCGCGCGCCAAGATCGGCTATGTGTTACTCGCAACCGAGCAGACCGTACAGGACGATGTCATGACGCTGCGGCCGCCCGGTGTCGGCATCCATTTCACGCGTGCCGCGATCCCCGACTCGATTACCAGTGAATCACTCGCCGCGCAGGCGGACCTGCTTGCCGATTGCGCCGCGACGCTGTTGCCCGACGGCAGTCTCGACGTGGTCTGTTACGCCTGTACCTCGGGCAGCCTCGTGATCGGCGAGGAGCGGGTCTTCGCCGAGTTGAAGCGCGGCGCACCCAACGCCGTCGCGACCTCGCTGATCAGCGGCGTGATTCGGGCCCTGCAGGCGGTGCACGCGCACCGTATCGTGGTCGCGACGCCATACCTCGACGAGGTCAACCAACGCGAGGTGGAGTACCTCGAGCAGGAGGGTTTCGAGGTGGTATCGATGTGCGGGCTGAATCTCGAGAAGGATAGCGACATGGTGCGCGTCGCGCCTGACTATATCGCCGAGTTCGCGCTCGCGCAGGATCGCATCGACGCCGACGCAATATTCATCTCATGCGGCGCCCTGCGTACGCTTGACGTCATCGGCAGGATCGAAGCGCAGGCCGGCAAGCCCGCGATCTGCAGCAACCAGGCGATGGTCTGGGACTGCCTGCGGCTCGCCGGAATCGAAGACCGCTTCAGCGGATATGGACGCCTGCTGGCGGATTACTGAAAAATTTCCGGCCTGATCCGAATCGAGCCAACTTTATCCCGGCACCATCGGCGTCCCGGTCATGGGCCGGGATCCAGTCAAAAATAAATTCGCGAGCAAACCTTAACTACCGGTTTTGCCGCGGTTGCCGCGAACAATGGCGTTACGGATTATCCCTGTTAAGCATGCGAGATTCGGGTTTGCCGCCTCATTTGATTTTTGCGTCCGCCTTGCCATCGACTAGCGTGATTTCGATTTCGTCACCGGCCAGCAGCTGTTTTACCGAGGTCACCAGCCTGTCCTCCTTGCTGATGGTGGCGAAGCCGCGCGCCAGCGTTTGCAGTGGGCTCAGCGTGTCCAGCGACCTCGCTTGCAACGACAGCCGATGGCGCGACAGCAGAAGTTTCTGCCGCATCGCGGCCTGCTGATTTTCGATCAGCCGTGTCAGACGTTCTCGCTTGCGCCCGATAATAACGCGCGGATTCGCCCGCAGCAGGGTCACCTGGCATAGGCGCAGGCGATGTCGGTCTTCGCCGAAGCGAACGCGCAACCGCTCCAGCAGCGCGTCATAAGCATGCTGCAGGCGCAGTTTCAATTGCGTGAACTGTCGCGTCGGGTGCTGTTGATCGAGCGCCCGCAGCAGGTACTTGAGTTTCTCGCGCGAGCGCGTCAGGCGCAACCCGACCTGGCCGAGCAGGCGCGCGACACGATCGTCGATACCCTGCATCAACTCGTTGATGTCCGGGGTTATCGATTCCGCCGCGACCGACGGAGTCGGCGCACGCCGGTCGGCGACGAAATCCGCAATGGTGAAGTCGATCTCGTGGCCGACGCCGGTCACGATCGGCAGCGGGCAGGCTGCAATATCGCGCGCCAGCGCCTCGTCGTTGAAGCACCACAGGTCTTCGAGCGAGCCGCCACCGCGCACCAGTAGTACCACATCGCATTCACCGTAATCGACGACCCGCCTTAACGCCTGGCGGATTTGCACGGCCGCGGTCTCGCCCTGCACCGGGGTCGGGAATACGACCACGGGAATATGCGGTGCGCGCCGTTCGATGACGGACAGCACGTCGCGTATCGCGGCGCCGCTGGCCGACGTGACCAGCGCGATCTTGCGCGGGTGTGCCGGAATCGGCTTTTTTAACGCGCTGTCGAACAGTCCTTCCTGGCTTAGCTGCGCTTTTAGTTGCTCGTAACGTCGCATCAGTTCACCGATGCCGGCGTCCTCGAGGTGGTCGACCACCAGCTGGAATTCGCCGCGCGCCTCGTACAGCGTGACCTGCGCCCTGACCAGCACCTGCTGACCGTTTTGTGGCTGAAAGCCGACGCGGCTGTTGCGGCCGCGGAACATCGCCGCGCGGCATTGCGCCTTTTCGTCCTTGAGGGTGAAATACCAGTGCCCCGAGGCGGGGCAGGCGAAGTTGGAAATTTCGCCCTCTACCCAGAGCGTACCGAGGCCCTGGCTCAGCATTTGCTTGACTTCGAAATTAAGCGCCGAAACCGTCCAGATTGCCTCGGCGCCTGGCTGTACAGGCTGCATGCGCTGGGATCACAATGAAAAACTGCGGCTATTCTAACTCATGCCGCGTTTCGCACCACAGTTTCCAATAATCTCACTTACGCTCACGCCTGCATTAATTTATAATCGCGCTTTGCAACAGACCAGCCGGAGCGACGATGCGTATCAGCCAGGAAGCCCTCACTTTCGATGACGTGTTACTGGTGCCGGCGAGATCGGGGGTCCTGCCCAACGAGGCGCAACTCAAGACCCGGTTGACGCGTAACATCGAACTCAATATCCCGCTGGTCTCCGCGGCGATGGATACCGTCACCGAGGCCAGGCTCGCGATCGCGATTGCCCAGGAGGGGGGTCTCGGTATCGTGCACAAGAACCTGTCGGTCGAAGATCAGGCGGAACAGGTCGCCAAGGTCAAGAAGCACGAGAGCGGCGTGATCAAGGACCCGATCACGATTTCGTCCGATACGCTGGTCAGGGATGTCATTGCCCTGACCGAGCAGCGCAAGATTTCGGGGCTGCCCGTTATCGATAGCAAGGGTCTGGTCGGAATCGTCACCAAGCGCGACCTGCGCTTCGAGAAAAATCTCGACCAGCCAGTATCGTCGATCATGACCCCGCGCGAGAACCTGGTTACGGTCGGCGAGGGTGCCGAGAAGGACGAAATTCTCGATTTGCTGCACAAACACCGGCTCGAGCGCGTACTGGTCGTCAACGAGGCAGGCGAGCTGAAAGGCATGATTACGGTCAAGGATATCACCAAGTCGACCGATTTCCCGCGCGCCTGCAAGGACGAGTACGACCGCCTGCGTGTCGGCGCCGCGGTCGGCACCGGCGCGGACACCGAAGCGCGGGTGCGCGCGCTGGTCGAAGCCGAGGTCGACGTTATCGTCGTCGATACCGCGCATGGACACTCGCACGGCGTGCTCGAACGCGTCGCCTGGGTCAAGCGCAATTTTCCGGATATCCAGGTCATCGGCGGCAATATCGCCACCGGTGCCGCCGCGCGCGACCTCGTCGATGCCGGTGCCGACGCGGTCAAGGTCGGTATCGGTCCGGGTTCGATTTGTACCACGCGCATCGTTGCAGGGGTTGGCGTGCCACAGATTTCGGCGATCAGCAACGTCGCCGAAGCGCTCAGGAATACCGACGTCGCGTTGATTGCCGATGGCGGTATTCGATTTTCGGGCGATATTGCCAAGGCGCTGGTTGCCGGCGCGCACGCGGTGATGATCGGCAGCATGTTTGCCGGCACCGAGGAAGCGCCCGGGGAAGTCGAACTGTTTCAGGGCCGATCCTACAAATCCTATCGCGGCATGGGTTCGATAGCGGCGATGCAGAAGGGTTCGAGCGACCGCTACTTCCAGGCCGACAGCGCCGACGAAAAACTGGTGCCGGAAGGCGTCGAGGGGCGGGTGCCGTTTAAGGGTCCGCTGACCAACACCATTTACCAGCTACTCGGCGGCGTGCGCTCGAGCATGGGCTATGTGGGCTGCGCGACCATCGACGAAATGAGAACCCGGCCCGAGTTCGTCAAGGTTACCAATGCCGGCATGCGTGAGTCGCACGTGCACGACGTGACGATTACCAAGGAAGCGCCTAATTACCAGGTCTGACATGAAAGGTGTTCGCCGCGCCCGGTCATGCCCGCGAAAACTTGCGCGCCTCGGCGGGTATCCTGAGCCGGATGGGAAAGATGATATTCGAGTTCCCCGCCTTCGCGGGAATGACTTATGATTCGTGATGCGAGGTCCCCGCATTTGCGGCGGTGCGATGCATCGAGCTGACTTTTTTATTTGTGAAACTTAATGACCGATCTGCATGCTGACAGAATCCTGATCCTGGATTTCGGATCCCAGTACACCCAGTTGATCGCGCGTCGCGTGCGCGAGGCGGGGGTTTACTGCGAGATTTATCCGTGGGATGCGGATACCGCGCATATCGAGGCGTTCGGCGCGCGCGGCTTCATCCTGTCTGGTGGTCCGGAATCGACGCTCGATGCCGACAGGCCCGAAGTTCCGCCGGTATTGTTCGAATTCGGGCTGCCGATTCTCGGTATCTGCTACGGCATGCAGGCGATGGCGCAGCAGCTCGGCGGCAGGGTCGAGAACGTCGGTAAATCGGAGTTCGGCTACGCCAGCGTGCGCGCGCGCGGCCATACCGAGCTGTTGCGCGATATCCAGGACCACGAAACCACAGAGGGCCACGGCATGCTCGACGTATGGATGTCGCATGGCGACCGGGTCGCCGAACTGCCGCCCGGGTTCAAACTGATGGCGAGCACCGACAGTGCGCCGATCGCGGGGATGGCGGACGAGGAACGTCGCATCTACGGGCTGCAGTTTCACCCGGAAGTCACCCATACCCGGCAGGGCAAGGCCATTTATGCCCGTTTCTTGCACCAGATCTGCGGCTGCGGCGCGGAGTGGACCTCGGCCAATATCATCGACGCGACGATCGCTAACGTGCGTGCGCGGGTAGGGGCTGACGAAGTCGTGCTCGGCCTGTCCGGCGGCGTCGATTCGTCGGTAGTAGCGGCGCTGCTGCACAGGGCGATCGGTACTCAGCTCACCTGTATATTCGTCGATACCGGACTGCTGCGCTACCGCGAAGGCGACCTCGTGATGGAGCAGTTCGCGGAGCACATGGGCGTACGGGTAATCCGCGTCGACGCCGAGGAGCGCTTCCTGGCAGGCCTCGAGGGGCTCGCGGACCCGGAGGACAAGCGCAAGGCCATCGGTAACCTGTTTATCGAAATATTCGAGGAAGAAGCGGGCAGGCTCGACAATGCCAAATGGCTCGCGCAGGGTACGATCTATCCCGATGTCATCGAATCGGCCGGCGCCGCTACTGGCAAGGCACACCTGATCAAGTCGCATCACAATGTCGGCGGCTTACCGGAGGACATGAAGCTCGGGCTAGTCGAACCACTGCGTGAACTGTTCAAGGACGAAGTCCGCCAGATCGGTGTCGAACTCGGTATTCCACGCGATATGGTTTACCGGCACCCCTTCCCGGGACCGGGGCTCGGGGTTCGGATACTCGGCGAGGTGAAAAAAGAGTTTGCCGACACCCTGCGCCTCGCCGATCATATTTTTATCGAGGAATTGCGCAATCACGACCTGTACGACAAGGTATCTCAGGCATTCGTCGTGTTCCTGCCGGTGAAGTCGGTTGGCGTAACCGGCGACGGCCGGCGCTACGACCACGTGGTCAGCCTGCGCGCGGTCGAAACCATCGACTTCATGACCGCGCGCTGGGCAGACCTGCCCTACCACTTTCTCGACCACGTCTCGCGCCGCATCATGAACGAAATCGAGGGTATCTCGCGGGTGGTCTACGATATTTCGGGCAAACCTCCGGGCACCATCGAGTGGGAGTAGGCCTCGCCAGGGTTTATTGTTTATTAAAATACGGAACAGAAACTAATACCGGCAAAGGTCGTCAATCAGCCTGGAACGGAAATCAATAGAGTTACGGCGATGCGACGGTGACCTGAGAGATTACGCCTCGCATTTACCCTCTCTATATAGTTCGACATACAGCCTCTTCCAGGGTAATAAATGTGATTGGAAAGAACGCCGAAACTCCTGTTGGCTATCGCCAGACAAAAAGAGATATTCGGGGAAAGTGATATATCCAACGACTTAACTTCTCTTGATGACATCCCCGGCTACTTCTGTTGTTCAGCAGCAGATTATCTCGAATCTATCGGGGCTTTGTCCTCAGCCACTTCAATCTAACGCCCCAAACCAAACTGTTCCAGCAACAGAAAAGCGGCAAGAATTGCTGAAATCCAGAAGACCATGCTCCCGGTAGGCCAACTCTCCGAAAGATGGTATCTTGCCATCGGCGATTTGCCGAATTCGTATTTCACACCCTGCATGTGTGCCGTTACCGTTGTCAGCGTCGATCCTTTCGCGCTGCGCAGAAGGTTCAGGGTTCGTTGGGCTGCAGCAGGCAATAAGCGGCGATAAAACCACTCCGCATCCAGGTTGATCGAGTGTAGTTCGGGCGGATACAGCCCTTGTTTGTTCAGCCAGACAAAGGCCAGGGCGGAGAAAAACAGTAACTGCGTTTGCGCCAGTACATGGGTCAGGTCATAGGGCCAGTACTCCACTTCCCATGGCAGCAAGGCATAGAGATACTGGGGCTGGGTGCCTATAAAGATACACAGAGCGGCAGCCACACTCATTGCCACCAGCATGTTGCGTGGCGCCTCTTCGGTACGTATGCCGGAATCGTGGTGGAAGAAGGCAAAGTAGGGAATCTTGATGCCCGCGTGGTGGAACACACCGGCTGAGGCGAACAGCATCAATAGCCAGAAATAGCCATGATTCTCCTGCATCAGCGCGGTCATCACCATCGACTTGCTGACAAAACCACTGAACAGCGGGAACGCGGAGATGGATAGCGCACCGATAACGCAGAGCAGGGTGGTTTTGGGCATGGACTTGTAGAGTCCGCCTAGGTCCGAGCCATTGATGTTGCCGACCCGGTAGAGCACCGCACCCATGCTCATAAACAGCAATCCCTTAAAGATCACGTCACTGAAGGCGTGAGCAACGGCGCCGTTCAATGCCAGGGCGGTACCAATCCCGATACCCGTCACCATGAAGCCGACCTGGTTGATCAGGCTATAGGCCAGCACCCTGCGCAGGTCATTCTCGATAACCGCGTAAAAGATCGGGAAGCATGCCATGGTGACACCGATATAGATCAGGATTTCTTCACCCGCAAAGCCACGTGCCAGGCTATAGACGGCAACCTTGGTGGTGAAAGCGGAGAGAAGGACCGTGCCGGTCACAGTCGCTTCAGGATAACCATCGGTAAGCCAGCTGTGCAGAAACGGAAAGGCGCTTTTGATCCCGAAGGCGATAAAGATCAACCAGCCTGCAACACCCGCATCCAGGCCGATGTGGCCAAATTCAAGCGAGCCTGTGTTGTGATAGTAGACCAGTGCACCGGCCAGCAGCAGCACGCCCGACAGGACCTGGTATACCAGGTAGCGCATACCGGCCTTCAATGCCCGCTCCGTGCCGCGTGCCCAGATGAGAAACACGGAACTGATGGCCAGCAGCTCCCAGAAAATGAATAGCGTAATCAGGTCGCCGGAAAATACCGCGCCCAGTGCGCTGCCCGCATACATCACCCCGGCAACATGCTGCTTTGTATCCGTCACATGGAGCGAGAAAATGCCCGCAAAAAAGCCGGCGATACAGAACAGGTAGCCGAACAGCAGGCTGAGTTTATCCGCCCGCATAATGCTCAGCTCATAGCTCATCAGGAAATAAGCGACATCGGTTCCGGGGTTGATGCCCAGCCAGAGATACAGACCCGTAACCACCGGGGTTGCCAGCAGTATCAGTTGTCGCGGCAGGCCGCGGGTCACTGCGACCAGAAGTGCCGCTATAAAATAGAGCAGAAACGGAGGAAGTTCACTCATCGTAAAAATCTTCCTTACGCATCACGACGTTGCGGATCTTCTTTGCAATGAGGACCAGTAGCACACAGGCGACAAAACCGTAAAGGGCGTAAAAGGCCGGTATCTTCTCCCAGTCAAAGCCGATGTGGCGGTGGACCACGAAGTCGGCCAGCGCCAACAGAATGCAGATGGCATAGAATCCCTTGAGCAAACGTTCCACATTCTCCGGTCGATCAAAAAGATGGATTTTTTCTTTTTCATCTGACATGTCAGTAGCCTCCGGCAGCCAAACCTGCCAGTCGATAAAAAGGATCTGGATAGAAGAACAGGATGATGCAGGCGCTCGAGGTGATCACCATTGCCAGCAGCATCGACTTTGGCGCTTCCGCGATTTTCGTATAGTGTTCACCACTCTCCGGCTTGCCGAAAAAAGCACGGATAGGGATAGGCAGCAGATAGATAATGTTGAGCAGGGAGCTGATCATCAACACGGCAAGTAGCAACAGCTGCCCCGTCTCCACCGCACCCAGAGCAAGATACCATTTGCTCCACATGCCACCGAAAGGCGGCAAGCCGATGATGCTCAAGGTACCAATGAAGAAGGCCACAAAGGTGACGGGCATGGCGCGGCCCAGTCCGTTCAGCTCGCTGACCCGTTTTTTATGGCTGGCGACGAGGATGGCGCCGGCGCCAAAAAAGAGGGTGATCTTGGCGAAGGCATGCATCGCGATATGCATGGAGGCGCCGATCAGCCCCGCTTTGCTGGCCAACATGGCCCCCAGTACAATGTAGCTCAGTTGGCTGACGGTGGAGTAGGCCAGCCGTGCCTTGAGATTGTCCTGGGTCATCGCGACCATCGATGCGATCAATATGGTGGCTGCCGCCACCCAGATCAGGCCGCCGGTCACGTCATTGGAGAGGATGAATTCATCACCAAAGATGTAGATCGTCGTCTTGAGCAGGGTGAAAACCCCGGCCTTGACCACGGCTACCGCATGCAATAGGGCGCTGACCGGAGTGGGCGCCACCATCGCCGCAGGCAGCCAGCGATGAAAGG
>JAOTTY010000219.1 GCA_029864185.1 Gammaproteobacteria bacterium
CCTCGATGCGACCGAGATCGAAGCGAATGTCGCGTCCGGTTGTCGCCAGCGCGGTGAAGGTAAAACGCAATGCATCGGTGCCGTAGGCGGGAATACCTTCGGGGAAGTGTTTACGCGTGGCGGCCTCGATTTTCGGCGCCATATCCGGCTGCATCAGGCCGGTGGTGCGTTTGGTGAGCAGGTCATCGAGGGAAATGCCGTCGATCAGGTCCAGCGGGTCGAGCACGTTCCCCTTGGATTTCGACATCTTGTTACCGTCGGCGTCACGCACCAGTCCGTGGATGTAGACTTCTCTGAACGGTACTTCGTCCATGAATTTCAGTCCGAACATGATCATGCGCGCAACCCAGAAGAAAATGATGTCGAAACCGGTCACCAGTACGCTGGTCGGGTAGAAGCTTTGCAGGGCCGGGTCCTCGCGATCGGGCCAGCCGAGGGTACTGAACGGCCACAGCGCCGACGAAAACCAGGTATCGAGTACATCCTCGTCCTGTGTCAGCTCGATATCGTCGGCAAGCCCGTATTTCGCGCGCACCCTATCGACGTCAGAGGCGACGTAAACGTTACCGTAGTTGTCGTACCATGCCGGAATACGGTGGCCCCACCAGATCTGGCGTGAAATGCACCAGTCCTGTATGTCTTCCATCCAGTTGTAATAAGTTTTGCTCCAGTTCTCAGGGATGAAGCGGATGCGCCCGTCCCTGACCGCTTCGATGGCAGGTTTTGCCAGCGGCTCGGCGCGCACGAACCATTGATCGGTCAGGTAAGGCTCGATGACAACCCCGGAACGATCGCCGTAAGGTCGCTTGTAAACGTGTTCTTCCGCCTTGACCAACAGGCCCGCGGCGTCGAGGTCCTTGACGATCTGGTCGCGCGCGTCGAAGCGGTCCATACCCCGGTAGGCGGGTGGGGCGTTATCGTTCATGATCGCGTCGATCGTGAACAGGTTGATCACTTCCATCTCATGTCGCTGGCCGACCTCGTAGTCGTTGAAGTCGTGCGCCGGAGTGATCTTGACGCAACCGGTTCCGAACCCGGGATCGACGTAATCGTCGGTAATAATCGGGATAATTCGCGTCGTCATCGGTACCTGCACCCGCTTGCCGACAAAATCACGGTAGCGCTCATCCCCCGGGCTTACCGCGAGCGCGCCGTCGGCGAGAATGGTTTCCGGTCGGGTAGTCGCGATCTCGAGATGAGTAACGCCGTTGACCGGCCCGTCTACCAGTGGATAGCGAACGTGGTAGAGAAAGCCCTTTTCCTCTTCGTTGATGACCTCGAGATCGGAAATTGCGGTATGTAAAACCGGGTCCCAGTTGACCAGGCGTTTGCCGCGGTAAATCAGGTCTTCCTCGTAAAGCCTGATAAAGACTTCCTGCACCGCGGCGGAGAGCCCGTCGTCCATTGTGAAGCGCTCGCGCGACCAGTCCGGGGATGCACCCATGCGGCGCAATTGTCGCGTGATGGTGCCGCCCGATTCCGCCTTCCATTTCCAGACGCGTTCGGTAAATGCCTCGCGACCCAGGTCATGACGGGTTTTGCCCTGCTGGCTCAGTTGTCGCTCGACCACCATTTGCGTCGCGATGCCGGCGTGGTCGGTACCCGGTTGCCACAGGGTGTTGTCACCTCTCATGCGGTGGTAGCGGATCAGCGTATCCATGATCGTGTCCTGGAACGCATGCCCCATGTGCAGGCTGCCGGTTACGTTCGGCGGCGGAATCACGATGCAGTAGGGATCGCCTACGCCGCTGGCGGCGAAATAACCCCTGTCTTCCCAGTGCTGGTACCAGGTTTGTTCGATAGAGTGGGGATCGTAGGTCTTGTCCATCAACTCTGCGGCTTGCAATCAAAGGGCGCGATTATACCTTGCCGCCCTCTGCTTTTGCACTGTTTCTCCAAGTTGTCTCTCGGTCAGGGCTTGTTGAGGTCGCGCCGGATGGCGAGCTTGATTTCCTGCCAGGCGAGTTCCAGATGCTTGTCGAGGATCTGGCGCACGGTGTGCTCGAGCTCGGGATTATCGACGAACGGATCGACTACGAGCTCCACCTCGGTGGCATCGATCTCGATATCGGTGCCGGCCGGATTATCCGCCGAGATGACGGGATCGTCGTCGAGACCCAGGTCGGACAGGGTTATGTGTTGTTCGCTTTCGATCAGGTCGGTCAGCGTCGGAATGTCGTCGTCGTTGCTCATAGGTTGACGTGGTTCAGGGGATAGCCGCGTTCCTTGTAGAAACTGTAATGCTGGCGGGCCTGCTGTTTGTTATCGTCGGTAACCAGTTCGATAACGCGTTCGAACTGCGCGAAATAAGCCGGCACCTCGGCGGACAGGTTTATCAGCAATTGACGATTTCCCGCAGGGTCGGGAGCGTCTTGGATCAGGATCGGCGTAATTAGCCCCGGCGTTTCCTCGGTATCGTGCGGCAGGAAACTGTCGTCACGAAAGGTCCACAGCTTCTGGTCCAGGTGCTGGCTCTGCTGCCCGTCCCTGGTCAGCAACAGGATCAGCTGGTTACCGTCATAGGCTTTCTGGCACAGCTGGCAAACAACCTGGTCGTAGCGATGACGTTCCGGATCAAGCTGGTAGAAATCGATACGCGTCATTTTTTAACCTGGTTCAGAATGTATTGCGTCAGCAGTGGCACCGGGCGCCCGGTCGCGCCCTTGTCGTCGCCGGATTTCCACGCGGTGCCGGCAATATCGAGATGAGCCCATTTGTAATCCCTGGTGAAGCGCGACAGAAAACAGGCGGCCGTTATGGTACCGGCATCGCGACCACCGATATTCGCCATATCGGCAACCTTGCTCTTCAGCTGATCCTGGTACTCGTCCCACAACGGCAGTTCCCAGATTTTGTCCTCGATCTGTTCCCCGCACTTGATCAGGTCGTTGATCAGTGCGCGATTATTGCCCATTACGCCCGACGGGATCTTGCCGAGCGCTACGATGACGGCGCCGGTGAGGGTGGCGATATCGATCACGCAGCGAGGTTTGAATTTCCCGGCGTAAGTCAGCGCATCGCATAGAATCAGTCGACCCTCGGCATCGGTGTTCAGTATTTCGATGGTTTGCCCCGACATACTGGTTACGATATCGCCGGGTTTGGTGGCCAGCCCATCGGGCATATTCTCGGTGGCCGGGACGACGCCGACGACATTGATCGGAAGCTGCAGCTGGCTGACCGCCTTGAGCGTGCCCAATACCGAAGCGGCGCCGCACATGTCGAACTTCATTTCATCCATGGCCGCGCCGGGCTTGAGCGAAATGCCGCCGGTGTCGAAGGTGACACCCTTGCCCACCAGCACGATCGGCTGTTGTTTCGCCGCCGCGCCGCGATACTCGATGGTAATCAATTTTGCCGGTTGCCGGCTGCCTGCGCTTACCGACAGCAGCGAGCCCATCTTGAGGCGCTTCATTGCGGCCTCGTCGAGTACCTTGACCTGCAGTTTTTTTGCTCCCTTCGCCAGTTGCGTGGCCTGCCTGGCGATATAGCTCGGCGTACATACGTTAGCCGGCAGATTGCCAAGATCTCGCGCCAGGCTCATGCCGGCGCTGATCGCGCTGGCCTCGTCGATGGCGCTTCTGGCTTTCGCGGCGTCGCTCCTGGCGATAATGAAGGCGAGTTTTTGCAGACCCTTGTGTTTCTCGGGTTTGCCGCTTTTCATCTGCTCGAATCTATAGTCGCTGTTGCCTAGGGTTAACGCGGCATGGCGGATTTTCCAGGCCAGGTCGCGACCCTTGAGCCTGATATCACTCGGATAGAACTCGGCGTCGCGGGCGCCCGAGGCGGCGAGCGCGGTGGCGATGGAATTGATCACGCGGGTATAGACGCGTTCGTTCATCTCGCTTTCCTTGCCGCAGCCTACCAGCAGCACGCGCTGCACCGCGAGCCCGGGAACCGCGGGCAGCAACAGGGTTTGCCCCGTTTTACCTTCCATGTCGCCGCGTTTCAGCAGCGCGGCCAGGAAACCCTTGCTCGCCTTGTCTACCCGCGAACCGCTGGCGGACAACTTGCGGGGTTGGCTAACGGTTATTATCTGGCAGGCGCCACGGGCGGTTTCGGGTGTTGTGTGCTTGAGAATGAATTCCATGAGATTCCTGGTGTCGATTGTCTGGATTACGCGATAAGATACGTGAAGCGCGAAAAAAAACCAGTCGAACGTTCGAGATTCAGCGTGGTTTAAGCTCCCGGCTACTAGGCTCGGGTATCGGTTAACCATCTTTGATATTTCATCAATGGGCAACATAATCACGGCCTACCTGGCGAGGGAAATACTGAAGACCAGTTTTGCGACGGTGCTGGTGCTGTTCGTTATCCTGGTCAGCAATTCGCTGGGCAGGATTCTTGCCGATATTGCCGACGGCGATATTCCGCGGCAGGCGCTCTGGCCGGTACTGTTGAGCCAGTCGGTAAATATCCTGGCGCTACTGCTGCCGCTCGGGCTTTTCCTCGGCATCGTTTTCGCCTTCGGTCGGATGTACAAGGATCACGAAATCGTCGTCATGAATGCCTGCGGAGTCGGCTATCGGGAATTCTACAAACCCGTTTTCATCGTGTTGTTTCCGGTTTTGATTTTCAGCCTTTATTCGAGCCTGTGGCTCAACCCCCTGGTACAGCGAGGCGCACAGGCGATTATCGATAGCGAGAATAATCAACACGAGTTTCAGCAAATCAAACCCGGTCAGTTCAATCAGAGCAATAGTGGTGAACTGGTTTTTTTTATGGAATCGCTCAGCGATGACAGGCTCGAACTGCGCAACATTATTATCAGCCAGTCAAATCGAGAGAAAATGATTTTCGAAACCGCGCGCCGCGGCCGGCAAAAGATCGAGGAGGGCACCGGCAATCTGTTTCTCGTCGTGGGTCCGGGCGAGCGCTACGAAGGCGTCGCGGGTGAACCCGATCACAAGATCATCAGCTTCGCACAGCATGGCATTTTGATCGAGAACAAGCGTAAAGCCGTATCAAAGCTTCGCAGCGAGCAGATGACGCTGACCGAATTGTCGACCTCGGGCGACTTGAAGCATGCGGTGGAACTGCACTGGCGGATCGCGGTGCCGGTAGTACTGCTAGTGCTCGCAGTACTCGCGGTGCCGCTCGCCTATGTCGCGCCTCGACAGGGGCGTTTCGGTAAGGTCGGTCTTGCCTTGCTGGTCTATATTGTTTATCTGAACCTGTTGGCGTTGACGCGCGCGCAACTCGAAACAGGGGTCATTCCGCTGGGAATCAATTTCTGGTGGGTGCATCTGGTTTTTGTGGGGCTGGCGTTTGCGCTTTTATACCGCCGCAATCACGGGGTGCTGTTCAAGCTGGTAAGATCATGATCATAAATCGATACATCCAGCGTAACATCCACTTCGGCACCCTGGGTGCGCTTGCCATGCTCGTCAGTATCGGCCTCTTCTTTCTGTTCGTGGGCGAACTGGATGATATCGGACAGGGGAATTACGGGGTGCTGCAGGCGCTCGGATACGTTGCGCTGAGCGCCCCCGCCAGGATCGTCGAATTTATGCCGCTTGCCGTTCTCCTCGGCAGCATACTGAGCCTCGGAGCGCTTGCGGGCAACAGCGAAATCATCGCGATGCAGGCCTCGGGAATCTCGTTGCGGCGCATGCTTGCCGCGGTGCTGCAGGCCGCGCTGGTGCTCGCCGCGCTCAGTTTTCTTATCGCCGACTGGCTGGTTCCCGACAGCGAGGCCGGCGCCCGCGCGTTGAAGAACCAGGCGCAGCAACAGTCGACCGCGCTGCAGTTTAGCGAGGGCCTGTGGATAAAGGATGAATCGAGGGTGGTTCACATCGAGGCGGTGCTGCCGAACGGTTATGCCAGGAAAATCGAAATTTACCAGCTCGACGACAACGGCAACCTGGTTTCGTCGCTGCGCGCCGAACATGCGGTTCCGCTCGGAGACGCCTGGGAGTTGCAACAGGTAGAGCAAACTATAATCTCCGCGCGCAGTTCCAGTTCGCGGAGCTTCGACCGCATGATATATGAGGGCAACCTGTCGCATAAACTGCTGCAGGTACTGATTATCGAGCCGCGGATCATGTCGAGCATGAACCTGTACTCGTACCTCAAATTTCTCGACGAAAACGGGCTCGACGGGCATGTCGAACGGTTGATCTTCTGGCAAAAAATGCTGGCCCCGGCCACCATCGTGATCATGTGCCTGCTGGGTTTTCCATTCGTGCTGGGATCGCAGCGACAGTCCAACACCGGACAGCGCCTGCTTACCGGTATACTATTGGGCCTGGTGTTCGTCGTGCTCGATCGGTTGTTGACGCAACTGGGGACGCAGTTAAGTATCAACGCGTTTACGGTTGCGCTACTGCCCAACCTGATATTTCTGGCGCTGGCGATTCACCTGTTGCTAAGAAAGCAGTCACACGGCGCCGGGATCGGCATGTTTCTCGCCATGGGTCGGCGCCGATACGTCGACGATCCTGGTGCGGCTGAGCCTGTCATGCCAGGTGTAAGGACTGAAAAGCCGCCACAGGTAACCGACGCCAAAACAAATAATTGACAGCAGTGCGAAACAAAGCCGCAGGTAGCAGGCTCCCCAGGCCGGATTGCCACCCGATTCGGCAACGATTCTAATTTTCCACGTGCGCATGCCGAGCGTTTGCCCCGACTTATGCCAGAACCATGCATAAAAGCTGAACAGAATTAGCAACAGGTAGAGGCTGAATGCCGGGCTGGATTCGATCGCTTCGCCCTGGTTGAAAACTAGCGCGACGGCAGTGGCGAGAAACAACAATGCAAGAATTAACAGGCTGTCATAAACCATCGCAGCAATCTGTTTTAGTAAACTCGCTGACGGGCACTGCTGGTAATTACTTGTCGACATAAATTGAAGTACTGCGCGTCGGTTTGGTTTGAGGACAATCGTCGGCATGAAAAAATTATAAAAATTTTTTCATGCACATTTTCAATACCACGTAACTATAATACACGACCAGTACAGGTTGGTAGCATTCGCAATCACTGCCCCTGTAATGTAACATAGCGAATCGTTTTTATGATGACATTAGTTAGCTTATATGAGGAGACTGGAGAATGGCGACAGCAAAAAAAGCAGCAAAGCCGAAGTCAGAAGCGCAGGCTAGAAAACCCGCAGTCAGGAAGAAAGCAGCCAGGCCGGCGGTAAAAAAGAAGGTAGCAAAACCTGCAGTCAAAAAGGCGGCCGTAAGGAAAATAGCAAGCAAGCCCGCGGTCAAGAAGGCGCCAGTCAAGACTGCGGCCCGGAAACGGCCAGCCACCAGGAAAAAGTCATCTGCCAGTTCTGCATCGAATGCAAGAGTCAAGGCATTGCAGGCCAGTATCAACGCCCTGAAGAAGCAGGTCCTGGGATTGAAGAACGATGTTCGCGCCGCCAACAAGCGTGCCGATGTGCTGGGCAAGCTGT
>JAOTTY010000017.1 GCA_029864185.1 Gammaproteobacteria bacterium
CTTGTCGGAGATCGGCGCGTGCATATCGGGCTCCGGCAGGGTAACGGTATAAAGGTGCAGCGCCGGCTGTACCTGGATATCGTAGGCGGTCACCGCCTTGGCGATATGCTGCTTGTGCTGCTGGCTCTCCTCGGGCACGTCGACCACGAGGTCGCCGAGTATGCGCGCGTTGCAGCCGAGGCGGCGACCGCCCCTGAGGCGGTTCTTCGATTGATGTATCAATTCGGTCGCGGTAAGCGGAGAGAGATGCTCGGCGCGGGACGAGATGCCGTGCTTGGAAAATTCCCCCTGTTGCGGCAACACCTGGCACTTGCGGCATTTGCCCTGTCCGCCGCAGATCGACTCCAGGTCCACGCCCAGACGCTGCGCCGCCTGCAGTACGGTGGTGCCGACCGGAACCTGACCGCGCAGTCCCGACGGCATGAACAACACGCTGACTTCTTCTTCCATTACACCATGATCCTGCTCGAGCTAATCAGGCGGATGCAGCCGGTCGGCGGCGGCGCCCACCGGCGCGGCGGCCGGTACCGCGACCGGCGCCCATGCCTTCGGGTGTCGGTTCACGGAACTGCCGGATCCAGCGCGCGCAATCCGGGTCCTTGCCCAGCATGACGTCGGCGCCGAGACTCGCGGCGACGACCTCCGCGTGCAACGGATTGGTGATCGCCGAGGTCATGCCGGCCTGGATCGCCATGCTGATGAAGGCGCCGTTGAAACCGTTGCGGTTCGGCAGGCCGAAACTGATGTTCGAGGCGCCGCAGGTAGTATTGACCTTGAGTTCGGTGCGCAGGCGATGAATCAGCTTGAGTACTTCGCGACCGGCGGTATTGATCGCGCCGATCGGCATGACCAGCGGATCGACGACCACGTCGCAGGCGGGGATGCCGTAATCGGCCGCGCGCTCGACAATCTTCTTCGCGACATTGAAACGCACGTCGATGTCCTCGGATATCCCGGTCTCGTCGTTCGAGATCGCGACCACGGCCGCGCCGTGTTTCTTGACCAGCGGTAAAACACGATCGAGGCTCTCGTCCTCGCCGGTAACCGAGTTAACCAGCGCCTTGCCCTGGTAAACCGAGAGCCCGGCCTCGAGCGCATCGATGATCGAAGAGTCGATACTCAAGGGTACGTCGGTCAGGCTTTGCACCAGTTGCACCGCCTCGGCGAGAATGCGCGGCTCGTCGGCCAGCGGGATGCCGGCGTTGACATCGAGCATGTGCGCGCCCGCCGCGACCTGCGCCAGCGCATCGCTTTGCACCCGGCTATAGTCCCCGTTTTTCATTTCTTCGGCCATGATCTTGCGGCCCGTGGGATTGATTCGCTCGCCGATGATGACAAACGGGCGATCGAATCCGATCACCAACTCTTTGCTAGCCGAACTGACAACCGTTTCAGTCATTGTTTTTTCCTCTAAAATTCAACGCTCTTTCTCTGCATCCGCTCTGTTTAATGCATCAGGCCAAACTGGATTTAACCTCGCATCCGGGGTACCACGGCACCCTGCCGTCGAGCACGCCGGATTGCCGAATAATCTCGCCTACCGCCTCTTCCTGGCGGTAGGCCATGACATGCACCCCGCTGACGCCTTCGATTTCCCTGATCTGCTGGATCAGCTCTACGCAGAGCTTGCGTCCTTCGAGCTTCGGTTCCTTTGCGCCTTCGAGCCGCTTGATAATTTCGTCGGGTATGTGGATGCCCGGCACGTTGTTGCGAATCCACAACGCGGTGCGCGCCGAGGCCAGCGGGCCGACGCCGGGCAGAATAAACACCTTATCCAGCAGCCCGAGGTCACGCGATTTGGCCATGAACTGGCGCAGGTGTTCGATATCGAACACGTACTGCGTCTGGATGAACTGCGCACCGGCGGCGATCTTTTTGGCAAGGCGATGCGGGCGAAAATCGAATGGCGGCGCGCTCGGATTTTCCGCCGCGCCGAGAAACATCTGCGGTGGCGACGAAATCTTGCGGCCGCTGAGGAAGCGTGATTCGTCGCGCATGATGCGAATGGTTTCGAGCAAGGACATGCTGTCGAGATCGAAAACCGGCTTGGCCTCGGGATGATCGCCGACCTGGACGCCATCGCCGCTCAGGCAAAGCACGTTGCAGACGCCCATCGCCGCGGCGCCGAGCACGTCGCCCTGGATCGCGATGCGATTCTTGTCGCGGCAGGAAATCTGCAGTACCGGCGAGTAACCCACGTTGGTCAACAGCGCGCACATCGCGACGCTGGACATGTGGCAGTGCGCGCCCGAGCCATCGGTTGCGTTCATGCCGTCTACGTAACCGTCGAACATACGCGCGCGTTCGTAAACATCTTCGGCCAGGGCTGAATCAGGCGGCGCCAGCTCCGCGGTAACCGCGAATTTACCGGAGCGCAGCACGCGCTCGAAGCGGCCGCGCGACACGTGTCCTGCCTCCGGTGGCAGCGGGCTGCCGGGATTCGGTTCGAACGGCGCAGAAATCATTTGCCCGTCTCTTCGTCGTGAACCGCGTACTCGAGGCGCACCACGCGCAACCACGAAGAACTGTTCTTGATCAAATGGTTGACCGGGATCTGTACCTGCTGGATAGCGTCGGGATCGCGCATTTGCCGGCTGCCGCGCCAGGCCTCGACCCAGACGCAACGCATTTCCGGTTTGATTTCACAGTTGCCGTCTAAACGCACGCCGCCACAGGGACCGTTGCGGATCGACTTGGGGCAGTTCATCGGGCAGGACATGCCGGTCGCGCTCAACGCGCACTTACCGCACATCTGGCAGTCGAACATGAAACCCTTGACCGCCTTTTCGACAATTCGCACCGGCTTTTCGAGGCGCCCGTACCCCAGCCATTTGAATAATGGATGCAGCCTGAACAGCAGCGGCTCGAAACCGCGATATACGACTTCGAGCCTGCGTGCATGCGTTACCGACCATTGGCGAACTCTGTACACTAATCGCTCCACTCAGACCGTCTGGCCGCGGGATTCGTCAACACCGCTGGCCCTGATTAAGTTTTCCAGCGCTTCTTCCGTGTAGCGGGTTTCGAGCTGCTGCACCAGTTGTCTCGCCTGTAGCCTGATATCACTACCATCCACCGGCTGGGCAACGTCGTGCCAGGGTTCGAACAGCGCGTCCTGTTGTTTTTTCTTGAGTCGATACGCGGCGCGCTCGATCGCCCTCATGAAACGCGGCGGCAGGCGCAGCCGGGTGCTGCGGCCGCCTTCGCGGATCACGACCTGGCCGGGAATATCCCGCCAGTAAACAATTTTCAGCTGCGCCACATCGCCTCCTGCATCGCCGCGTCCAGCGCCGGCACCATCTCACCCATCCCGGTGAATAACCGCTCGAAGCGCAACCCGAGCTGCTCGGCCGCGGCGCGCGCCAGCGCGGTTATCTCGTCGGACTCGGTCTGCGCCAGGTAAACCAGCCGCGTGTAATTGCCGAAGTACATATCCTTCAGCTCCGGATGCCGATCGATGCCGAGTATCTCGATTACCAGCCGCTGGAAATGCTGCGCCAGGAAATCGGTCAGGTAAAAGGTCCCGGGCTCGGCCGCCTGCAATAGTTCGTAGTTTTCGCGGCCGGCGAGAAAATCGTAGCAATGCGCGCCCGGCAGGCGCTTGACGCCGCGCTCGTCGAGCACCCGATCGAGTTCGCCGCTGGTGCCGCAATCCCCGTAGGCGACGAATATATGCTCGTACTGGTCGCGCGCCAGGTCGATCTTCTCGGCCACCGCGGCCGGTATTTTCTCGGGGCGTGAATGCAGGTCGGCGGTAATGGCCTGCAGATCCATCTGCGACCAGGCACCGCGTTTTTTTATTTCGTTGACTTCACGCGCGATGGCGGCGCAGGTGATCACCAGAATCGGGGCTGAGTCTGTCATCCTGTATCAACACCCTGGCAGCACGCTCGCGGCAAACGCTGTCAGCGCGCCCGCCTTTCGGCAACGAGCTGCTTTGCGGTGTCGGCAGCTACCGCGGCGTCGCGGCAATAGGCGTCGGCGCCGATGGCTTCACCGAACTCCTGGTTTAGCGGCGCGCCACCGACGAGGATGATGTAATCGTCGCGGATCCCCTGTTCCTTCATGGTGTCGATGACGACCTTCATGTAAGGCATGGTCGTGGTCAACAGCGCCGACATGCCGAGGATTTCCGGCTTGTGCTCTTCGAGCGCGGCCAGGTACTCCTCGACCGGCGTGTTGATTCCGAGGTCGACGACTTCGAAACCGGCGCCTTCCATCATCATGCAGACCAGGTTCTTGCCGATGTCGTGGATATCGCCCTTGACGGTGCCGATAACCATTTTGCCGGCGGTGGGTTCGTCGGATTGAGACAGCAGGGGTTTGAGGATAGCCATACCCGCTTTCATCGCGTTGGCCGACATCAACACCTCGGGCACGAACAGGATACCGTCGCGGAAATCGATACCGACGATGGTCATCCCCGCGACCAGCGCCTCGTTCAGGACCTTGTTGGCGTCCCAACCGCGCTCCAGCAATATGTTGGTGCCCTCGGCGACTTCTTCTTTCAGACCATTGTATAAATCGTCGTGCATCTGCTCGACGAGTTCGTCATCCGGCAGGGTGCGCAGATCCAGGTCGTCTTCGTATTCGTCGTCGTCTTCGTAATCGGTCATTTAAAATTCCTCACGCGATCGGCAGCGCCCTAAGAGGCTACCGTGAACGCGCAGAATAGGTTTTAAGCGGCATGGGATCTGGCGTTGCAGCGACTTCGCATTGCCTTAACGCGACACAGCCGATAGTCGAATATTATTGATTATTAATCGGTTTTTTCGGCGCCTGCCGAAGCCGGCCGGATCAGGCGGGGTGTATTTCCCCACTTTGCCGATTGCCGATGTAGATACTGTAGTTGCCGAGCCTTTTTTCGCGAATAAAACGTTCCAGCATAGCGATGATCGCGGCATCGTTTATTTCTTCCCAGGTGATGTGATCGAACTCGTAAAAATGCAGCGTGCGGGTCTCGATCGCGTCGTCGAGCGAAAGCAATTCACCGAGGTAATAAATGAATCTCTCGGAATGCTCATGGTATGCCGCGTAGATAAACGGCAGGTCGACCTCGATGCCGGCGGACGCGAGCTTGCCCAGCAGGCTCCCCGGGATTCCTGCATTACCGACGGTGTCGGAACTCGGCGGCAGCAACTGGCCGCTGTCGGGATTTCGCTCGAGCAGAATCTTGCCTTCGGATTCGATGATGGCGCCCACCCTGAGATGACCCGGAGACGAGACCAGCTGCAGCATGCCGGGCGTCAGGCCGAAGGAAACATAGGCGCCGCGGCAGAATCCGAGCGGCGCGTGGGTGTTGTAACTGTACCGCAGCACCCTGCCGATCAAAATGATGTGATCGCCGGCATCGACCTGCTGGAAATGCTCGCAATCGAACCAGGCCACCACCTTGTCGATTATCGGCGATCCGGTAACGGCGCCATACCACTGTTGCTCGGCGAACTTGTCGGTACCGGCGCGGGCGAATCGATTGGACAGACTACGCTGATCCTGGGCTAGTATGTTGACTGCAAAACCGCGCGCCGCGGTGAATATGTCGCAACCGTAGGCCGCCCTGGCAATGCTGACCAGCAACAGGGGCGGGTCGATCGAAACCGAGGTAAACGAGTTGGCGGTGAAACCGCAGGGAACGCCATCCTTGTCCAGCGTCGTGACGATGGTTACCCCGGTGGCGAAATTGCCGAAAGCACGGCGTAAATCGCGCGCATCGAATTCTGCTTCCCTGCTATCAGCCATGGGGAGCCTTCGTGCTCAATAGATCAGCGATTCCATTTCGTGAGTTTGCTGGAGCGACTCGGATGCGCCGCTTTCCCGGTAAATGGCAACCGCCTGGTCCAGGTATTTCTTCGCCCGGTCCATCGCGAAATTAGAGCTGTAGAGCACCGCGATGACATCGGCCTGGCGCTGGTACATGGCGCGGTCGCTGGTGTCGGCAAGCGCCTGGCTGGCCTTGATCCTGAACTTCCAGGCACGCTCAGGCTGCCCCTGACGCAGATAGTGATGGTAAAGCATTTGATAATCGCGCGCCTGCGAGGTCTTGATCAAATCCTGCTGGTGTGCATCGAACAGCGCCTGGATTTCGCGCTCGACCGCGGCGAAATCGGTATCGCTGATCAGGCGGCGATCTGCGTCGTCGATAATTCTCTGCACCTGCGACATCTGGCCGGTCGACGCGAACAGGCGCGCGGCCTCGAAACGCGCCAGTTGCGCCTGGTAGTCATCGTTGACCCGGGCGTGCAGCGAGGCAAGCGCTTCCCAGGCGTCCGCCGCGGCACCATAGCGCCGGATTTCGAGATTTTGCCGAATGACCTCCTGCAGCTTGTCGTTGACGCCCTGGTAATATCCGCGAGCGATCGAATTACGCGCCTGCCAGAGTTCATCGTAGGTATTCGACGCGCGACGCGCCAGCTCGCGCGCCCGGATGTTCAGCTGCCCGAGCAATTGATAACCACGCGCGGCCCCGTCCAGATGATCTTGCTCCATCGCGAGGTATAACGCTTCCTGAAGGTATATCTCGGCGGCCCCGAGTTCCTGCTGGTTGATCGCGACCTCGCCGAGCAGCAGCAGGGTGTCGCCGAGGCGGACCTGGTCGTCCTGCAGCACTGCCGCCGCGGCAACCTCCAGCAGCTGGGTGCGGGCCTGCTGAAATTTACCTTGATGCAGCAATTCTCGAATCAGGTGGTCACGCGCAGCATCGTCGAGCTCGAGCCGCTGTAGTTCGGCATCGATATCCAGGGGGTCTGTTTCACGCTGGCGCTGCCAGTGGTCATAAAAATCGGGGGCGCCGTCCGCAAATTCGATACCGGGGTCGGCCGGTCTGTCGCCCGACAGAAAGTAGTGCACGGCAAACAGTAGCGCAAGCGCCGGTATCGTCGTCACCGCATGATCAGGAATATACTGCCTGAGCTTCATCGTATCGGTCATATTACGCCGCAATGCGACTAATGCAAATACGCGGCTTTCACTGATATTATAGCCCGATGACCGGGTTCAAGCTTGATCCACAGATGCGCGGCTTTATCGACCGCTACCTCGAGGTTTCGAGCCTGTCGACCGCTACCAGCGTGAGCCAGCAACGCAGTGACTACGACCGGGTCGTGCAGCATTTTCGCCATGCGCATCCGCCCGGGATAAGCTGCAGCGAAAGCGTCGCCGATGGTCGCCACGGCAAGATTCCGTTGCGGCGCTACCGTTATCGCGACGACAATGACGATGCGCTGGTCATGTTTATCCATGGGGGCGGCTTCATCCTCGGCGGCCTCGATTCACACGACGATATTTGCGCGGAGCTTTGCGCGGCAACGGGCTACGAGCTGGTCTCGGTCGATTACCGGCTGTCGCCGGAACATTTTCACCCGATCCACCTCGACGATATCGAGGATGCCTTCGATCACTGCCGGCAGGATAACGTGATCCTCGTCGGCGTGTCGGCGGGCGGCACGCTGGCGGCGGCGCTATGCCAGCGGTTGCGGTTGCAACCGCGCAAGCCCGCGGGACAGGTGCTGATTTATCCGAGCCTCGGCGGCGACTGTTTCGACCTGGATTCTTACCGTGTCAACGCCGACGCGCCGTTGCTTAAGACCAGCGACATCCTGTTTTACCGCGGGGCCCGATGTGAAACCGATAGGTTGCCGATGGACGATCCCGAGTTCTATCCGCTGGTTGCCGACGACTTCGCCGCGACGCCGCCGACCATCGCGTTTTCTGCGGATATCGATCCCCTGCGCGACGACGCCAGTCTTTACGTGAGCAAACTGCGCGACGCCGGCGTGGCCGCCGAATGGATCAACGAGCCGGGACTGGTGCACGATTTCCTGCGCGCCCGCCATTCAAGCGACGCCGCCGCTGCGGCCTTCCAGCGCATCTGTGCCGCGATCACCCGCCTCGCCCGCCAGAATCTCCAGTTAAGGGGACACAATACTTAATTCTGTGAATTAGGTTTTGTGTCCAAGAAACCCGGGATCCTCGTCGAGTCAGAGATCGCAGTCCATCGCGTCGACGTAGAGCTGCTGGAAATGATGTACCGCGTGCTCGGACAGCTCGCTGCGTTCGGGATCGACGACGAATCGCCCCTGGTTATAGCCTCTCGACTGCAGACCGCGAAACACGCTTTCGCACAGGCCGACGTCTTCGGGTTGCAGGACGTCGCGTTGGTAAATCATCGCGTCGCGCTGCTGCCCGCTGGGTTCGGGATTCGGCAGGTACCAGTCCTGGTACTCGATAGTGCGTCCGGCCCCGTTCGGGATCATTTGCAGCACAGAAATATTGGGCTCTCCCGGGTAGATCCAGATCGTCAGGTTCGGCCACAGAAACCAGCCCGCGTAACCGAAATCGACCTCGCCCTTTTCGAAGCGGTAAGCGCTGCTCTCGGTAGTCCTCGCCGCCGACGAAACCTGGCTCGAGTAAATCTCATGCAGTGTAACCTTGTAGCTGTCCATATCGACCAGGTTGACAAAATCCTTGTGCGCCGGCGCACAGTGGTAGCACTCGAGAAAATTATCGACCATCACCTTCCAGTTGCTCGCGACGTCGTAGTCGTCACGCTGCGCGAAAACGACCTCGTCAACGCGCGGACAGTACTCGCGGATTTCTTTTTCGAGACTGGCCGCCTGCTGCTTCAGTGGAACGGCCTCGAGGTCCAGATTCACGAACACGAGCCCACAGAAGACTTCGACCAGGACCGGCTTCAGCGAAAACTGGCACTTGTCGAAATCGACCAGCCGCTCGGTATTGCGCGCCGCCTTCAGTTCGCCGTCGAAACCATAGGACCAGGCATGGTAAGGGCAGGTGATGGTGCGCACCTTGCCGCTACCGAACAGCAATTCGTGACCCCGATGCTGGCATACGTTGTAGTAAGCCCTGAGTTCGCCGCTCCTGTCGCGGATGACGATGATGTTTTGATCGCAGACCTGTACCGTCAGGTAACATCCCGATTCGGTTAGCTGACTCTGGTGACCGGCGTACCACCAGTTGCGGTAGAATATGGTTTCCTTTTCCCGTTCCAGGATATCGGCGTCGAGGTAGTAACGTGCAGGTATGGTAAAGGACTGCTCCGGATCACGGCTAAAAGGCGCATCGTCTGCGCGCCTGCGCAGGGTTGTAACATCCATCGGGATCTCCTCTCCAGGATACAATTGTTTATGCAAAAATAATTTAATCTAATGCATACTGGCGCTCAAACGCTAAAAATTTATCTAGATGAATAACTATTGCTTATCGATCGATGATTAAAAATCGCCTGCCACCACTCGACCCGTTGATCGCTTTCGAAGCCGCCGCGCGCCTGCTGAGCTTTACCCGCGCCGGTGAAGAGCTACACCTGTCGCAGGCCGCAATCAGCCAGCAAATCCGCAGCCTCGAAGACAGCCTGCAGGTAAAACTGTTCACGCGTTCTCACCGCGCGGTGCAGTTGACCAACGAGGGGCGCGAATACCAGCACACCGTGACCGCGATCCTGAAACAACTCGCCGGCGCGACCATGGATATCCAGAACGTCGAGTTTTCGCAGCAACTGGTGATCGGCTGCGACCAGTCTTTCGCGACGCAATGGCTCGGCCCCCGGCTCAAACAGCTTCAGCGGCAGGTGCCGTCGGCCACGCTGCGCATCGTGGCCTCGGACGACTACAGCGAAAGCCTCGGACCGGAGGTACAGGTAGCGGTGCTGCACGGCGACGGTAACTGGTCAGGATTCGAGGTCGCCCGGTTGTTTGACGAGGAGGTGTTTCCGGTTTGCAGCCCCGGTTTCGACCACCAGGATGCGCAGCGGGACTGGGTCGGATGGCTGCTGCAGGCGCAACTGATCGATCTGGCCGACAGCCACTGGAACTGGATGAACTGGCGCCTGTGGCTGGGCGGCAACAATATCGACCAGCCGTTAGCCAACCGCAACCTGCAAATCAACAGCTACCCGCTGGTCATCGAGGCCGCGTGCGACGGTCTCGGGGTGGCCCTTGGCTGGCGTCACCTGGTCGACGACCTGATCCGTCAGGGCCGGCTGGTGCGGCCGGTCGAACAATCCCTGACAACCGATTTCGGCTATTACCTGATCTACCGTAACAATCTGCAACATGACGAAATCGTACTCCGCTTCAGGCGCTGGCTGACGCGACAGTTCGCCGTCGACGAACTCCCGGTATGAATATGCCGCCGGCGCAGGCGGCGATCGACCCTTTGCCGTCGCCGCGAGGACAATGCTATCGCCACACCGCCGCGATTAACGGCGCTGCGATTATTCCCAACCCGCAGATTGTCGTTTTTATGCCTGGCTGTTCTCGAACCCACCGCCGCAAAATCAGATCTGATCGATCGAGTGGGTTTGCCTCCCATGGATCTGAGCCGATACCAGGCAGAAACGCGAACTCCCGTAAAATACACCGCTCTTGATAGCGCGACACCTCGCGGGCGATTATCAATAATTTTTATCAATCGGATAGATCAGCTTTCGGCGAGTTGTCCGCTTCAAGTCTCAAGGTATCGATAATACGGATTCGAAAAATCCGATTTATGCGTCATGCCAATAGTAATTTACAATTAGTTTTAGATGGCGCCGGAACTAATATAGATTACCCACAAATGGAAGCAGTAAGCCATTTTAATGCGGGTAAGCCAATTTAAGGATCGCGTGGACGCTTTGTTGTCGAAAGGTCTGCGCGAATTATCGATGACGCTGGCGGTGCTGGCGCAGATTGAAAACGATAACTTCGAGATCGTCGCGGTGCAGTCCAATTCGGGCGCCTACGTGCCCGGCGAAAAATACTCCCTGGGCGACAGCTTCAGCCGGCAGGTATTCGAGGAGCAGAAGATCATCGCCGAAACCAGCATCGACAACTCTCCGGAAATCCTGCGACACCCGCTCTATCGTTCGTTACCGCTAGAATGCTATCTCGGCGCGCCAGTCACGCTCCACGGCCGGCCCTGGGGTTGCCTGGACTTCAGTAGCATGGCACAGCGCGACGGACCCTTTACCGCACAGGACCTGCGACTTATCGAATCCCTTGCCGGTGAAATCTCGGCGCTGCTCTGTTCGATCGAAAATTCTGCCAGTAACGCTACAGCGAATAGTAGTGGCCCATAATGCCCGCGAAGACTACTGCGCCGACCCAGTAGTTGTTCAAAAAAGCCATGAAGCAATGCGCCGGCTCGCGATCCGCTATCAGGAACTGCTGGTAGCCGAGCAATAGCGCGGCGCCGCCCAGCCCGACGTAAAAGGCTAAGGAAAACCCGAGGTCTAGCCCGGTCAGCAGCAGCGCGAGTAAAAGGAAAACCTGGAACAGGCCTATCATAAGGCGATCGTATTCGCCAAACAGGATGGCGGTCGACTTGATGCCGAGTTTGAGATCGTCTTCGCGATCGACCATGCTGTACATCGTGTCGTAGACGACCGCCCAGACGATCGCCGCCACGTAAAGTAACCAGGCCTGCTTCGGCAGGTCGCCGGTCTGCGCCGCAAAGGCCATCGGAACCGCCCAGCCGAAGGCGGCGCCGAGATGAACCTGCGGCAGGTAATGAAAGCGTTTCATGTAGGGGTAGGTCGCGGCCAGGGCTATGCCGACAAATGACAGCATTACGGTAAATCGGTTCAGGCTCAATACCAGCACGAATGCCAGCAGTCCGAGCACGGCAAAAACCGCCAGGGCCTCACGGGACGAGATTTTACCGCTGGTCAGGGGTCGCTCGCGCGTGCGCGCTACCTGCAGATCGATATCGCGGTCCGCGTAATCGTTAATCGCACAGCCGGCAGAACGCATCAGGAACGCACCGCTAACGAAGACAAACAGAATCCAGCCGTCGGGCGCGCCCTCGGCCGCGATAGCCAGGGCCCACAGCATCGGCCATAACAGCAGGTAAGAACCGATCGGTTTATCGAAACGTATCAACTGCAGATAAAGACTTAATTTCGCACCCAATCGGGGCGGCAGGCCGGGAATTGTAATGTTGATGGGCTTCACCAAAAACGATGCGTGTCGGGAAAAAATCGTTACTATACGCGTTTCTTCAAACAGGGCGAAACAATGATTCGCAGTTACCGGGATAAAACTCCGACTATCGGCGAAGGTAGCTATATCGATGAAACCGCTGTCGTCATCGGCGACGTGAAGCTCGGAAAAAATTGCTCGGTATGGCCGCTCACGGTAATCCGTGGCGATATCAACAAGATCCGTATCGGCGACGATACCAATATCCAGGATGGCAGCGTGCTGCACGTGACGCATCGGGGCGAGTACAGCCCCGAAGGCGCCGAACTGCACATCGGCGACCAGGTAACCATCGGCCACAAGGCACTTCTGCACGGCTGCCGCATCGGCAACCAGTGCCTGATCGGCATGGGCTCGATCATCACCGATAACGCGGTGGTCGAAGACCGGGTCATCGTCGGTTCGGGCTCGCTGGTGCCGCCGGGCAAGACACTGGCATCGGGCTACCTGTACCTCGGCAATCCGGTGGTGCGGAAGCGCCCACTCGGCGAACGCGAAATCGAATACCTGACCTATGTATCCGATCATTACATCCTGCTGAAAGATGACTACCGAGGTCGATAGATGAAACGCTGGGAATGCCTCGTATGCGGATTTATCTACGACGAAGCCGAAGGCTGGCCAGAGGACGGTATCGCGCCCGGGACGCGCTGGGCAGACGTGCCCGACGACTGGCAATGCCCCGACTGCGGTATGGGCAAGGATGATTTCGAAATGATCGAAACCTAGTTTTCGCTCGGATCGTGAACGCTATAAATGCTGATCTGCCCAGAAACTGCGGAGGATGCCCGGTTTTATCGACGCTAGCCCCACTGGCTCGCGATATCGCGCAACCCGTCCAGGGCGAGTTCCAGCGTTTCCTGGTTGCGCCCTATCTCCGGGTAAACCATGTAGGCCGGGCGCTGCATTTGGGGCCCGCCCACCACTAGCTGCAGTTTCCCGCCGTCGAGATAAGGCTGTACCACCCGCAGCGGAAAATAACCCGAGCCGCCATTTTGCAGGATGTACTCGAGGCCGAGCGACCCGAGCCCGACCGAGATAGCCGGCGTGTCCATATCCGGAAAGGCCTCGCCGTGCCGGCGCCGGAACTCCTCTCCCCAGTCGACGAATACGTAATCCTCGACCCAGCCGTCGCGCACTTCGCGCTGATCCGTCGCCACCAGCACCAGCGTCTCCTCGAGCAAATCCTCGACGATGAGCCCGGGCGTATGGCGCGGGTTATACATCACGCCGATATCGAGCAGGCCGTCGGAAAGCTGCCGCATCAGGCTCGGCGAATAATCCGCCTCGACGTGAATCGCGACGCTTTGTGCGTTTTCGCGCATCCACGGGATCCACTTCAGGATCAGGCTGTCCCAGAGACTGACCTGCGATCCGAGGCCAATCCCGTGGCTGAAATTTTCCGGCAACGAAATGCGCTGCTGTGCCTGCTGCCACAGACGCTGGATATTGAGCGCATACTGACGAAAATGCTGGCCTGCAGAGGTCAATTCGACCCCCGAATGCCCGCGCTTGAACAATACCCTGCCGAAACGATCCTCCATCGCCTTGACGCGCGCGCTGACAGTGGACTGGGTCACGTTCAGGTTTTCCGCGGCGCGGTTGAAATTGCCGCAATTCGAGATTTCGAGAAAAGTGCGGATGTGGTCTATTTTCAAGCCTGGCTCCGGCAAACAGGTTAATCGGATTTATCGATAATACTAACCATAAAAATTCACTTTTCAAATAGATAGTAACGTCTAGACTCGCCTGGAGTTCAAAATCCAAAGGTATGCCGTGCGCGCCCGAGTCGCCGTATCCACCCTGGATGCCGCCAACGCAGCCATTATCCTGGTGTTTGGCCTGTTCCTGTTCTCGATCCAGGACATCATCATCAAGTACTTCAGCACCCACTATTCGGTGCTGCAGATCGTCTTCGTGCGCGGCATGATCGCGCTCGGACTGCTACTGCTGATGGTCAAGTTCTCGCGCGAGACAATTTCGCTGAAATCGAAACGGCCGCTGCTGATGATCCTGAGGGGATTGCTCGGATTCTGTTCCTATACGACCTATTACCTCGCCGTCGCGGCGATGCCGCTCGCCGAGGTAGTCTCGATCACATTTACCATGCCGCTGTTCGTCACCGCGATGTCCGCGCTCATCCTCGGGGAAAAAGTGGGTATACGCCGCTGGTGCGCCGTATTCATCGGGTTTGCCGGGGTAGTCATCATCCTGTCGCCGAGCGGCGAGTTCAACTCGCTGGCGGTAGGATTCGCGTTCATCGCGGCGCTGACCTACGCCTCGCAGACCATCATTACCCGCTTCCTCGGCGATCACGATCATCCGCTGACCATCGCCTATAACGCGATACTCGTTTTCACCATCGCCAGCGGAATCCTGAGTCTGCTGATCGTGACCGGACTCATTACCATTACGTCGGACCATCCATCGTTGGCCTTTTTCGCCCGCGCCTGGGTCATGCCGACGGAGGTCGACCTGGTCTTAATGCTGGCCATCGGTTTTATCGCCGCAGTCGGTTTTTATTGCCTGTCGAAAGCCTATTGTTCGTCCGACGCAAGCGCGGTCGCGCCGTTCGAGTTTACCTACATCCTGTGGGCGGTGGTGTTCGGTTACCTGTTCTGGAACGAAGTGCCAGGGCCGACCACGATTATCGGTGTGTTCGTGCTGGTATCGAGCAGCCTCTACATCTGGTACCGCGAACGCCGGATCCAGCACAGCGAAACCGCGCTGGTGCCGGCGCAGGCCGCCGAAATTCCGCAACAGGAACAGACCTGATTCGCGTCTGAGCGACCCTGCGGTCAGGCCTGGTCCCACTGGTAGGCGCTAGCGATGTATCCGGCGACCGGCTGCTGGAAAACCAGGCTGGCAGGCCCCTGGCCGATGCCGTAACAAACCTGCAGCGGCAGCAGGTGTTCCTCGCGCGGATGACAGAAGCGCGCCTGCGGCGCCCGCTCCCATTCGATCAGCCGCTTTTCACGCTCGGCCTCGTCCAGCCCGCGATCGGTACAGGTCTGCTCGAGCCAGGATTCGAATTCGCGGTTGCGCGGGTCTATCGAGTCGTCGCGCTTGCCCATGATTTCGCGCAGGTTGTGGAACGAAAAACCCGAGCCGAGGATCAGCAGGTTTTCGTTCCTGAGACCGGCCAGCGCCTTGCCGATCGCAACGTGAGTCGCGGCGTCGAGGTTCGCGTTCAGCGAGACCTGGAGGCAGGGTATATCCGCGTCGGGGTACATCAGCATCAGGGGTACGAAGACGCCGTGATCGAGCCCACGACCCGGGTCGAGTCTCGAATCGATCCCCGCGCCGCCTAATAAGCCATGTATGCGCCGCGCGAGGTCCGGATTGCCGGGTGCCGGGTATCGATACTCGTAGGTTTCGGGTGGGAATCCGCGGTAATCGAACAACAGCTGCGGTGCCGCCGCCGCGGTGATCGAAACTACCGGCTCTTCCCAGTGCGCGCTGACGACGACGATGCTATCCGGTCTCGCGTTACTTGCCGGCCAGGCCCGCAGGAACTGATTCATCGCCGCGTGACCGGGCTCTTCGAGCAACGGCAGCGGCCCGCCGCCATGGGGAATAAATAAAACCGTTGCGCCGCCGCTCATGACGCGAACAGGCTGTCAACCGCGGACTTCACCTGCGCGGCCAGCCCGGGATCGCTGATCTGGCCCGCGGCGCTATCGAAGTTCTCGGTGAACAGCGGCACCGAAACGCTGGCTTTCACTAGCCCGCCGAAGCGCGGCACCTGGCTTAGCGCAAGCTCCATGACGGACTTGCCGCCGCGCCCACCGGGCGACGTCGACAGCAACACCATCGGCTTGTCCTGGTAGACCCTGGGCTGTATCCGCGAGATCCAGTCGTACAGGTTCTTGTATGCGGCGCTGTAGGCGCCGTTGTGCTCGGCGAACGAAATTATGATGCCATCGCAGTTGCTGATCTTGTGCAGGAAATCCTGCGCCGGCTGCGGCTGGCCGAGCGCATCCTCGCGGTCGACGCTGAACAGCGGCAATTCGTAATCGTTCAAGTCGAGGATCTCGGCCTCGGCCTCCTCGAGCAGGCTGCAGGCATAGGTAACCAGTTGCCTGTTGATCGACCGGCTGCTGCTGCTCGCGGCAAAAGCGATAATTTTTTTACTCATGGGTCGGGCTTCGTCAGTATCAGGTTTTCACGGTTGATCAGCTCCGGATTGTCCTGGTAACCAAGAATGTCCGCGATGCGGCTGCTCGGTTTGCCGATGATCCGCTTGCATTCATCGGACGGGTAATTGACCAGTCCTCGCGCAACCTCGGTGCCGTCCGGCGCCAGGCAGGCGACGACCTCGCCGCGATTGAAGACGCCGCTGATTGCCTTGACCCCGATCGGCAACAGACTCGCGTTGCGGTTGACCAGGACGTCGACCGCACCGTCGTCGAGCGTCAGCCTGCCGGCGCAGCGCATGTGCCCGGCCAGCCATTGCTTGCGCGCCGCGAGATGCCCCTCGCTCGCTTCGAGGAAACTACCCAGGGCTTCACCCTGGACTACGCGCAGGATAACGTTATCCAGTTTACCGGAAACGATTACCGTATGGGTTCCGGAGCGCGCCGCGAGCCGGGCGGCGCTGACCTTGGTCTGCATGCCACCGCGGCCGAGTTCGCCGCTGCTCGGGCCCGCATACCCGGCGAGCCTCGGGTCGTTGGCGTCGGCGTGCTCGATCAATTTTGCATCGTGATTATCGACGGGATTCGCATCGAACAGGCCCGCCTGGTCGGTGAGTATGATCAGCAGGTCTGCCTCGACCAGGTTTGCGACCAGCGCGCCCAGCGTGTCGTTATCGCCAAAGCGGATTTCCTCGTTGGAGACGCTGTCGTTTTCGTTGATAACCGGGATCGTCCCGAATTGCAGCAGGGTGCGCAGCGTGCTGCGCGCGTTCAGGTAACGCTGCCGGTTCGACAGGTCGGCATGGGTCAGCAGGATTTGCGCGCTATGAATGCCATGCGCCTGGAAGCAGGCCTCGTAGGCCTGCACCAGGCCCATCTGGCCAACCGCGGCGGTGGCCTGCAGCTCGGAAATATTCTTCGGACGGGATTTTAGCCCGAGTCGTGTGACGCCCTCGGCGATCGATCCCGACGAAACCAGCACCACGTCGATGCCGTCGGCGCGCAAGCGCGCCATCTGTTCGGCCCAGGCGCTAATCATGCCGCGGTCGAGGCCCCTGCCTCCTGCGGTAATCAGCGCCGAGCCGATCTTGACGACAATTTTCCTATAGCGATTCATGGTTCTCGAGGAAATTCATAATGTCGTTACAAAGAGGATCGACGCCCTGCCTGTCCAGCGCGCTAATCGCGTACACAGGGCCGTCCCAGTTCAGACCCGCGGTAATGTCAGCACATACCGAGTCTCGCTGGTCTGCGGGCACCAGGTCGAGCTTGTTCAATACCAGCCAGCGCGGCTTGAGGTATAGCGATTCATCGTAGCGCCGCAGTTCGCGCAGTATCTTCTGCGCCGACGCGACCGCGGAATCCGCGCTCGCGTCGGGCATGACGTCGATTATATGCAGTAACAGCCGGGTGCGCTGCAAATGTTTCAGGAACTGGATACCGAGACCGACGCCATCGGCGGCACCCTCGATCAGCCCGGGAATATCGGCGACGACGAAACTGCGGTGCCTGGAGACGCTGACCACGCCGAGATTGGGGTGCAGCGTCGTGAACGGGTAATCGGCCACCTTGGGCCGGGCCGCGGATACCGCGCGGATTAAGGTCGACTTGCCGGCGTTGGGCATGCCGAGCAGGCCGACGTCGGCGATGACCTTGAGCTCCAGCCTGAGATTGAATTCTTCCCCCTTGCTGCCCTTGCTGCATTGCCGCGGCGCGCGATTGGTCGAACTCTTGTAGCGCGTATTACCGAGGCCGTGAAAGCCGCCGCGCGCAATCAGGATCGGCTCCGCCTCCGACGCGACGTCGGCGATTAGCTCACCCTGGTCGAGCGTCGTGATCATCGTGCCCAGCGGCACCTCGATGACGACATCCTCGCCCTTCGCACCGGTACAATTCCTGCCCTGCCCGTTGGCGCCGCGCTGCGCAACGAAGCGTCGAGTATGGCGAAAATCTGATAGCGTGTTCAAATCCTTCGAACCGATCACGTAAACCGAGCCGCCGTCGCCGCCATCGCCGCCGTCGGGCCCACCCATCGGGATGTATTTTTCGCGCCTGAAGCTGACGATGCCGTTCCCGCCATCGCCGGCTTTCACGTAAATATTGGCTTCATCGATAAATTTCATCGCGGGATCATACCATCGGCAAATAAAAAAGCCTCGCAGGGCGAGGCTTTCTAAACTGTTAGGGGGCGAGAGTCTAGGCTAGTTAACAACGCTGACGAAGGTGCGGTTATTGCGACCCCTGACCCTGAACTCGACCTTGCCCTCGGCGGTCGCGTAGAGCGTATGGTCCTTGCCGCAGCCGACGTTGTCGCCGGGATGGAACTTGGTGCCGCGCTGACGTACCAGGATATTACCCGGGATGACAGCTTCGCCGCCGAATTTCTTGACGCCTAATCGTTTGGATTCCGAATCGCGACCATTGCGGGTACTACCCGCCGCTTTCTTATGTGCCATTACCTGGTTCCTATGCCTTGATTTCGGTTACTTCGATTTCAGTATAGCTCTGGCGATGGCCCATCTGGCGGCGCGAGTGCTTGCGACGGCGGAACTTGACGATTTCGACCTTGTCGCCACGGCCGTGCGCCATGATCTTCGCGGTTACGGACGCCTTGTCGAGCACCGGGGTTCCCACGGAGACCTTGTCGCCATCGGCAACCATCAGCACGTTGTCTAGTTTGATGGTGTCGCCTTCGTCGCCGGCAATCTTTTCCACGCGCAGGGTTTCACCTTTGGTGACTTTATACTGTTTTCCGCCAGTGGCGATGACAGCGTACATGTGGAACTCCGATGCAATACTGAAAAAGGTGGCGAATTCTAGCGGCTGCCGAGGTGTCCGTCAATGCTTACAACCAATTGATTCTCTAATTGGATTCCCATTGCTTCCCTGTTCCGACGTCGACCACCGAAGCATCCTTCGCCGCAGCCCGATTAATGGTTCGAAGGCTATTCGAAGCCGGGCCTCGCGATCCGCTTGAATCCGAGCGTGATCAACAGCAGCGCGGTCGCGCTGACGACAATGGCCGGGCCGGTCTGAAAATCGAAATGGAAAGAACCGGCGATACCCCCGGCCAGCGCGCCGAGCCCGTAAAGGGCGCTGACCGCGACCATTTGTTCGGGGCTGCGGCTGAACAGGCGCGCGCTGGTGGTCGGGATGACCAGCATCGCGGCGATCAGTAAAACGCCCATGACCTTCATCATGACGGCGACCAGCAGCGCGATCATCAGGTACATCAAAAACTGTACCCTGCGCACCTCGATGCCCTCGGCCTGCGCAATCTCGCGGCTTACCGACACCGCGACAAAGGCGCGCCAGTGATGCCGCAGGATGCCCAGCAGTATCGACGTCGTTACCAGCAGGCTCACCAGGTCGGTACGCGTCGTCGCCAGCAGATCGCCGAACAGGATAGCCTCGAGGTTGACCGACTGCGACGGCAGCAATCCGACCAGGATAATACCGCCAGCCAGGCCGGTATGCGAGATTATCGCGAGCGTGGTCTCGGTGAGCGCCGTATTGAAACTGCTGACCCGGCTCAGCGAGAACACGATGACGAGGGCGACCGCGAGCACGCCGAAGATCGGCAACAGCTGCAGCATCAATCCCAGGCCGACGCCGAGCACCGCCGCGTGCCCCAGCGTATCGCTCAGGAAGGCGAGCCGTTGCCACACCATCAGGCAGCCCATCGGCGCCGCAATCGCGATCATGATCAACCCCGCGATGACGCTGCGTACCAGGAAATCATCGAGCCATTCAGCCATGCCCTTGCTCCGCGGGCTCGCCGGTATCATCGTGCACGTGATCGTGGTGGTGGGTATAGACCGCGATGGATTCCGCCGCGGACTTGCCGAACAGCGCGAGATATTCGGGGTGCTGGCTGACCGATTCGGGCACGCCCGAGCAGCACAGGTGCCGGTTCAGGCACAGCACCTGGTCGGTCTGCGACATGACCAGATGCAAATCATGCGATACCAGCAGCACCGCGCAATGCAACCGGGTGCGTAGCTCGCCGATCAATTCGTACATTTTTATTTCACCGGAGACATCGACGCCGGAGGTCGGTTCGTCGAGCACTATCAGGTCGGGATTCCCGAGCGTGGTGCGCGCCAGCAGCACGCGTTTCATTTCTCCCTGGGACAGGGATTGCACCTGGCGCCGCCGCAGATGGTCGACCCCGGTTTGCGCAAGCGCGCCTTCGATTTCGGCGTCGCTGGCGCTGCGCGTGAGCCGCAATAGTCTTTCCACGCTGAGCGGCATCAACGTATTGACATAGACCTTCTGCGGCAGGTAACCGATGCGCAGTCCGGGCAGCCGCTCGATCTCACCGTCGAAGTTGCCAATCAGGCCGGTCACGATATTGGTAAGCGTCGTCTTGCCGGCGCCGTTGGGGCCGATGATCGTGGTTATCTGGGAGCGTCGCAGTTCGAAGCTGACGCCATCCAGGATCAGGCGGTTACCCGACGAATAGCCGACGTCGCGCGCCTGTAGCAGCATGTCATCCGGCATGCTTCTGGCACTCTGCGCAGACCCCGGTTATCTCGACCACCGAATGGTCGACCGCGAAACCGAGGTCCGCTGCCGCGGCCACCAGGCTGGCATCCTCGGTTTCGAGTTCGGCTACCTGGTCGCAATCACGGCAAATCAGGAACTGCGCGGCGCGGCGATGCCCCGGGTCGACGCAGGTGATGAAGGCGTTTTTGCTTTCGATGCGATGGATCAGGCCCTCGCCCATCAGGAAGTCTAGCGCGCGGTAGACGATCGGAGGCGCGATGTGCTCACGATTATCGACACGGTTCATCGCGGCGAGGATATCGTACGCTCCCATCGGCTGATGGCTGGCTAGCATTATCTCGAAAACCTGCCGGCGCCGTGAGGTCAGGCGCTGTTTACGCCGCGCGCATAACTGTTGCGCCTCGGACATCAGCTCGCGCTGGCAGCGGCGATGATCATGTTTACGGAAGGCTATGTCGGAATGCTGGGCTTTGCGTGACATAGTGTTATATTATAACATAACTTGATGTGCCGCTACCCCGAACCGCGCCGATGCGCCTGATACTGCTGCTGCTGTGCCTGCAATCCGGCGTATTGTCGGCCGCGCCGAGCGTGGTGGCGTCTATCGTGCCGCTGCAGGAGCTTACCGCGGCGCTCATGTCGGGCATCGCGGAGCCCGAAACGATTATGAAAGATCATGCCTCGATTCATCATTTCGCTCTCAGGCCCTCGCACATGCGCCTTTTGCAGCAGGCCGACCTGGTCGTCTGGATCGATCGTAATTTCGAGGCAGGTTTCAATCGCCTGCCCGAAACCCTGCCCGCGTCGACCCGGCAGCTGGAACTGCTGCCGTTACTGGCCATCGACCCCGGCCAGGGCCACATCTGGTATTCGCCGCGGCGGCTGACGCAGGCCGCCGAGCTGATTACCGCGGCGTTGCAGGAACTTGACCCCGCTAATCGCGACGCTTACCGACATAACCGCGACGCTTTGTTGGCTGCAATTTCGCGCTGGCGAAGCCAGGCTCGCCTGCGCCTGCAGTCGCTGTCGATCGCATATGTCACGGACCACGCGTTTCTCGATCACTTCGAGCAGGACATGGGCCTGGCGGCGATAGCAACGCTTCACGACCAGCATGACAGCCACGGTGGCCTGCACGACCTCAACCGGGTGGAAGAGTTGCTGCGGCAAAATCCGGCTTCCTGCCTGCTGACCGTCGAAACGCCGGCAGGCCCACTGGCGCGCAGGCTGGCGCAAAAGTATCGCCTGAAAATCGTAAACCTCGCGGCGATGCAGCTTGCACCGCAAAATCCGGTAAAGGTTTTGCAAAGACTCGACCGCCTGGTTGCGGGGCTGGTCAGCTGCCGCTGACGCGAAAACAGTATAAAGCCGTTGAATGCACCCCCAATCAGATTCGATTGCTAACCGGGTTAGCAGTAGTTACATTCCCTCTCAACGCAACCAGGAATCCCTAACCATGATCAGCCCCGTAGGCTCAGACAGCCTGAAACCTCTATTCGTTTACGATAAAACCAGACGCGACGAGCTTATCGAAGAAGCCAGCCGCCTCCCCTCTGTCGAAATCAGTTCCGCCGCCGCGGCCAATGCGGTAATGATGGGCGGCGGATATTTCACGCCGCTCGAGGGCTACATGAACCTGGCCGACGGGATGGGATGCGCCGAAAACATGCATATGACCGACGGCCGCTTTTTCCCGGTGCCGATTCTTAACCTGGTCGAATCCCTGGACGGTATCGAGGGCGCGGGGCGCGTTGCGTTGCGCGACCCGAACGTGGACGGCAAGCCGGTCATTGCGATTCAGCAGGTCGATACAATCGAAAAGGTTAGCGCTGAGCAAATGGAGGTGATGACCCGGGAAGTCTACCGCACGCAGGACCTGGAACACCCCGGGGTAGCCGCTTTCAATGGTCATGGCCGTTACGCCATCAGCGGGCCGATCGAAGTGCTGAACTTCAGCTATTTCGAAACCGACTTTCCCGATACTTTCCGCACCGCGGTGGAGATCCGCGGCGAAATCGAACGGCGCGGCTGGCAGCGCGTGGTCGCGTTCCAGACCCGCAACCCGATGCACCTCGCCCACGAGGAGCTATGCCACATGGCGATGGATCGACTCCACTGCGACGGGCTGGTTATCCACATGCTGCTCGGCAAACTGAAGCCGGGCGACATTCCCGCCGACGTGCGCGATAACGCGATTCGCACGATGGTAAAACTCTACTTCCCGGAAAACAGCGCGATCGTCACCGGATACGGGTTCGACATGCTCTACGCCGGGCCGCGCGAGGCGGTACTGCACGCGTATTTCAGGCAGAACATGGGGGCAACCCATTTCATAATCGGCCGCGATCACGCCGGAGTCGGCGACTACTACGGCGCCTTCGACGCGCAAACCATCTTCGACACCGAGGTTCCAGAGGACGCGCTCGAGATCGAAATCTTCCGCGCCGATCACACCGCCTGGTCGAAGAAACTGAATCGGGTGGTGATGATGAACGAGGCGCCGGATCATACGAAGGACGACTTCGTGCTGTTGTCCGGCACGAAGGTACGCGAAATGCTGAGCCATGGGATCGCTCCACCCAAGGAATTTTCACGGCCGGAGGTGGCTGAAATACTGATAAAATATTATCAATCCCTGTAACAAAAACAGCTACTAGCGCTAGATCGTGGGCGGTGTCTTTGCGATACTCCGCACTATGTCCGAAGTCGCCGCAAGCTCCAATCGTCCGTTCACGCTGGATGACCTGAAAACGCTCACCGATAGCGATATGCTGCGCGTAAACCAGGTAATCACCGACAATCTGGCGTCCGACGTCGTGCTGATCAATCAGCTCAGCAAGCATATTATTCTAAGCGGCGGCAAACGCCTGCGTCCGATGCTGGTTATTCTCGCGGCCAGGGCCTGCCGCTACCGGGGCGAAGACGACGCGCTGCTCGCCGCGGTGGTCGAGTTTATTCATACCGCGACGCTGCTGCACGATGACGTCGTCGATGATTCCGACATGCGCCGCGGCCAGCGTACCGCGAGCACGATCTGGGGCAACGAGGCAGCAGTACTAGTGGGTGATTACCTTTATTCACGCGCCTTCCAGATGATGGTGCGCGCGCAGTCGATGGCGATCATGGACCTGCTCGCCAATACCACAAATACGATCGCCCAGGGAGAGGTGCTGCAGTTGCTCAATATCAGGGATCCCGACACCAGCGAGGCCAAATATCACGAAGTCATCTACGCCAAAACCGCCTGCCTGTTCGAGGCCGCGGCGCGCATCGGCGCGCTATTGGGCCAGGCCGACCCCGCTCATGAGCGCGCCCTGCAGGCTTACGGCAATCATCTCGGCGTCGCCTTTCAACTGATCGACGACGCGCTCGATTATTCCGCCGAGAGCGACGAGCTCGGCAAGAACGTCGGCGACGACCTCGCCGAGGGCAAGCCGACGCTGCCCCTGATCCGCGCCATGGCAACCGGCAGCGAGGCCCAACGCAATCTGATCCGCGAAGCGATCGAGAGCGGCCACGCCGAGCGTTTCGACGATATCAACCGGGCTATCGTCGCTACCGGTGCGTTGCAATACACGATCGACCAGGCGCAGATGCATGCCGAGCAGGCGAAACAGAGCATTGTCGATTTACAGGCCAGCGAATATAAACAGGCGTTACTATTTCTTGCCGACTACGCGGTCGAGAGACGCTACTAGGCAGCCGTCGTTAATTTCGGTTGCTGCAGCGAAGCACCCAGCGCCAGGCTAATATCGAGGCACATATCGGTTTGATTCAGGGTGTAGAAGTGGAAACTATCGACCCCTTCGCGATTAAGCCGCTCGCACAGATCGACAGCGAGTTCCAGCGCCAGCCGGTATTGCGCCTCGGGATCGTTTTTGACCGTGACAAACAGTTTGTCGTAGCTCGCCGGCACCGTAGCCCCGCAACGCTCGCTGAATAGCCTGACCCTGTCGAGGTCATGAACCGGTAAAATGCCCGGGATGATCGGCTTGTCGATACCGATCCGTTGCGCACGGTCGCGAAATCGCAAAAAGCAATCGGCGTCGAAAAAGTATTGCGTAATCGCGCGCTGCGCACCCGCGTCGAGCTTGCGCTGCAGATGCTGCAGATCCGCCGAGGCGCTAACGGCCTCGGGATGAACCTCGGGGTAGGCGGCGACACTGATGTCGATGTCCCCATACCCGATCAACGATTCGATCAATTCAAGCACCGACCCGTAACCCGGGGTCGAAGTCTCCTTCGGACTGGCAGCGTCACCGCGTAACGCGACAATTCGCCGTATACCCGCATCATAAAATTGACGAACCACGCCATCGACCTGCTCCCTGGTGGCGCTGCTGCAGGTCAGGTGCGCAGCGACCGCCACCGGTGAATCGCGATGCATCGCGATAGCGTTTTCGATGCTCACCTCCTGCGCGCTCCCGAGGGCGCCGTAGGTCATCGAAAAAAACGATGGCCCCAGGCGCTCGAGCTGTCCTATCGAACGCCACAGGCGCCTTTGCATTCGCTCGTTCCGCGGTGGAAAAAATTCGTAGGAAAACCTGGTATTATTTTTCGAGTCATTCATTGGGATCGCCTTTTCATTTATGAGCCTGAAGTGCTGGATTGAGCGTATGCAGTCTTTGCCGTTGGCGTGCCTGCCAGAATTTCACCGTGAGCGGGTCGCCCACCAGCTGCTCGATATCCTGCTCGTATTCGAGGCCGGCTGATTCGAAACACTGCAGAATTTCGCTGTCGGTGAATCCCAGTCGATGATGCTGATATTCGCTACGCAGTTTTTCTTCGGTATGGGAACCGAAATCGATGACTACCAGCCGGCCACCTCCGCGCAGCACCCTGGCAACTTCACGAACTACCTCCAGCGGATAATCGCTGTAGTGCATGACCATGTGCAGCACGGCCAGGTCGACGCTGCCGTCTTCTACCGGCAGCCGATACATGTCGCCCTTGCGCACGTGAATATTCGAATAGCGACCTCGCTCGATATTGCTACGCGCCACCGTCAGCATGTCGTTGCTCAGGTCGATACCGACGCCGCGGCCCACGCGTGGCGCCAGAATTTCCAGAATGCGGCCGGTACCGGTACCAATATCGAGCAGCTCGTCGACCGGATCCGTGCCGATTATTTCGAGTAGCTTCGCTTCGACCTGCCGTTGTGGCACATACAGTGAGCGGATCGAATCCCAGGATTCCGCGACCGTCTGGAAGTAGTCCTGGGCCTGCTTCGCGCGCGCGTCGCGCACCTGTTGCAGGCGCGAAAAATCACGCTTGAGACCGGCGTCCGATGCAGGGATCAACGCAACCAGCGCCTGCGCCAGCCTCGACACCATGGCCTCGTCGGACACCCGGTAAAATACCTGCGCACCCTCGGGCAGACGCTCCAGCAGACCCGCTTCGACCATGACCTTCAGATGACGCGACACGCGCGGCTGGCTCTGCCCCAGAATTTTCACAAGTTCCGAAACGCTCAACTCTCCGCGCGCGCACAGGGCCAGGATACGCAGGCGCGTGTGCTCACCCGCGGCGCGTAACCCGACCAGCAAGCTATCAAGTGTTTGCATTTTATTTCAATAATGATATAAACATATCTTTATATGTTAATTACAACTCGAAGAAAGTCAAATGCAAAATAATACTATCGATGGCGCGCTGAAGCGGCGCATCCTGCTGCTCGACGGTGCAATGGGAACGATGATCCAGGCGCATGGCCTGACCGAGCAGGATTACCGGGGCGATCGTTTCCGGGATTGGCCGCTCGAGTTGCGCGGCAACAACGACCTGTTGTCGCTGACGCAACCGGATATCATCCGCGGCATCCACGAAGCCTACCTCGAGGCCGGTGCCGACGTCATTGAAACCAATAGCTTTAATTCGACCGCGATCGCGCTTGCTGACTACCGGATGGAATCCCTGGCCACGGAGCTCAACGAAACCTCGGCGCGGCTGGCGCGCGCCGCCGTCGACCGTTTCAATGTAATAACGCCGCTGCAACCGCGCTGGGTGGCGGGCGTACTCGGACCCACCAACCGCACCGCGAGCCTGTCGCCCGAAGTGAACGACCCGGGGTATCGCAACGTCGATTTCGAACAGCTGGCCAACGCCTATTCCGAATCGGCGATGGCCCTGATACGCGGCGGCGTCGACCTGCTGATGATCGAAACCGTATTCGATACGCTGAACGCGCGCGCCGCCATATTTGCAATCGAAACCCTGTTCGACAACCTGGGCAGGCGTTTACCGCTGATCATTTCCGGTACGATTACCGACGCCTCCGGCCGCACCCTGTCAGGACAAACCTGCGAAGCTTTCTGGCATTCGATACGCCACGCCAATCCGCTCGCGGTTGGACTGAACTGTGCGCTTGGACCCACCGAACTGCGCCAGCATATCGACAGGCTCTCGACAATCGCGGACTGTTATACCAGCGCGCATCCGAACGCCGGTCTGCCCAACGAATTCGGCGGCTATGACGAAAGCGCCGACAACATGGCCGCACATATCGGCGAATGGGCCGAAGCCGGGCTGGTCAATATCGTTGGAGGCTGCTGCGGAACGACCCCCGAACACATTCGCGCGATGCGCGCCGCGGTCGACGGTGCAACCCCGCGTAAGCCGCCGGCGCCCAGTCCCGCTTGCCGTCTGTCCGGACTCGAAGCTTTCACCATCGATGCCGATTCGCTATTCGTCAATGTCGGCGAGCGTTGCAATGTCACCGGTTCGGCCCAGTTCAAGCGGCTGATTATCGAACGCGACTTCGAAGCGGCGCTAAACGTGGCGCGCCAGCAGGTCGACAACGGTGCGCAAATCATCGATATCAATATGGATGAAGGCCTGCTCGATTCGGTCGAGGCAATGCGTTATTTTCTGAATCTCATTGCCGCCGAACCCGACATTTCACGGGTACCGATCATGATCGATTCGTCGCGCTGGGAAGTAATCGAAGCCGGCTTACGCTGCGTGCAGGGAAAATCGGTTGTCAATTCGATCAGCCTCAAGGCCGGAGAAGCGGAATTCCTGCGCCAGGCGCGGCTTTGCCAGCACTACGGCGCAGCGGTCGTGGTCATGGCATTCGACGAACGGGGCCAGGCCGACAGCGTCGAGCGGCGGATCGATATCTGTTCCCGCGCCTATCGCCTGCTGATCGACGAACTGGGCTTCGCGCCAACCGACATTATTTTCGATCCTAACATTTTCGCGGTCGCGACCGGCATGCCGGAACACAACCACTTCGGCCTCGCATTTATCGATGCGACCCGCGAAATCAAGCGACGGCTGCCGGGTGCGCTGGTCTCGGGCGGCCTGTCGAATGTCTCGTTTTCGTTTCGTGGCAATAATCCGGTGCGCGAGGCAATCCACGCGGTGTTCCTTTACCACGCGATCCAGGCCGGTATGGACATGGGTATCGTCAACGCGGGGCAACTGGCGATTTACGCCGACATCCCTCCTGCCCTGCGCGATGCGGTGGAGGATGTCGTGCTGAATCGCGACGCCTGCGCTACCGAACGCCTGCTCGCAATCGCCGAGAGTTATCGCGAACAGGGGGCTGAAAGCGAGGCGGCGCTTGCCGAATGGCGCGACTGGCCGGTCGACGAGCGCCTGCAGCACGCACTGGTCAAGGGTATTGCCGACCATATCCTGGAGGATACCGCCGCGGCGCTGCAGCAGGTGGAATCACCGCTGCAGGTGATAGAAGGGCCGCTTATGGCAGGCATGGATATCGTCGGC
>JAOTTY010000220.1 GCA_029864185.1 Gammaproteobacteria bacterium
AGCATGTACACGGCCTACGACGCGCTCTCCGACGGTCTCAAGAAAATGCTGTCGAGGATGAGCGCGGAGCACTCTAGCCGGCACGCGTTTGGCGCCGGCGCCTATGCGGGCACCGACATGGAAGACCTCGGGGGCAGGCTCGGTAACGCCGAGGCCGCAACCCAGGATGCCGTTCACCCGGTCGTGATCCGGCACCCGCTGTCGGGCCGGCCCGCGCTGTATGTCAACGGCGACTTCACCGTCAAGTTCGAGGGCTGGACCCAGGCAGAATCCCAACCCCTGCTCGATTACCTGTACGTTCATGCCAGGCGGAACGAATTCACCTGCCGTTTTCACTGGCGGCCGGGCTCGATAGCGATTTGGGACAACCGCGCCACGCATCACTGTGCGCTCAACGATTACCATGGCGAAGGCCGGCTGATGCACCGGATTACAATCGGCGGCGAGCCGCTCGCACCCTACGCCTAGTGTTCCCCGGCTGCTTTGGCAGGCCGGTAACGAGCGCAAATCCCGCAACCATATTTTTGTCACCGACGCGGTAACGGTTTTGTTATGCTGCGCAAATTTGATTACCGGAGGCCGGCGCTATTCAACCGAGACCGTCCGCATTGCTGGTCGTTTCCGGCGATGCAGGAAAACCCCTAGCCAGGCTGAATGCGTTCGAATGCTTCTCGAGGGCGCTGCTGGTCGGCGTCATCCCGCTGCTGGCGTTCGATGCGCTCGGATCGAAACAGGCCGTGACGCTGGTCTACCTGCTGGCGTCGCTGATTACGCTGACGCTCACGCTCAATTTCGCGACGCTCGAACGTTGGCTGAAACGACGCTGGGTCGTAACCCTCGCCGGCGGCTTTTCGCTGGTATCCGCCACGATCCTGCTGTTTGGCGGCGGCTACGAGCTGGCGCTGGCGATCGGCCTGCAGAAAGCCGCGGGCTCGCTGTTCGCTGTTTGCCTGTCCCTTTACATCATGGACTACATCGAAAAAACCGAACTGATCGTGACCGAGTCGCGCCGCATTTTCTACAGCGGTGTGGCCTGGATAATCGGCCCGACGCTCGGAGTCTGGCTGTGGAACGAGGCCGGTCACTGGACGCCTGTCGTTTTGACCATGTTGTCGTCGATGGCCGCACTCGCTTATTTCTGGTATCTGCGCCTCGGGCAAAACCAGGTTATCAGCAAGGCGAAAACGGCCTCGACGAACCCGCTGAAACTGATCCCCAGGTACTTTTCCCAGCCGGCATTGCGCATCGCCTATGTCATCACGCTGACCCGCTCGGTATTCTGGCTCACGCTCTTTATCTACGGGCCGATCTACGTCGTCGAGGCCGGATTGCCGAACTGGATGGCGGGAGCACTGATATCGCTGACCAGCGCGTTGATGCTATTGAGCCCGTTGACGCGCAGGCTGGTAGGCATGCACGGCACCCGGATCGTGATCGTCGTCGCCCAGGTCATTTGCGCCGGCGCCCTGGTGATGCTGTTTCTCAATGGCAAGCCGACGCCGATCGGCCTGGTTTACTGGATTCTTGCTTCGTTTGGCGCAGCCGCGCTGGACGTCGTCGGCAATATTCCTTTCATGCGCATGGTGAGAGGGCGGGAAAGAACCGAGATGACGATGATATTTTCGACCTGGCGCGAAGCTTCGAATCTATTGACGCCGCTACTGGTGTCGCTGGTGCTGCTGGTTGCGCCGATCGAGGTTTTCTACCTGCTGCTTGCGCTACTGCTGCTCGCGGCCAGTTTTGCCACGTCGTTTTTACCGCGCAGGCTCTGAGCGAGCGGGCCGGGCGAACCCGGCCCCGATCGATCAGGCTTCCGATTTCACCTCGTGCATATACACGTCCTGCTGCGGGTAAGGAATGCTGATCCCGGCATCGTCGAATTTAACCTTGATGGTCTCGAGCAGGTCGGCGCGAACCGGCCAGTAGTCCCCCGTATTAACCCAGGGACGCACGTTCAGGTTGACGCTGCTGTCGGCGAGTTCGCCGACCGCAACCGCCGGCGCGGGGTCCTTGAGGATACGCTCGTCCGCTGCCATCACCGCCAGGACGATATCGCGCGCCTGGCCAATGTTGTCGTTGTAGCTGATGCCGAATACCAGGTCGACACGACGCGTCGGCAGCGCGCTGGTGTTGATAATGTTACCGCCGATGATCGACGAGTTCGGCACGATGACGCGCTGGTTGTCACCGGTGTGCATCATCGTCGAGAACAGGCCGATCTCGTCGACCACGCCCGAAGTGCCGCCCGCGGTAATAAAGTCGCCGATCTTGAATGGACGAAAGATGATGATCATGACCCCAGCGGCGAAATTGCCGAGCGAATCCTTGAGTGCGAGACCGACGGCGAGTCCGGCCGCGCCGAGGATCGCGAGCAGCGAGGTGACGTTGACACCGAGCGTATCGAGCGCCGCTAGCACCACCGCAACCAGCAGGATGCCGTATATGATATTGCCGATGAATCCGACCAGCATGTCGTCTGTTTTCGAGCGGCGCATCGCCTTCTCGATCAGGTTGCTGATCATGCGTGCGACCAATTTCCCGACGATAAAGATGGCGATCGCAATCGCGATCTGGATGCCCCAGTCCAGCGCGTTTTCCGAAAGCCAGGTGGTTATTTGTTCCATGATTACTCCTTTGGTTTATCGCATGTCTAGGTTTTCAAGCGGCGGGATTGTGCCATTTGTGCTGCAGTTTGAGGAGTGATTTTTTTCCGCGGCCAATAAATACCGGTAAGCAGGCGATGGATTTATTATGATTCGGGTGGAAATCAGTCTAAAACAGCTTAAGGAACCAGCATGAAAGCAAGCGAACTTTTCGTGCGTTGCCTCGAAAACGAGGGCGTCGAGTACATCTTCGGCATTCCCGGCGAAGAAAACCTGGATGTCATGGATGCGCTGATCGGCAGCTCGATCAAGTTCATTACCACGCGCCACGAGCAGGGCGCCGCGTTCATGGCCGACGTATACGGACGACTGACCGGCAGGGCGGGGGTGTGCCTGTCGACGCTGGGTCCAGGCGCCACTAACCTGGTGACCGGGTTTGCCGATGCCAACATGGACCGCGCACCGATTGTCGGCATCGCCGGGCAGGCCGCCACCACGCGCATGCACAAGGAAAGCCACCAGGTGCTGGACCTGGTAAACCTGTTCGAGCCGATATCGAAGTACAGCGTGCAGATTCGCGAGCCGGAAATCGTCCCTGAGATCCTGCGCAAGGCCTTCAAGGCTGCACAGGCCGAGAAGCCGGGTGGCAGTTTCATCGATTTTCCCGAAAACGTCGCCGAGATGCTGATCGAGGGCAAGCATCCGCTAAGGGTGCAGAGCGCAAAGTCGCCGGTCCCGCCGCCGGAAAAAATCGCGCAGGCCGCGCAGATCATTTCACAGGCCAGATTTCCAATCGTCATGGCGGGTAACGGCGTGATCCGCGCCGGGGCAAGCGCCGCGCTGGTGTCGTTTGCCGAGAAACTGAATATCCCGGTCGCGACCACCTTCATGGCGAAGGGCGTGATCCCGTTCTCGCACGAGCTGTCCCTGGGCACGGTAGGGCTGCAGGCGCATGATTATATCGCTTGCGGATTCGACCGCGCCGACGTCGTGATCTGTGTCGGTTACGACATGATCGAGTATCACCCGCAGCTCTGGAACGAGCAGAACACGGCCAAGATCATTCACGTCGACATGAGTCCGGCCGAGGTCGACGAGCACTATATTCTCGAATGCGGCGTGGTCGGCGATATCGGCGCCGCCCTCGACGGCATTGCCATTGGGGCTGAACCGCGGACCGAGTCGGAGTTCAGATCGCTGCGTGAAACCATCGTTGCCGAGTTCATCGAGCATGAAAACAACGATGCCTTCCCGATGGTGCCGCAACGCATCATCCTCGACCTGCGCAAGGCGCTCGAACCTGGCGATATCGTTGTTGCGGACGTCGGCGCCCACAAGATGTGGATGGCGCGCATGTACCAGGCGGAATGCCCCAACACCTGCATTATTTCCAACGGTTTCGCCGCGATGGGCATCGGTCTGCCGGGCGCGATCGCGGCCAGGCTCGCATTCCCGGACCGCACCGCCCTGACGGTGACCGGCGATGCCGGTTTCCTGATGAACTCGCAGGAAATCGAGACCGCGCTCAGGATCGGGGTCGCGATCGTCATACTGGTCTGGAACGACAGCGAGTACGGGTTGATCAAGTGGCACCAGGATCGTCGTTTCGGTCGAGATACGCAGATCGAATTCAACAATCCCGACCTGGTCAGGTATGCCGAGAGCTTCGGTGCGAAGGGTTACCGCGTCGAGTCGGCGGCGGATCTGCTACCGACGCTGAAGCAGGCAATCGCCGACGACACCGTCGTTGTAATCGACTGCCCGGTGGATTACTCGGAAAATATGAAACTCACCGAAAAGCTCGGCAGCCTGGTCTGCCCGATCTAGAAAACGATTGAATTCTTTGCCGTTGCCCCGGCGGGCTATCGCGACGAACGCGATCGTGAGTACCCGGATGCTTCTTCATTCTCCAACCGTAGTAGTGACCGATCAAGGGTATGTTTCCATAACACAGGCGCTTGGAAATATTGGACGAGCGGCAGTAACCGACCATGCCATTGCCGGGACCCCAGGTAGTCGTCAGCCGAATTCAATCGAATCCAGACCGGCTAACCGGCTGTAAACAATGGTTCTCGTGAAGACGGAAAGTCGGGTGTCCGCGGGTTTACCGCAACCAGGCCATGAGTTTTTAGCGATGAGGGGTAGGGCGCTTACCGACCTGTGATCTTTTAGTTTTCCGTCGAACTTCCTTATACCACTTACCCGTTTCCCGGGGATTAGCCTGACCCCAGACATCATGATCTTTAACCGACTTCATTTTCCCCACAGTCTTTATTCCTTTTTCGTCCTCAGCCAGAGTGAATTCCGAGATAGTTGTGTCTTCGTCTGCATTATAATTTCTGAGCTTACCCGCAATACTTGCTCTCATTGCCAATTCACTCATCGCCATTTGGGGGGTAACCGAGGCAACCTTTCTCCTGTTCCTAAATAACCAGTTAAACATACAGAACTCCAAATACCTTCAAAGATGACTCTCATTGAGTACTGCATACTCAAATACGCAGAGTTAATATCTAGGCCGTAAACTGTTATTAGCCAAGGAAGTATTTCACTCCGAACATGTGAATTAATGGAAAAAGTCGAATTTCAGCAAGCAGGAATATGCAGGACTTCGAAATCAGATAAAGCGGTATCGATTAGAAATTGCGATAAATCGGTTACCGGTATTTTTTTCATATTTTCACGTAATTTTCACCTGCGCCAGGGTAATCTGAATCCTCTAAGGAATTGCGGGTCGGCACTTGGGAAATGCCTGTTCCATGCCCATCGTATTTAACGCTATTTATAGTATATAAATGCTTGAAGATGACCAGAAACTTCGTTTAGTAACCGCCGCGGTCAAGATGCAGTATATAATTGCAACGCTCGAGATGGATCAGGAATTTCGGATTTTGAAGGATGCCTATTATCGCGGTAACAAATCATTGCAAGATGATGCACAAACCCTTGAGCATGACAATGCACAATTACGGGTTGCAGGAAAGGACATATTACCGAGTCAGTCCTCCAGTCCGGAAACACTGTATTCCAAGTTGAATAAGACAATTTGTAACCTGAGTAGGTTGGTAGATCAGATCAATAATCTGCCCTTGCACTAATGGAATTCTGTTTGCCATTTGGGCTAGCCACATTATGGGATGAATTATTAAAGTGAGATAGGTAAGCCTGGATTCATCGAAATTGGCAGAAAGTTAACGACAAGATTCACCTGGTAAAATTAATACCAATGGTTATTCGTTCGAATGACCATTGGCATCTTCCGGAATTAAGTCTAGATCAACTGGAATTTCGGCAGTCGCGAAATCAATTGCCATTCTCGTCTCTTCTAAGTCCTGAATTCGAATTTCCAGCGTACGTAGCAGCGTTTTTAAATCCTGATTCTCCAGTTCCAGCTCCTTGATTTTGTCATGTTGCTTGATCGTAAGCGCTTGAAGCCGTTTGACTTTGTCATTCATTGCTTTGCACCGAATTGATATCAATCCACGAGGATAACCTGCCTCAAATCAAGGAATATCCGATTGAGGGCGACTGTTTGCACAAGACTCAATTTAAAATAATAGTAAAGCGAATTAAGACTTATCGCTACGCAATTCTTTTTAATGCCAGGTATTGGATCGAAAAACTCGGCTTGCTTTTTTATCGATGAGATAATGCGCGGGAATCGATTGCCGAGGTTATGCCCCTTGACGGGCAGCAACGACAATCGACAAGACGATCTGTTCTACGCGTCTGATCTCGAAGGCCTCGTCCCTCGATATCACCTGTCACGACCGCAAAATCCGGAAGTCTTTGTCAGGGGTTAATTGTCGAGAATATAAGAAACAAGCGTTCTCTGTCCCTACTGGAAGTTACCTAAACTTGTCATCCCCGCGCAAGCGGGGATTTCGAGACAACCGGAGAGCGCTCCTTAGAAATTTTGCTGCAAGCGCGGAAATGACTCTTTTTCGTTAAGTTAGTGCCATTCCTCTCTGACGCCGATTGTTCCAATTTTTTCGCTTGATTCCTGACTGTTAGAGGCACAACATCAATAAATCTTCTGCAGTTTACGGATAGAATGTGATGAGAATTACGGCGGTATATTCCCTTGCTGCAGCCCTGCTGTTATTGGCAGCCTGCAATAACAGCAGCGATCCGGCAACAGCAATTGAACAGGCCGATACGCCAATCGGCCAGGTCGCGTTAAAGCCCATGCAAAACTGCATGGAACTGCAGAATAAGCTTATCGACAACTGGGTGGAAAACCTGGTTTCTTACCAGCGTTATACACCCAACCAGTTTAATGACGTAGCCATCTCGTCACTACAGGAAGAAGGCTCGCCGTCTTCAACCCTGGGCGACATTGCCCAACCGGATGACGTCAGTCAGACCAATACCCAGGAAGCCGGGGTGGATGAGGCGGACCGTGTGAAGGCTGACAGTGAGGGCAACCTGTACATTGCCCAGCAAGACAGGCTGATCATCGCCGATGCATGGCCCGCACAATCGATGAATATCCTGTCCACGCTAGAATTAGACGGGTCCGTATCCGGTCTCTATTTGTCCGAGCAGGACAACCTGATTGTCGCCCTGGTCAGAGCGCCATTTGTCACCCCGATAAATACAGTTGTAGCCGATGCCTCCGCCCCCTACATCTGGTGGAATCCCAAAACCGACCTGGTATTTATCGATATCAGTGATAAAGCTAAACCCACGATTCAGCGTAGGCTTCGACTGGACGGAC
>JAOTTY010000221.1 GCA_029864185.1 Gammaproteobacteria bacterium
CCGGCGCCGGCGAGCTGCTGCTCAGGGTTCTCGCCGCCGGCGTCAACAATACCGAAATCAACACCCGCCTGGGCTGGTATTCGTCCTCGGTCAAGAGCGGCACCGAGCAGTTCGCCGCGAGCGAGCACGACGCCGGCAACCTCGCCGACGGCGGCTGGAACGAAACCACGCCTTTCCCTCTGATCCAGGGCACGGATTGCTGCGGCGAAGTGGTCGCCCAGGGTCCCGGCGTCGCGGCGCCAGGACCGGGAGCACGGGTGCTGGTGCGGGCCTGCATGCGCGAGAACGGCTTCGCCTCGCTGGAAAACATCTGGATGGCGTCAGATTTCGACGGCGCCTTTGCGCAGTATGTCAAGGTTCCGGCGAGCGAAGTATTCGCGATCGACTGCGACTGGAGCGATACCGAGCTGGCCACGATTCCGTGCGCCTATGGCACCGCCGAAAACATGGTGCATCGCACCGCGGTCTGCGATTCGGATTGCGTGCTGGTACCCGGTGTCTCGGGCGGAGTCGGTTCCGCCGTGGCGCAGCTCGCCCGGCGCCGCGGTGCGCGGGTGATCGGCATCGCCGGAAAATCCAAGGTCGACGCGGTGCGTTCGCTCGGCATCGAGGTCATCGAGCGCGGCGCCGACCTCATCGCCGAGCTCGGGGCGGGCAGCGTCGACGTCATCATCGACAACGTCGCCGGCGACGGCTTCGAAGCAGTGCTCAAATTGCTCAGGCGGGGCGGGCGCTATGCGTCATCGGGCGCAATTGCCGGGCCGATCGTGACCATGGACATGCGCGATTTCTACCTCAAGGACCTGCGCCTGATCGGTTGCACCGCCTGGGACGAACCGGTATTCCCGAACCTGATCGGCTACATCGAAAGAGGCGAAATTATCCCTCTGGTCGCAAAAACCTTTGCGCTGCAGGATATCGCCGACGCGCAGCGGGAATTCCTCAAAAAGCAGCATTTCGGTAATTTTGTCCTGCTTCCGCCGCATTAAGCGTACGCTGGCCGCGTCCAGGACGCCGAAGCAATGGCCTCCCGGTCGCAGCTGCCCGAGCTTGCGCGCGGCTCGAGCGGTTATTTTCCGTGACCCGGATCGATCCTGCAGGATTGTCACGGGCGTGAACACTGTTGTAGGTGAGCCATAAATAGGTTATAAAAACTTGTCCTTCAACCGGCCGAGGTTCGCCCCATGAGTGCCCAGGGAATCAGGATTTCTTTTCTGGTATTAACTGTTAACCTGTTGATTTCAAACGCAGTTTTCGGGTCCGGGCTGATTCTCGCGCAGTCCGGTTCGTCGACTCCGGGCAGCGCCGACGAGAACCGGGCGAAATTGATCGATATGTGGCGACCCGGCGATCCCGGGGAGCGCATGAATATCCGCGGCCGGGTTACCAGCGTCGATGGCACGCCGGTCGCGGGCGCCAGGATCTTTATCCGGCAGGCCGATGGCAAGGGTGATTACAGCGAGCGTTACAGCACCGTGCTGGAATCCGACCAGAAGGGCCGTTACCAGTTCGGCTCGGTAGTGCCAGGAAACTATTACGGCGTCAGGCATGTCCATATAACAGTCAATCGAGAGGGTTACGGTTATTTTGACACCAGGATTCTCTTCAAGGGCGACCCCAATCTCGACGAGTCGATGGAGGAGCAGGCGATATTTCTCGAAGAGTCGAACGTGAAAGGCGAAACGATCCTGTTCGGACGTTTCGATATCGTGCTGAATCCCAATTGAAACTAAGGTTGTGCCAGATGGAACGACAGCTACCTGTGCTGGTTCGATAGCAATGATGAGAAAACTGCTGATCGTTACCCTTGTCGTCGCCGGCGCGCAGCTCGCATTCGTGAGCGGCGCGCTCCCCGCTGACGATACGCCGGCGCGCTTCACCGCGATCGGGCCGCTAGCCGCGCCTTTCGGTGGCGCGCCGATGGGCCAGGCGGCCAACCAGGCGGAGCTGCTGGACTCCGCTGTCGACAGGATTCCGGGCAACTTGCACGAATTCTACTTTACCCGCGGTATCTACAGCGGCGAGTTCGACGACTACGACGAAGGCGGCCGCTGGGCCATCGACTACCCCAAGGCGGACCACCAGTTCCTGATCGCGCTGAAGCGCCTCAGCGTCGTCGACGCCTACGGCTCGGACAATGCGATCAAGCTGACCGACCCGAATCTGCGCCGCTTTCCTTTGCTCTACGCTGTCGAGGTCGGATCCATGTCGCTTAGCGACGCCGAGATCCTGGCGCTGCGCAACTACCTGCTTGCAGGTGGCTTCCTGGTGATCGACGATTTCTGGGGAACCTGGGCCTGGGAGCAATTCCTGTCGCAAATGCAGCTCGTCTTTCCCGACCGCGCGGTTGTCGAACTGCCTCCGGAGCATCCGGTATTCAGCGCCTTTTACAATATCGACAATATCATACAGGTGCCGAATATCCGCCAGGGCTGGGGTTCCCGGTACGGCGGGCCGACCCACGAATACGACGGCTTCGTGCCGCACGTGCGCGGCATATTCGACGATGATGGCCGCCTGATGGTGTTGATCAACTGGAATACCGATCTCGGGGACGCGTGGGAATGGGCGGACGACCCCGGATATCCGCTCAAGTTTTCCACCTACGCTTTCGAGATCGGCATCAACTTCGTGATCTACGCGATGACCCATTAGGGTCGCGCCGGGACCGATCGCAGCCATGTTTGAAATCCTGTTCAAGTACCCGGCAGAGTTTTTCGCGCAAGGCAGGCTGATTCTGGCCTTGCCCTGGTGGCAGCTCGCACTGCTGCCGCTGGCCGTGCTGGTGGTATCTTTTGTCTTGCTGGGCTATTTCCGCCTGCGCGGAGACACGCGGCCGGTTGACCGCATCGCGATCGCGATATTGCGCAGTTGCGCGATCTCGCTGGTGATGTTCGCGTTGCTGCGGCCCATGCTGGAAGTCAGTTCCAGGGCGCCGCAGCCGAACGTGGTCGGCGTGTTGCTCGATAATTCGATCAGCATGAATATCGGCGATTATGCCGGCGCGCCGCGCCACGAATTTATCGGCCGGCAATTTGCTGCCGAAAGCGGGTCCCTGTTGCGCGATCTGCGGCAAAGATTCGACACCAAGCTGTTCAAATTCGGCGCCAGCACGCAACCGGTCAACGACATCGCCGCGCTGGATTATAGCGCTGGTGCCAGCGACCTGCTGCAGGGTCTGCAGCAGGTGCAGGATGCCTTGCAGGGAGAGCCGCTTGCCGGCCTGGTCGTCGTCAGCGACGGCGCCACCGGAGCGCTGCAGCAGCTCGACGAGCGCCTGTTGTCGCTCAGGTCCGCGGGAATCCCGGTACACGGTATCGGCCTCGGACAGACAAGCTACCCGCGCGATATCGAGATCAGCGGGGTAGAGCTGCCGGAACGCATCCTGCAAGGCAGCCGGGTGGTTGCCGATGTCGCGATCAGGCAACGCGGATACGACGCGCAGACGGTGGATCTCGTGGTCGAGGACGACAGCCGGATTCTTTACCAGGGTCAAATTCGATTGCGGCCGGGATTGCAGTCTATCGAGGTTCCACTGAGCAGCGAAGAAGCAGGCCCGAAAGCGCTCAAATTTTCCGTGGCCAACCAGGCGCGGGAGCAAATTGCGGTAAACAACAGCCGTCAGGCCTTCATGTCGGTCGATGATCGTAGCAGGCGAATCCTGTATTTCGAGGGGGAACCGCGCTTCGAGCTGAAGTTCATCCGCCGCGCGGTAGCGGATGACGAGAACCTGCGCGTGAGCGGGTTGATCAGAACCGCCGATGCCAAGTTTTACCGGGTCGGTATCGAATCCGAGGACGAGCTGCGCAACGGATTTCCGATTACGCGCGAGGAACTGTTTTCCTACGATGCGCTGATACTGGGTAGCGTCGAGCTTTCGCTTCTGAGCCGCGAGCAGCAGCAAATGATCATCGAATTCGTCAGCCGGCGGGGTGGCGGCCTGATGATGCTCGGCGGCCGCCACGCCTTTGCCGAGGGCGGTTACCGCGACTCGGTTTTGCAAGCTATCTCACCGGTGATCATGGCGCAGCAGGCGCAGCCGGAGTTTGCGCGCGAGATCAAGATCCAGCCGACCGCCGCTGCCCTGGTTCACCCGGCGTTGATGGTTGCCGACAGCAACGAAAAGTCGATCGCGCGCTGGTTGACGTTGCCGCCGCTAACCATCGTTAACCCGATCCGGCAAATCAAGCCCGGAGCCACGCTATTACTAACCAGCGCTACGAGCGGCGACGACACGCCCTGGGTGGCGATGGCGATGCAGCGTTACGGGCGCGGCAAGGTAATCGCGTTTCCGGTACAGAATTCATGGCTGTGGCAAATGCATCATGAAATCGACCTGCAGGACCAGACTCATGAAATCCTGTGGCGCCAGTTGCTGCGCTGGCTGGTCGAAGGCGTGCCGGAGCGTCTCAGCCTGACGCTGTCGACGCACTCGGTTGCGCGCGACGGCGTCATCGGTCTGCGCAGCGAAGTGCTTGACCCCGATTACGAGCCTTACCTGCAGGCGCGGGTGCGCGCGATCGTGACGACGCCGCAGGGGCTGGAGCAGATCCAGCCGCTGTCGCGGCATCCCTCCCTGGACGGTGTCTACGAGGCGGAAATCGCGGTTGCGGACCCGGGAGACTACCAGTTGCGCGTCGAGCTCGAACAGGGCGGAGAGGCGATCAGCAGCGCTACGTCGCGGATCGAGGTGACCCGCGACGGCGCCGAGTACTACCGCTCGGAGATGAACGAATCGTTGTTACGCAGAATTGCGGCCGAAACCGGGGGCGGATTTTTCACCCCGGACGATGCCGACGCCGTGGTGGACGCGCTCGCGGCGCAACAACGCGGCGCCAATGCGCTGGTGCGCTACGAGCTCTGGGACATGCCGCTGCTGTTTGTGCTGCTGGTGCTGGCTTTAAGCCTGGAATGGGGATATCGGCGTTGGCGAAACCTCGTTTGAGAATCGTGCTTGCGATGAGCCTGCTGCTGGCGTGGAACGCCGCTGCGGCGCGGCATCATTTGCTGGTCGTCAGCGGCATCGGCGGCACCGACGAGTTCAACCAGCGGTTCGCCAACTGGGCCGGCAGCCTGTACCAGTCGGCAATCGATGCCGGAATCGATCCCGCTGATATCCACCTTTTGAGCGCGCAACCGGTGCCGCAGGCGTCGGCTCGGACACGCGCCGCCGACAAGGCGACGCTGCTGCGCGCAATCGACGAAATCGGTGCCAGTGCAGGCGCCGGCGACACGGTTTTCATCGTGCTGATCGGTCACGGCAACCCGCGCGGCGACGGCGCCTTGTTCAATCTGGCGGGACCCGACATTTCGGCTGCTGAACTTGCCGCGAAACTCGCCGGTTTCACCGAGCCAACGTTGGTCGTCGTCAACACCGCCTCGGCCAGCGGTCCCTTTGTCAGCGCGCTGAGCGGGGATAACCGGATCATCATCACCGCGACCTCTAGCGGCCGCGAATATCACGCGGCGATATTCGGGGAATATTTCGTCGCCGCCCTCGCCGACGCGGGAGCCGACCGCGACAAGGACCAGAGAATTTCGATGCTGGAAGCCTTCGATTACGCGCGCCGCGAGGTGCGGCGCGAGTTCGACAGCGAAAAGCGATTGCTGACCGAGCACGCGCTGCTCGACGACAACGGCGACGGCGTGGGCAGCCTCGAGCCCGCGGAGTTGGCCACGGACGGAGGGCTCGCGAACCGCACCTACCTGCAGCAGCCGCGCTCGCTCGCGACCGGGGCAAACGCGGAAGTGGTGGCGATGCTGGAACGCAAGCGGGATATCGAGATCGCCATCGGGGAACTTAAAAAGCGTCGCGAAAGCCTGTCCAGTAACCTGTACTACGATGAACTCGAAGTGTTGCTGGTCGATCTCGCGTTGCTCAGCCGCAAAATCAGGACGCTGGAATGAAAACGATCTTTGCATGGGTGCTGCTTGCCGTGGTGCAACTCGGTCACGCCGCGACCGATACGCAGCTGGAGCGGATACTGGCGCTGCGACTCGCCGGCGACTACCAGCAGGCCATCGATCTGGCCAGCAGCGAACTCGCCGCCGACGCGCGTGACGCGCGTCTGCTAAACCTGCTCGGCGAGCTACGCGCCGACACCGGTAATCTCGCCGCGGCGGCGCAGCGCTTCGCGCAGGCTGTCGAACTGCCCGGCTCCGAGCAGCTGATGGCGCGGCTCAATCTCGCCCGAATCCACCTGCAACAAGGCGAGCGCGAGGCTGCAGAAAACCTGTTGCGCGAGATTCGCACTGCTCATCGAACGCAGCCCGGCCTCCGCGCACGCGATCTGTATGCGGTGGCGAGCGCAACCTGGCACCTCGGCGAGTCCGATCCGCAACTGTTCAAGGAGGCGGTTCGGTTATTCGACGACGCCATCGAGCGTGATCCCACCGACCCGCTGGCCGGTATCGCGCTCGGCGAGCTGTTGCTGGAAAAATACAATAACCAGGAAGCGCTGCAGGTTTTCCAGGAAGTGCTGAGGGCGAACCCGGAGCATCCACTCGCGCTGCTCGGGCTGGCAAGAAGCCAGCATTTCGACTATTCGTCGGACGCGGTGCTGACCACGCTGGGCGCGCTGGAGATCAATCCCAACCTGGTTCCCGCACGGGTTTTCATGGCGCGCCTGTTCATCGAGCTGGAGCAGTACGACGATGCCAGGCACGAGGCCGAGCGGGCGCTCGAGGTCAACCCGGTCTCGCTCGAGGCCCTGGCCATGCTCGGCGTGATCGCCCACCTCGAACGCGACCCGGCCGAATTCGAGCGCATCGAGAGCCGTATCCTCGAGCTTAACCCGGGCTACGCGCGATTTTACACAGCGCTTGCCGATCTGGCGTCGCAAAACCGGCTCTACCGGGACGCGGCGGGATTTGCCGCGACCGCGATCGAGCTCGATCCGCAGTCGTGGCGGGGTTACGGCCTGCTGGGCATGAACCAGCTGCGCCTCGGCCTGATGCAGGCGGGCAGGGCGAATCTCGAGCGCTCCTTCAGTGGAGATCCGTACAATGTCTGGATCAAGAATACGCTGCAGCTCGCCGATTCCTTCGACGAGTTCGTCGAAATCGAGGCCGGCCGCTTCGTGCTGGTACTGCACGGGCGCGAAAACGCGTTGCTGCGGGAGTATGTCGAGGATTTGACGCGGCTCGCCTACCGGCATTTCAAGGCGCGCTACCGCCACGAGCCGCAACAACCGATACGCGTCGAGCTGTACCCGGATCACGCCGATTTTTCGGTACGCTCGGTCGGGCTCGCCGGGGTCGGCCTGCTCGGAGTATGCTTCGGCCCGGTGGTGGCGATGGATTCGCCGTCGG
>JAOTTY010000222.1 GCA_029864185.1 Gammaproteobacteria bacterium
ATTCGATGTCATACAGCCGCGGGCGGTTTTTTGTCGACCCGGCGCGCAGCTTTTTTTCGGAACATGCGGTACATCACCTGCATGGCCTCGTGTTCAGTCACCTGCAGGAATTTATTGCGGACGCCTAGCAGGATTACGCGCAGCTACCACCTGGATTGATCGGGGAACTTCCCCCGGATGCCTGCATATTCGGCCTGCATCAGCCTGATGTCGCGGTCGATATCGCCGCTCGGCATGTAGCTGTTCAGGTAGCCACCCTGTTTTTTTCCGAAATCGAGAAATCCCAGTGCAATCGGCACGCGGGCGCCCGCCGCGATGTGGTAGAACCCGGTTTTCCACCGCTCGACGTATGACCGATTCCCTTCGGGGGCGATCACGACGATCAGATCGTCCGCCCGGTTGAAGCTATCGACAATCTGTTGCACGAGGTTTTCCGATCGGTCGAGGTTAACGGGAATACCGCCGAGCCATTTCATTACCGGGCCCATCGGTCCCAGGAACAGGCTCGACTTGCCCAGCCAGTAAATTCTGAGCCGGTACAGCAGGCAGATAGCGATGGTGAAAGGCATATCCCAGTTGCTCGTGTGGGGATAGGCGATTACCACGAACTTGCTGACCCGTGGAGGCGCGCCTCGTACCTCCCACCCCGCCAGGCGCAACCATAGCCAGGAAAGCCCGTAAAAAATGGGGGTTATAAAAGCCGTATTGAACAAGGTATGGCGATACAACGAAAACCTCAAAAAATAGCGAATCGATACAATTACGAGGACAGTTTACTGATATCGGAGGTATGGTGTGAATTAAGTAAACTGTCCCCGCAACTCGCGGGATATAATCGGGGGCGATTGGGATTCAAAAAACGATACATGCGATTTTTTTTACCGATTAAATCATGGTCGGGTATTGTCTTGCTGCTGCTGCCGATCAGCCTGGCGGCAAATGCCTGGCAGCCACAAAAGCTGCTGGAATTCACCACCGCGAGCTGTCTCGGCTGGGAAACGTCGGGCAGACCCGCTGCAGGTTATGGTGCCGAAGCGGACAGCCAGACGGTCATCATGTTTCGTGGCCGTCAAATCGGTACCCGGCATCGGTTGACGATCGACGAGAAGGCTACGGTCGAGCTCGACGTGCTGGATCGCAGCGGCCGGCCGACCCGCTTTGTCGGGTCGCTTTTCAGTGGTTTTGGCGATCCGTTGTTACTGATGGCGGTAAACTCCGGCTGCAGTCTGCAGGTCGCACGTCGAATCAACTACACCGAGCAGGGCCAGGCCATCGATATCGATACGCTCGACGACGATCTCGCACCGAGGGGTGACCCCGACCTGTTGAATCCGCCGCTCCAATTCAGCGAGCGCGACGCCGACAAAGTGCTGAAACATCCGGGCGATACGCCGCCATTACGCGTCGCGATCGTCGATTCGGGCGTCAACTATCTTCTACCTGAAATCAACCGTCGCCTGGCGCGGGACGACGACAATCGCCTGGTCGGTTTCGATTTCTGGGAAATGGATGATCTGCCCTTCGACGCGCACCCGGTCGATTCCGGTTTCTTCCTGCAGCGCCACGGCACCCGCACCGCGTCAATATTGCTGCGCGAGGCGCCCGGCATCGAGCTGGTGCCGTATCGTTACCCGCGGCCCGACATGTCGCGCATGCAGGCGCTCATCGAGCACGCCGACGAAAACCAGGTCGGCATCGTCGGCATGCCGCTCGGCAGCAATCGGCAGGAAGACTGGGGCGCCTTCGAGCGCGCCGCGCGGGCGCACCCGCACATGCTGTTCATCGTATCGGCGGGTAACGATGGCCGCGACATCGACGAGCGCCCGGTGTACCCGGCCGCGATCGGTCTCGACAACATGCTGGTGGTGACCTCTGCCGACGATTTCGTGCGGCCCGCCGAGCGCACCAACTGGGGCCGAATATCGGTCGACTACCTGGTGCCGGCGGAACGCATCGAGGCCACCGACTACAGCGGCGCGGCGACCCGGGTCTCGGGTTCGAGTTACGCGGTCGCGCGGGTCACAGCACTTGCGGCGAGGATAAAAATGGCGCGTCGTGACCGGCATGCCACCGATATCATCGCCGAATTGCGCAGGCGTTACGGTGGTCAGGGCGTGGCCGCGCTCGACTGGGTCAGCAGCGGTTACATCGCCGACCCGCTCGCCGGAGCGCCCGTCAGGTTTGCAACCTTGCCGAATCTCGAGATCAATTTTACGCAACCGGTAGAGGCCGGGTTTGTCCTGCCCCTCGACCTGCTCGTGCTCGACCCGAGCTGGACGCGCGCTACGATCGAAAAGACGGTGCAGGCCGCCTACGATATCCTGCGGCAATGCAGCATCGTCGCCGGTGACGTTTCCGTGCGTGTCTTCGGCGGCGACGATTACCTGCGCGACCTGTCGACTGGCAACGCGCGTACCCTGCTCGAGGCGGCGAATACCGCGCACGCGACGGTCGTGTTCGCGCGCGACACGCTTATGCAGGCACAGTTTACCGGCGAAGCCTTCGGCATCGGCAATACCCGCATGCGGCCCTGGCTCGCCAACAGCGTCTGGTTGATGCCCGACGTCGACGACCCCGGCATCGCGCTCGCGCACGAACTTTATCACGTCATCGCCAACAACGGCGCCCATGTCGAAGGGGCCGCAAACCTGATGCAGGGCCGCACCCGCCCGGACAGTACGGCGCTGACGCCGGAGCAGTGTCACCTCGCACGGGTGAACGGCCTTGCCAACCAGTTACTGAACTGATCCGATCGGCTCCGCTGTTGATTATCTCAATTCCGTGCGAACGGCGTTTGCGATAATGAGGCCGGGCAGTCGCCGGTCACCCGCATCTGCTCTTCGTGCCCGATGCCATCCGGCCGCAGATCCACCGAGCTAGCTCGTGACGCAGATCGTCATGCCGGGTTCGAGCACGCCGTCCTGGACGCCGCTCATGGCGGACGCGGGCACCGTATCGATGATCGGCTACTCGCTTCCGGGTCGGCCCGCGGAACAGGGACACGTCGGATAACCTGCAATCCGCGAAAGACTCGAGCAGGCGCCTGCTCGGCATCGGCCGAGCCCAACCAGGTTCGCGCGGATGGTCAGGCGCGGATCGGGGGCATCGGGCAATCGAGGCAGGCGGACAGGGTGCGTACCAGTTCGATGCCTTTTACCGTCGTCTTCTCATCGTGATAAACGATCGCCATGCAGGCCTTCAGGAAACGGGGTTTGACCAGTGGCTTCAGCAGTGTCAGCCTGTCCAGCGAGTGGTCAAGCGCATCGAGACCGATATCTTTTCGCGGGAGTATGACAAGCCCGTCGACCCCTGATTCTCCGGCGCCCTTGGCAAACGCCTCTGCCGCCTCGGCTTCGTCGTCGTGTTCGGCGTAGGCGACGAGCGACAGCATCGTGCCGACCTCGACGCCCAGCGCAGCAAGATTTGCATACCTTGCGCGGTCTGCGGAGCGAAAACCGAAATGCCGATCCAGCTGCTGAATGACCAGTCGCTGGATAATCCACTCATACAGGTTGACCCGTTTATCCGAGACGATAATCCGATGCACGGCACGCTTGAATTGAACGAACTGGGCGGGCGACAGTTCGCGCAGCGCGTTGATGCTGAGTTCGAGCAGCGGCAGGATGAACTTTTCATCCTTGAACCTGATTTCGGTCAGGTATTGCCCGGCCAGCGGCGGCATTTTCGGGTCGGCGTTTTGTTCGAGCACCGACCATGCCAGTTTTTTCTTTGCTTGCTTGCTGATCAGGATTGCATAGACCAGCGCTCTTGCGGTAAAGGCGTTCTGCGCCGCCTGGCGCAGACTTATCGGGATCGACAGAATAAGTTCATGCACGTATTCGACATTCGCCTCGTTGAGCGTACCGATCTGGCTGACAGCCTGTTCGGCCGAACTCAGCACGGCCGCCATTGCCGCTACCCGGATATTCTCGGCGGTCTTTTGCGACGATATTCCCTCCAGTAAGGGGTGATGAATCGTGGATGGCAGGAAACTGCCGTCCCATGCGGGATAGACTCTTTCAATCCGCCGCTCCAGCGGTGGATGCGTGGCGAACGAGAGCTGCCAGAAGCTATTGATTCCCTCGGCGAAGAAGCCGTGGCTGTACTGAACGGCGGCAGGCGAGCTGACCAGGGAGCCGACATTGGCCCCGCCGATTTTTCTCAATGCGCCCGAGATGCCCAGGTTGTTCCGGGTAAATTGAACCGCGGAGGAGTCGGCCAGGTATTCACGTTGACGATTAATCATTGCCTTGATCAGCTGGCCCAGAAACGTCCCCGCGTAACCGATGATTATCAGGCCGATACAAAGCAGCAGCGTCGGCAGGGAAGCGCCGCCGATTCCCCGAAATCTCTTTTTGTCTGATTTGCGAATTTTTCCGCCGATGAGCATCGTCCGCAGCATGATATTCCCGGCCAGCCCGATCAGCAGGATCCCGTGCAAAACGCCGATCAGGCGGAGATTCAGGCGCATGTCGCCGTTGAAAATATGGCTGAATTCATGCGCGATCACGCCCTGCAGCTCGTCTCGATTCAGGCGCGACATGGTCCCCCGGGTCACGCCGATGACCGCGTCGGCGGGGGACATGCCGGCCGCAAAGGCATTGATCGAAAGGTCGTCGAGCAGGTATACCCTTGGCACCGTCATGCCGGCCGCTATCGACATTTCCTCGACCACGTTGATCAGCTGTCGCTCCTGTGGGTCGTTGGTATCCGGCATGACATGACGCCCCCCGAGCATAAAGGCAAACGAATCTCCGTCGCTGGAAATCGACAGCGTCTTGTAGATGCTGCCCGAAAATATCAGCAGGCAGACGACCGCCGATACGATGAGAAACGAGTCCCAGGATGCGTATGGGGCCATGGCATCGTGGCTAAATACGAGACCACCGGTTAACCCCAGCGCCAGAACCTCGATCAGCAGAAAATAGGTCAGGGCGACCAGGGCCAGGACCGCGAGAAGAAAAAGCACAACCAGCCAGGCGGTATTCTTGCGCGCTATGTCCTGTGCTTCAAAAAAATTCAAAACCGGCGGACTTTAACAAAAGCCTAGAGCTGAACCCTGGGCACGGATTGAATATCGGCTCTGTCCTCGAACTCGAGCAGGCTCGCGTGGGCGGCGTGGCCAAACAGGCCCGCAAAGACAACCGGTGGAAAAGATTGCTTGAAGACATTGTATTGCATGACCTGGTCGTTGAACGCCTGCCGCGCGAACGCGATCTTGTTCTCGGTGCTGGTGAGCTCCTCGGTGAGTCGCATCATCGTTTCGTTGGCCTTCAGGTCGGGATAGGCCTCGACCAGCAGATTGAATCGACCCAGTGCACCCGCAAGGTTGCTCTCCGCCTGACCCAGGCTTTGCATCGCGGCCGGCTTTCCCGGCGTTTGCCCCGCGCTGGACAGATTGTCCGCAGCCGCGTTACGCGCTTTTATCACCGATTCGAGCGTTTCCCGCTCGTGTTTGAGATAGCCCTTCGCGGTGTCGACGAGATTTGGAATCAGGTCGTAGCGCCGCTTGAGCTGCACGTCGATCTGGGAAAAAGCGTTCTTGAATCGATTGCTGTACAACACGAGTTTATTGAAAACGAAAACGAGATAAATCACGATTACGCCAATAACGGCGAGACCGACGATGGTCGATACTTCCATAATGCCTCCGGCTCGGGGGGTAAGGAATACTGCTCAAAATACGAATAGATTAACTATAGAAGATCGCCGATCGTTTGCCATTTTATATGTGGGCCCTTAGCCGGCGTAGCGTGGTGGTCTATCCTCGAAATTTTCAGGCCTGATTACCCCGGGAACGGCACAGCTGTGTTACGAGGCGGTCTTTGTTTTCATTTCGAGGTGCCGGGAATTCCCTTGCCGACTATTGTTGCAATACTCCCGAGTCGGTTATCTTAGCCCTGCGGAGTATCAAATCCGCGCTTACAGGGGGACTCATCCAGTGATGCGGTTTGATTTTACGAACAAACGGGTACTGGTGACGGGCGGTACCCGCGGTATTGGCAGGGCCGTCGTGGCCGCCTTTGACAAGGCCGGCGCTCGTATCGCGATCAACGGCAGAAGCGACGAATCCGTCGACAAAATGATCGCCGCGATGACCGGCAAAAAACGCCTGTTCGCGGCAGCGGGGGACGTGGGTACGGTCGCGGGCTGCGAAAGCGTCGTAGGCGGTGCGATCGAGCTACTAGGTGGGCTCGACATCCTGGTTAACTGCGCCGGGGTAGGGGTAGACCTGCCGATCGAAGCAAGCGATGAGTCGACATGGGACAGGACCCTGAACGTAAACCTGAAGGGGACGTTCTTTTGCTGCCGGGCCGCGCTGGCGGCGCTGCGCGAGTCGCAAGGCAGCATTATCAACATCGCTTCCGACGCCGGCTTGATGGGCAACCCGAATTCATCGGTCTATTGCGCCTCGAAAGGCGGTGTCGTTAACATGACTCGGGCCATGGCGCTGGAGCTGGCCCCGGGAGTTCGGGTCAACTGCGTTTGTCCCGGGTACGTCGATACGGACATGGTGCGGCGCGACTGGATAGAACAGGACGACGATCCGGCGCGCCTGGAGCAAATGCTGTGTGACTACGCTCCGATGAAGCGCATGGCGACGCCTGAAGAAATCGCCGCTTCGGTATTGTTCCTGGCGACTGTCGAGGCAGGCTTTGTTACCGGCTCGGCGCTGCAGATCGACGGGGGCTCGACGGCGGGTCACTGAGCCCGGAAATTCGATACCTGGAAGGGTTTAAGCAAAATCGTGCCTGCCGAGCTGCACGGATCGGTCATTTAATTATCTAAGTTTCCAAACCGGTCTAAGAGAAATGGGGCAGGTAATTCATCCAGGCCGACATGCGCAGCAGGGTCTTGCGCACCAGCGCCAGCTGGTCTAGTTCCGCGCCGTAAATGGCAGCCTGCGCGTGCGAGCCGGTTGGAATTCTCGATACGTACACCGCATACCTGGGGTCGGTAATATCGATTAGTACCGGGATTCGGGCCTGGCCTGCAGCGGTAGTAGGCTCGAAGACGTTTCTTCCTGACCTGTCGCGATCGTCGCCCAGAGCCGGCGCCACCATTCGCACCTTGCCCGAGAAGACCTTGCCGGGGATGGTATCGAAAGTCACTTCCGCCGCGCTGCCTTCGCCGAGGTGGGGCAGGCTGTTCTGGTGGAACCATGCCACCATGCTTTGCTCCCCGCCCGTTGGCGACTGCGCGATTTCACCGGGTGTAATCG
>JAOTTY010000223.1 GCA_029864185.1 Gammaproteobacteria bacterium
TGCCGGTCGCGCTAAGCGTGTCGACTGCGCCACGACCGATCGAAACGGTACAGCTGCGGCTGAAAAAGATTTTTGCGACCTCCCCCGTCGCATTCACGGCCTGCGTCGCGGTCGGCCTGTCCAACGGCGCCTTCTGGACGCTGGGACCGCTGTTCGTGCAACGCGCAGGATTCGATGTCGGCGGGGTTGCGCTGTTCATGAGCGCCACGGTTCTGGGTGGAGCCCTGGGTCAGTGGCCGGTAGGTCGACTATCCGATAAAACCGACCGCGCGCAGCTCATCGTCTGGGTTGCGCTCGCGGCGGCCGTGCTCGGCGTCGCCGTGGTCGGTGCCGGGTTTCTGTCGCTGTACTGGCTGCTGCTGGCTGCGGCCTGCTGGGGTGCCGTTGCCTTTCCGTTATATGCAGTGGCGGTTGCGCAGGCCAACGACCACGCGCAACCGACCGAGTTCGTCGAAGTCTCCAGCGGCATGCTGCTGGCCTATGCCGCCGGTGCGGTTATCGGGCCGGTGATCGCGACGGTTTTCATGAAGCTGATTGCGATTGGCGGGCTCTACGTTTTCACGATCTCCGTCCACCTGCTGCTGGTCGTTTATGCCTGGCGGCAGCTCGCGCTCGAGACCCGCGTGGCGGCAGGCGAGCACCTGCTTTCGGCCTCGCAGGCCCTGCAATCGTCGGCGACTGTTTCTACCGTGTTCGATTCGCAAATGCAGGTATCCGAACCCGGGCCGTCGGAGCCCCGGCCCGACAGCTCGCACGATCCGGGATGATGTGCTCTACTGCAATCGGTCGAGCACTTGCCGCCAGCAGGAGAAACTTAAAATGATGGAATTCAAGGAAATCATCACCGTCGCAGGTTACGGAATCGAAAGTATCGGGGTTTTGATCATCATCGTGGGTTCGGCAACGTCGTCGCTACGTTTCCTGAACTGTTTTCGCAACGAGCCAGAGGGTTACGCCTACGGTGTGTATCGCCGCCAGCTGGGGCGCTCTATTATACTCGGGCTGGAATTTCTGATCGCCGGCGATATCATTCGCACCGTCATCGTTGCCGATACCCTGGCGAACGTGACGATACTCGGACTCATCATACTGATACGCACTTTTCTGAGCCTCACCCTGCATCTCGAGGTGGAAGGGCGCTGGCCCTGGCAGCCGGCGAAACAAAACGAAGCCACCGAAGCCTAGAGAGCGATCGCTGCGAACGATGATCTGATTTTACCCGCCAGCCAATTCTGCGCTGGTGCAATATGCAGACTAGAGTTCCGCCGTCTCTGTGGGTTGTGCGTGCTGGGCTTCGATATCGTCCATGAAAGCCTTGTGTTTGCCCGAGACCTGGTAAGCGAAGGCGAGGATTTCGGCGATCACGACGTACAGCGCCTCGGGCACGTGGTCGCCGAGATCGAGCTGGTCGAGCACCAGCGCCAGGTCGCGGTCCAGGTGTATCGGCACGTTGGCCTCCTGCGCTAACCTCAGGATCTGATTCGCGATTTCATCGACGCCCCTGGCGGTGACCCTGGGTGCCTGCTTGCCGTCGTATTCGAGCGCGATCGCAAACCTGGGGATCTCACGCATGCTCAAACCTCGATGTCGATCAGCGGTTCGCAAAAATCCGCCGCGCGCGGGGCCGGATCGGGCGCGGCCCTGCCGGGAAAGCTGTGGAAGTCCCCGGGTCTGAATCCGGCCGCGCCAAAACGCTGCCTCAATTGCGGTAGCGCCGCGCAGATGCGTTCCCGCGTTGGCTCCCGTTCGCTATAAAAACTGGCACCGATCGCGAGGCCTTCGAGAACGATATGGCAGGATACGGGACCCAGATCGTCAAAGTCGAAACCAATCCGGATATCCCAGCCCCTGTCGGCTTCCCGCTGAGCGCGGTTGCGTTGCGCGAGTTCGACGTGGAGAGGTTTGACCCGATGCGTTTCGAACAGCGGCAGCGCCAGGCTCAACGCGAGTGGATGCTGGGTTTCCTGTTGTAGTCCGAGCGAAGCTCGCTGCATCAGGTTATGTGCAAGGCTTTGCTCGATCAGTTTTACGCCTTCCCTGATTTGCGGCAGCATCGATTCCGCTAGCGCTTGCCTGCTGGCCGCGGCATCGGCATCGGTCGGTTTGCCGTCGCTGCCGCGCATCGATCGCACGAGCTCGCGTGCGAAGTTTTCCGGATCAGCCAGTCGCTTGAGCATTGCGCCGGTACGCATCGCCTCCGTGTCCGCCTGGTCCGGTCCGGATTGCCCGCCCAGTCCGGCGAACTCGAACCAGCTTTTCAGGCGCGCCGCGTTGATTTCGGGAAACCGGGTCACCAGCTGCAGGAGCGGCCACAGCGCGCCGTTCCCTGTCGCGCCGGGCTGAAGCGCGGCAGTTCGCGCCGGCGGCGCGGCGCGTTCGACCGCCGGCAGGCGTATATCCGGCGTGTCGTCGGAGGCCATGGCGTGATGGCGCGGTTGGTCCGGGATCGTGGTCGTTATCACCGTGGCGGATCGGCCGGTCGCAGCGGTGCTAGCCTTGGCAGCGCCTCGCGCCGGCTTTGCGGCGGCACTATCGAAGCCGGCCACGGACGCTGGTTTCGACGCGGGTAACGGCTGCGGGCTTGCGTTACCGACGTGCCTGGAAGCGTCCGGTTTGACGATATCGCGATCCGTGCCCGCGTGCTGCGGCCGTGGTGCGGGTCCGTCGGCGGGCCGCGCGCGGGATTGCAGACCGCCGCCGTCGATGCCGGAATCGATCGGCGACAGCTTGCGTGCCGTCGCCGGCGAAGGCGAAACGGTCGCGCCTGCGGCCGGATATTGCACGCTCGACGCGAGGGAGGTCGCGCCGGTTCTGGCGTCAGGTTTGCCGGATGTGGAGACGGCTAGCGGCGTTTTTGCAGAGTTAGCTTTCTCCCGAACTTCGCCGCCTTCGCGTGGCGATAATCCAGGCCCCGTAGGTGAGCCGGCTGCGGCGAGCGTACGGCTTACCAGGCTGAGCAGTTTCACCAGACTGGTCGCTTCGTTTTCCGCCTGGCGCGGCAGCAGCTGCTGCAACACGGCCTTGTAGACCGACTTGCGCTCTAGCGGGGTTACTTCGATGCTGCGTCGGCTATCGATGCGCCGCAGACCCAGCAGCTGGTTTTTCATCAGTTCGGCCGCTCGCGGCAGTTGCATTACCTGCCCGGCGAGCCGAATCTCCACCTGGCTCGCGACTACCCGGGTAACGACTGCCAGCATCGGTCGGTCGGGTGGCAGCGCACGGGCCAGTTCCGGATATTGCGCGCTGTCGAGGTTGATTCGTTCACGCGGTGCCGGACTCGCTTTCAGCACCGGGTAGCCAGCGCTTTCGTCGAGGCGCAGGCTTATTCGATCGCCGGGCCTGTAGTCGAGCGTATTGCGGGTTAGTATTTCGCCGAGGCGGCTGCTCAGCAGCAGTTGCCCCTGCAATAGCCTGATCACCTCGGCTTCTACCGTGCCTGCCGCCCTGAGCTGCGCGAGCAGATCGGGAACCGGGGATGAGGCAACCCTGGGATTGATCGAGTCGGTGGAGAAGTTTATGTCCATGTTGGCAATATTTGTCCGCCCAGGGTAAAGAGCTGCCGTTAATCGAGCCGATTTCTGCCCCGGGAACCGCTATCCCGGGCCTTTTTCACGGGCGCCGGCGCTTTAAATCTGTCGCCTTGACATTTTTTCGGCCGTGATCGTTACTTCTTGAGGCCCGATGTTTTGCGTCAGCGTCGTTTTGCCGGCTATATTCGACAAAAAACCGCCATTTCCCAGATTCGGCAGGAAAAATAATAGATAAGTGTATGAATAAAAAGAATATTATGAATTGGCACGTATCTAGCATGTATTTCTGGCATGAAGCATTTATGTACAGGTGATTGACAAATGTCGCAAACAACCCAGCTGGTGACCAACCAGAAATCTGGACCGCAGGCTCCTGCACAGGTAATCGCGCTGGACCCGCGATCCGGCAATAGTACGCAGGGCAACCGGAAGCACATCCGTATCCTGCAACTGTCGGACCTGCTGTCACGGCATCTCGAAGTGGGACAGATTATCGAAGCATTCATGAGCGAGATTGCCAGCGACGTCCCTCACTGTGGCTATCGATTTCATAGCGAAGATGCCAACGGTTCGATCGAGCAGGGTGTCGTCGAGGGTTTCGCCGCCAATTACCGGCTCAAGATTCAAAACCGAATGCTCGGAGAGCTGTCCCTGTTCAAACGGTCCCGGTTTAACAGCCAGGAACTTTGCGAACTCGAAGATATGCTATGCGCGTTGATATACCCGGTCAAAAACGCCTTGATGTACGAGATAGCCCTGAAATCGGCTTACCGCGATCCCTTGACCGGCCTCAGCAATCGCACCTCGATGGAGAAGAATTTGCCGCGCGAGGTCGACCTGGCCAAGCGGCATAGCCAGTCCATGGCAATCCTGGTGATGGATCTCGATGGCTTCAAGGAAATTAACGATACCCATGGGCACGACCTCGGTGACCAGGTCCTGCGCGAGGTGGCCGAGGTCATAAGCCAGGTCGTGCGCAACACCGACCTGGTATACCGCTATGGCGGCGACGAATTTGTCGGCGGTCTGGCGCAGACCGACATTCACGGCGCTATCGACGTCAGCGAGCGTATCCGCAGCAGCATCCACGACCTCGATTTGACCGCGCTCGGGATAAGCGGAAATGTCCAGGTCAGCATAGGCATCACGCTGGTGCGTCGTAGCGATAATTTCCTAAGCGCCTTCAAGCGAGCAGACAAGGCGCTTTACCAGGCCAAGATAAACGGCAAGAATCAAATCATTATCTGTTGACCCGAAAGGTTTTCCGGTCTCCCGACAAAGCCGGTTGCGCCACAGCGTGACCCTGGGTGTTCATCGTTTGCACGATCGACTGGGCGGCACCGGCCGCTGTCTTGCTGGCGGCAATTGCCGATGACATCTTACCGATTCGAATTTTCGCATAGCCTGTAATGTCCCTGGCGATCGGATTACGGCCGTTAAGCGCTGGCCGCGATGCGCGGGCGCTGAAAAAGGCGAAAAAATGCGCTATAAAACAAGTAAATGGCGTTAAAAGATCTACCGGGTTAAACGGTCAGGGCAGGGCGCCGACGACGCTCCGCGGCGGTCGATCCCGATTGAAATGGTTCTCGGCGAAACCCGACCGGACCGGCAAGCCTTGCAACCTGGCCAGTATCTTCCCGGTCCGTGATCGGCACGCCACGGTTTTGGGGATGTAGTATCCCGGGTAGTAGTGTACAGTAGCGGCCAAATCGATCGGCCGTTAATGTTGCGGGCTCGAACGGGGGCTGGGCCTCCAGATCGGAAGTCGCGCGCCGACGCCCCGGCGGAGGTTACGCCGTTACGGGCCCGGGCAGATAGATAAAGATTTGGTGGGCTGGGCCGATAAGTAACAGGGGTTACGCGTTTAGGGTTTGTATCAGCATTAAAGAGGTAACATCGATGAGTATAAATATGATGGTTTCGGACGATGGCAGCAAGGTAACCATCGCGGTTGCCGGCAAGTTCGATTTCCAGCTATACGATGAATTCAGGTCATCCTATGCAGATACCGCGGGCAGTGGGGTGCAGTATGTGATAGATTTGTCGGATACCGAGTACCTCGATAGTTCAGCCCTGGGGATGTTGTTACTGTTACGCGAGCACGCTGGTGGTGAATCGTCAAACATCGAAATTTCGCAGGCGTCGCCTGAAGTTCGAAAAATACTCGATGTGGCTAACTTCGGAAAACTATTCAAGCTATAAACGGATTTCGAGATGATCGATTACGCCGAAAAACGAGACTTTCTGCGGATGCCGATCGATTGCGAACTTACCTTCACCGTAAGCGGCAGCGGCAGGCAATACCAGGGCAGCGTGATAAATCTTAGCAGTAAGGGCATATTATTCACCTCCAGCGAAAAATTCGATCCTGGCACCAGTCTGGATATCATTTTAACCCCCAGCAATTCGCTGACGCCGCCGATGCAGGCGACCGTCGTGGTGTCGCGGGTTATCAGCAATGACGTATTGTTCGAAGTCGGCTGCGAGATCACCGAAATAAAGTCTTAATGCCCGGCGTAATGGCTACGCACGTAGTCTTTTACCAGGCCGATAAACTCGGCCGCAATATTATCCCCCTTTAGCGTGACCGTTTTGCGCCCATCCTCGTAAACCGGCGCTACCGGCTGTTCGCCGGTTCCAGGCAGACTGATGCCGATGTTCGCATGCTTGCTCTCGCCCGGGCCGTTTACGACACAGCCCATGACCGCAACCTTCATCGATTCGACGCCGGGGTAACGGTGCTTCCAGTCGGGCATGGACGCGTCGAGTTCCTGCTGTATCTGCCTGGCAAGCACCTGGAAATACTCGCTAGTGGTACGTCCGCAACCGGGGCAGGCGGTTACGCTGGGCGAAAAAGAACGCAGGTCCAGCGATTGCAGAATCTGTTGCGCCACCTTGACCTCGCGCTCGCGCGCCGCGCCGGGTTCTGGCGTCAGCGATACCCGAATCGTATCGCCGATGCCCTGGTTGAGCAGGATCGCGAGCGCCGCGCTCGATGATATAATGCCCGGATCTCCCATGCCGGCCTCGGTCAGTCCCAGGTGCAGGGCATACGAGCAGTCCTGCGCGAGGCGTTGATATACCGCGATCAGGTCGGGTACACGGCTCATCTTGCAGCTGATCACGATGCGATTGGCCGCCAGGCCGATCTCTTCGGCAAAGGCGGCGCTCTGCAGCGCCGAGTCGATCACCGCCTGCCGATTGATGGCTTCCAGCGACAGCGGGTCGGCGAGATTGGCGTTACGGGTCAGCAGCGTCGCCAGCAGCTGCTGATCGAGACTGCCCCAGTTCACGCCGATCCTGACCGGCTTGTCGTGGCGACAGGCGATTTCGATCATTTCGCTGAACTGCAAGTCACGTTTTTTACCGCGGCCGACGTTACCCGGGTTGATCCGATACTTCGCGAGCGCGCTCGCGCAGGCGTCGTGATCCCGCAGCAGCTTGTGGCCGTTGTAATGAAAGTCCCCGATTACCGGCACCCTGCAGTCCAGTGATTCGAGTTGCTCGACGATATACGGCACGGCGCGCGCGGCGGCGTCGTTGTTGACGGTGATGCGGACCAGTTCCGAACCGGCCTCGTGCAGTTGCCTGACCTGCGCGACCGTCGCGGCGATATCCGCGGTATCGGTATTCGTCATCGATTGCACCACGACCGGAGCATTGCCACCGATGGTGACCCCGGAAACGTC
>JAOTTY010000224.1 GCA_029864185.1 Gammaproteobacteria bacterium
CTCGGCGGCGAGGGTCGACTTCAGCGCCGCCAGCGAATCGCGCTGCGAGGCCAGCGAATCCTGTACCTGCTCGCGGGTCTGGCGTTCGTAGTCGAGGCTCGCCGCAAGCGAATCACGATCCTGCTCGAGCTGCGCCACGCGGGATTCGAAATTACCGATCTGCACCTTAATATTACCAATCATGGCCTCGTGTTCCTGATGCAAGGTGAGATAAAGGTACCAGCCGACGGCGGCGACGACGGCCAGAATGACGCTGGGAATCAAGGCGACAGCGACGTTTTTTTTACCTTGGGTGGGGGAATTGTCATCGTTCATTGGGCCCTGCCCGACAGTGGTCTGTCGATTACGATCCGATCGAATAACCATCATATCACCAAAAAAATTCCCCGCGAAATCACGCCGCCGCTTCCGTAACAGAAACCCGGGGACACAACCCTGATTTCGCAAAATCCGGGGAGGATCGACCCTGGAAATCCGAAAATTTGAACCCGTAACGCCGTCCTTCGATCAAGCATCGGAGCTATAGTGACAGCTACCTTAATTAGTAAATGCGTCTAAGTTATGAATCTGAATGTTTTGACAGCGTCGATTTCTCTACCGCTGGACAAATATTTCCCGGCACCAGCAATAACTGGCCAGGGGACCAAGGCTAGATTTTCTGAAATTCCGCAGCGGCGTCGAAAATCGCGCTGACTTCTCGTGTCGGCGCCAGGCAGGCCGGGTATTATGCCCGGGACTGATCCTCGGCGGGTGCCTGGCCCTCCGCGCCATTGGATTTGTCTCCCAGCAGGCGCCGTACCGTCACATAAAAAAGGGGGACGAAAAACACGCCCAGAACGGTGGCTCCGAACATACCGCCCATAACCCCGGTACCGATCGCGTGACGGCTATTGGCGCCAGCGCCGGTGGAGATAGCCAACGGCAGCACACCAAAAATAAAGGCAATCGATGTCATCAGGATCGGCCTCAGGCGCAGCCGGCAGGCCTCCATGGTGGCTTCCAGCAGGCCCATGCCCGATTTGCGCATGGTATTGGCGAACTCGATGATCAGGATAGCATTCTTGGCCGACAGGCCGATCACCGCGATAAGGCCCACCTGGAAATACACGTCGTTTTCCAGACCTCGCAACTGGCTGAATCCGAGTGCGCCCAGCACTCCCAGCGGCACCACCAGCATAACCGCGAAGGGTATCGACCAGCTTTCGTACAGGGCGGCCAGGGCCAGGAACACCACCAGCAGGGACAGGCCGAACAGGATGGGAGTCTGCTGCCCGGAAATCACTTCCTGCAGGGATTGTCCCGACCAGTCAAACCCGATACCGCGTGGCAGATCGTTCTCCACGATTTCGCTGATCGCCGCCATGGCCTGGCCGGAACTGGTACCGGGCGCCGCCGACCCATTGATGGTAATAGCGGGGAAACCATTGTAATGATCGATGGCGGGAAAGCTGAGATCCCATCGGGTGCTGACCACGCTGGATAGGGGCACCATGTTATCCACACCGCCCCCGCTGGCTGGAATATAGAAATGCGACACATCGTCCGGACTGTCGCGGAAGTCACTGTCGGCTTGCATCATGACCTTGAGGACACGGCCGTGATAATTGAAATCGTTGACGTAAGTCGAGGCCAGCATCAGGCGAATGGCGTCATAGATCTCGGGCAGCGAAAGCCCCATGGCCTGCGCCTGCAGGCGGTCGACTTCCATGTTTACCGAGGGTCCGGCTTCGAGCTGGTTGGGACGCACGCCCACCAGGGCGGGATTCTGGCTGGCCGCGCCCAGCAACATATTGCTGGCCTGCAACAAGGTGTCATAACCCAGCCCGGCGCGATCCTCCAGGCGCAGATCAAACCCGCCGAAGCGGCCCAGTCCGCGAATGGTCGGCAGGTTGATAACGAATATCCGCGCTTCCTTGATGGACTGGCTGGCACCAAAGGTCCAGCGAATCAACGATTGAGCAGACTGGTCCGGCCGAGGTCGTTCGCTCCAGTCCTTGAACTTGATAAACGCTATTGCCACGTTTTCCGCCTGGCCCAGGAAGCTGAATCCTGACACGTCCAGGACCCGATCCACGTTGGGATTGGAAATGATGATGTCTTCGAGGTCGCGCATCACCTTGACGGTCCTGTCGATGGTCGCACCCGGCGGCAGTTGCACGATGGCCAGCGCATAACCCTGGTCTTCCTCCGGCACGAAACTGGTGGGCATGCGCACGAACAGGTAGCCTACCAGCACGACCAGGGCGATGAACACCATCATCCAGCGAGGGGTATGCCGAATCGAGACCGACACCCGCCACAGGTAGAATCGCCGGCCCAGATCATACAGCCAGTTGAATCCCCGGAACACGAAGTTGGGTTCACCGCGCACCGGCGTGATGATGGAAGCACACAGGGCCGGCGTAAAGCTCAGGGCCATCACCGCGGACAGGATCATCGAGATAGCAATGGTCAGTGCGAACTGGGAGTAGATGACACCGACACTGCCGCTGACCAGCGACATAGGCAGGAACACCGCAGCCAACACGGTGGTCATGGCGATGATGGCCCCGGTGATCTGCCCCATGGCCTTGCGCGTGGCCTCCCTGGGCGAGAGTTTTCCCTCGGCCAGAATACGCTCCACGTTCTCCACTACCACGATGGCGTCATCCACCACCAGGCCGATGGCCAGCACCATCGCGAACAGGGTCAGGATATTGATAGAAAAGCCGAACAGGTAGAGGCCGGCAAAGGCCCCGGTGATGGCCACCGGCACCACCAGCATGGGCACCAGGGTTGCGCGCAGGTTCTGCAGGAAGAGCAGCATCACCAGGAACACCAGCACCACCGCTTCCAGCAGGGTCTTGACCACCTCGGCGATGGAGATCTCGATAAACTGGGTAGTGTCATAGGGTACTAGCCAGTCTACCCCTTCGGGAAAGAACTGCGACAGATCTGCCATCTTGTCCCGTACTCGCCCGGCCACGTCGAGTGCATTGGCGGTGGGTGAGAGCATGACGGCAAAGCCGGCAATGGAACTGGCAGAGTCCGCGCTACGTAAATGCACGTTACGGCCGTAGGCCTCTGCGCCGAGTTCGATACGTGATACATCCTTGAGGCGTACCGTACTGCCGTCCTCGTTGGTCCGCAAAATCACCTCGCCGAATTCGTCAGTAGAGGTGAAACGTGTTGCCGACTTCACGTTAGCGGTGAATCCCTGACCTTCCGGCGCCGGCTCGGCACCGATGCTGCCCGCCGCCACCTGCACGTTCTGGCTGCGAATGGAGGCCAGCGCCTGGGAGGCGCTCAACCCGTAGCCGCGCAGCTTGTCCGGATTGAGCCAGATGCGCATCGCATAGGGGGCGCCGAAATGGCGCACTCCGCCTACGCCAGGCAGGCGCTGGACCGGGTCCAGGAGCTGGGACGCGATGAGGTTATCCAGGGCATAGGAACTCAGGCCTGACGTGCCGGAGCGGATGGCCACCACCATCAGGAAGTCATTATTGGCCTTGGCTACGGTGACCCCGTTGTTGACCACTTCCTGGGGCAGGCGGTTCTCGGCCAGGCTGACCCGGTTCTGCACCTGCACCGTGGCGGTATCCGCATCGGTACCGCTCTCGAAGGTGAGCGAGATATTCATGGTGCCGTTGGAACGGGAGGTGGAGCTGAAGTACAACAGATTATCCACGCTGGTGAGCTGTTGCTCGATAACCGAGGTCACTGCCGATTCCATGACCTCGGCGCTGGCGCCCGGGTAAGACGCATCGATATTTACCTGCGGCGGGGCAATCGGAGGATAGGCGGAGACCGGCAGGTTATAGATGGCCACGACACCACCGAGCGTGATCAGGATGGCGATAACCCAGGCAAAGACTGGCCGGTCTATAAAAAAATGTGGCATGGGATTTTCTCTAAACCCTTCGCAAAACTACTGTGCTTGTCGATACTCTGAAATAATCGATTTCATAATCTGGGGCTTTCAAACCTGGTCCGAACCGCACTCTAAACATTTTGCATCAGGTTCCGGATATTTTCAGGCAAGCGCGGATTATTGTTGGCCCTGATGCTTTCCGGGCGGATCGCCAGGAGCAGCCATCTCATCGGGCGACACAATTCGCGCCTGTCCACCGGGGCGGACCTTTTGCAGGCCGGCGACAATAACCTGATTGCCATCCTGCAGATCACCGGTCACCACCCATTCGCTGCCGGTCTTGGTTTGCAACTCGACGCGCTTTTGTTCCACGCTACCGACGTCGTTGACGATCATCACATAAGCACCCATAGCGTCACGCAACACAGACGCCTGCGGTACGACATAGGCCCCCTTGAGCCGCCCCATGGTGAGCCGTAGCCTGACGAACATTCCCGGCAGCAGACGCCGATCGGGATTGCGCACCACGGCGCGCAACGACACCGCGCCAGTACGCGGGTCGACGGCCAGGTCGGTGAAGTCCAGGCTGCCCTTGTACGGGTATACCTGACCGCTCTGCAGATAGACGTCCACTTCGACCATTTTTCCCGAAGCTTTGTCCATCGTGCGGTCGGCTATCCCCTGTAACTGCTCCAGTTCGGCCGGAGACTGGCTGAAATTGATGCGAATGGGATCGACCTGCTCTACCGTGGTCAGCACGGTGGCTTCATCCTGGCCCACCAGGGCGCCTTCATTGACCCGGGCGCGGCCCGCCCGACCGGCTATCGGGGCGCGCACGGTGGCATAGCTGAGATCCAGCCTGGCCGCCTCCAGATTTGCCTCGGCAATCTTCACCGCGGCCTGCGTGGAACGCTGCACGGCGAGCGCATTGTCCAGATCCTGTTTGGATGTCAGGCCTTTACGATTCAGGTTGACGTAGCGCTCGGCAATGTCGCGGGCATTGTCGGCATCGGCGCGTGCCTTTACCAGCGTCGACTCCTGGACATGGACCTCCACTTCCAGCGGAGCCGGATCGATTTGGAACATAACCTCGCCGGCACGGACATCGGTGCCTTCGGTGTAAATCTGCTTGAGAATGATACCGGCTACCCGGGCGCGCACTTCGGCTATCCGGCTGGAAGCCAGCCTGCCAACCAGTTCACGGGTGAGAGGAACGCTTTGCGCCGTCACTTTTATCACGTCAACTTCCGGGGGTGGCACTGTGAGGCCGCCGGCCGACCCTGACTGTGGATTGCCAGGTGCCTGGTTATCACATGACACCAGCCACAGGATTCCCGCCAGGACCGTCAAAATCCGCCACCAGCAAAAACACCTTACCGGGGAGCGCGAGGCGGACAGTGTACGCCCGGGATCAGTAATAAGGCGAGCCGGCATAAGGGTTTATCCTTTGGGTTTGAGTCTACGACCAACAATCTATGGAATACGGAGACAGTCTATAACGTCAGAGGGCGGCAGTGAACAGTGTGAACCAATGATTAATTAATGCACAGACTAGCCACATACACAACGCAAAAACTCCTGTTTTTCCATGAATTTGAGGCAGAAGCCGCACGATTACCAGCCGGCTGCGGGATTGCAAATCGTGGGACTGTAACGAATGCCGGGCTGTCGGCAATAGCGACAGGTCAACCTGGTCGTGGCACTTTTCTCGAGTTCGAAACCTGTACCCGAGGATAGGCAGCTGATCTGCGAAAACCTGGCTGACGCTCCGTCCTGGTTGTTCATACCTCGTGCCAGGATTACCCGGATTCACGAATAGTCGAATACCGATACGATGCCGATTTCTCTGGTGAACGAAGCCGGAGATCCGGCATGAAGCACGCAGTCCTGTCCCGTCAAGACTTACCCGGCTGATATCGAAATTATCCGATAGCCCCGACAGCCGATAGCAGCCTGACATGCACAGATGTCCGTTGCCCCGGCGAGGGTAGACGAGCCTGGCTTCCCCGCGATACAGAACAAACATCGAGACCAATGCCCATTAGTCATTCTGGCAAATTCAATCTAACCGATGCCAACGGCAGGCAGAGGGCTCAGGTTATTTGAAATTCTCTTATGCCTTCGAAAACCACCCTGACCTCCCGCGAAGGCGCCATAACCTCGCTCCGGTAAAACACCGCTACTCGCGCAAGAATTCGGATAACGGACCCTCACAAGCGCCTGTCAGGCGCCAATCTCCGACCAATTGCGATTAATTCGAATCCCCGGTCTTGCGCTAACAGACCACCGGTTTATTAAAACGCATCCGGGAAGAATCCTGCCTGAATTTACCGAAACCATTGATGTCGAATCTGGTCGTCTTAGCTGCGTGTTCCCGAATACCCGCAATCGGTTCAACGATACTCCTGGCCAGGCTATAGAACTCTTTTGTTAAACAAGTGGCGCAGTGCGGACCAACAGGAACTACATATTGGTACGATAGCTTGATTAGTTGCAAAGTAAAACTAAATAAATAAAATCTGAGGAATCCACAAAGAGAGCGCGCGATGAATACTGGGGATGCCTTCGATTTCAAGCGGGTTTATAGCGTTAAATTTTTTCCGACAATACTGTCGATCGTAATCGCGAAGTTTTTTTTATTTCTTGGTTGCTTATCCACGTCTATCGGTTACGCAGCCGAAACTTCTTCAAAGTTAAACGACCTGGAGATACAAAAAACAGAAGGGCCAGAAATTGGAATTGAAATAGGAGCACTGACTTTACTAGGTTCTGATTTTCGCTTGTTTTATCGCCAGGCAGACTCTCCCTGGATAATTGGATATCGTTTTCTAGATATCGAAGATGATTTTATAAACGAATGGGTGGTCGGTTTTCCCGATGACGATTCCGATAGAGAGTTCACCGAAAGATCGGGACCCTACGTGGCCTATTTGTTTAACGCGGCTGGCAATGAGTCTTATTATCTGTCTGGCGCTCTATATCGTGTGGAGACGAAAATAGTATGTTCGTTGGGCGAGGATAGTGACGCTGCCACGAGCGTGTATTTTGGTGGTGGATTTCAAAAGAAATGGAGTTCGAATCTGGGCTATAATATCGGCCTGCTTTTATCGCCCACCGCGGATCTCTCTATCGATGCGAATAATTGCAGCAGTGAAAGCGAAGGAGATTTCGATCTTAATGCGAGTCTGTTTTTCACCTTCTGACAACTGCTACCAAATGACGGTTCTGTGCGCTTCGAAGCCAGTGAATAATGAGATTCGAGCGATTGTTGCGATCGTAAATCATCATGAATTCA
>JAOTTY010000018.1 GCA_029864185.1 Gammaproteobacteria bacterium
TTTCATCGTGGCAACCACCTTGTCGTCGAATACCAGCTGGTCGACCAGTGCCTGCTTGCGCGTGAGCTGAAACGGCCTGATCTCGATATCCAGCCGAGTATTAACCTCTTCGATGACCCGATTTACGCGGCGCCGCAAATACCAGCGGAAGCCGGGGAGTAACACCCGGTCCAGTAGCAACAGCAAAGCCGTGGCCAACAGCAGTAAAAAAAGCCATAGCGGCAGTGTTACCGAATTTTCCATGGCGGATCAGTGTGGCATGATCATCTGCCGGCCGCTATTAAATTTTATGTTGACCTTCGATTACAAACTAATTAACAGCCCAGCGGATTGGTTTTAACGATAATGACGGGTATGCAAAACCGCAAAGCTTTCGCGTCGTCGTCAAGGTGGGTCCATGCGTTGGCGATTGTTATCCCCGTTAGCCTGACAGTCGCCTGCAATAACAGCGGCAGTTCCGATTCGGGGCCGCCTGGCGCGAATCTGCCCGCGCTTTCGATCGCCGACACCAGCTCGATCGAAGGCGATTCGGGAACCACAACCATGCTTTTCACGGTAACGCTCTCGCTGCCTTCGGCAGACCCGGTTACCGTCGCCTATGCCAGCTCGGACGCTTCAGCGATTGCTGGAACCGACTACCAGGCGGTCGCAGGCTCGCTAAGTTTCGCGCCGGGAGTAACCAGCCAGACCATCGGCGTTACGGTCCAGGGAGATACCGATATCGAGGCGGACGAAACTCTGATACTGACCATATCGTTGCCGGGCAACGCCACTCTGGCGCAGGCAACCGCAACCGGTATCATTACCAACGACGACTTTAGCGTCGCGCTACCCGGCATCGACAGCCGGCCGGACAACCAGACCTGCATCGCTCCCGCAAGGCCTGACACGAATGCCAGCGTGGCGGTGATTGACCCCTACCCGAACCTGCCCGATATCGCCCAGCCGACAAAAATGATACTCGAACCGGTTCCCGATCCGCGCTGGTTCGTGCTACGCAAGACGGGACAGCTGCTGACCTTCGATCCCGATACCGCGACTAGCGTAACGCCCTATCTCGATTTATCCAATGTGGTCCGTACGCAGTCGGAAGGGGGGCTGCTCGGCATCGCCTTCCATCCCGATTACCCGAACACCCCCGAAATATTCCTGTCCTACACGATCGACCACTCCGTCCCGCCGATGCGATCGGTGATTTCACGATTCATCCTGGACAACGTGACCAGTCCCGGCCCGGGAACCCAGGAACAGGTCATACTGCAGGTCGATCAGGATTTCGACAATCATAATGGCGGCGACATCGCGTTTGGCGCCGATGGCTACCTGTACATCGGCCTCGGTGACGGCGGCAGCGGTGGCGACCCCAACAATCGCGCGCAGGATACGTCGTATTTGCTCGGCTCAATGTTACGCATCGATGTGAATGGACCCGGCGTCTCCTTTCCCGCCAATCCCTACGACATCCCGAACGACAATCCCTTTGCCGGCAACAGCAAATGCGGGCCCGGGTTCAATGCAAATCCCTGCCCCGAAATCTATGCCTGGGGTTTGCGCAACCCGTGGCGCTGGAGCTTCGACCCGGATAGCGGCGAACTGTGGCTCGCCGACGTCGGTCAGGGCTCCTACGAAGAGGTGGACCTAATCGAGCGCGGCGGTAACTACGGCTGGCGTTGCCGCGAGGCCGCCCACGATTTCAATACTAGCGGCTGCGGCACGGGGTTGATCGACCCGGTATCCGAGTATCCCCGCAGTCAGGGCAACTCGATTACCGGCGGTTTCGTCTATCGCGGTACCGCGATACCGGAGCTGAACGGACGCTACGTATTCGCCGACTATGGCTCGGGACGCATCTGGGCGCTGCAGGCCGATGGCCAGGGAGGCTACGTCAACGACGAGCTAACCGATACTAGTTACGGCCCTACCTCGTTTGGCGTCGATCGGGACGGTGAACTGTATTTCACCGATATCAATAATAGCCGGATACGCATGCTGGTTGCGGCCGGTCAGCCGACCCCCGACACGATACCCGAGCTTCTGTCGGACTCTGGCTGCACCGACCCCGGGGATGTCACTCGCCCCTATTCCGGGCTATTGCCCTATGACATCAACGCACCGTTCTGGTCGGATGGAGCTCAGAAAGAACGCTACATCGGCCTGCCCAACGGCACCACGATTACACGCGATGCCGATGGCGACTGGGAATTTCCCAACGGCACCGTGATCGTGAAAAACTTTCGCCTGAACGGCAATCTCGTCGAAACCCGTCATCTGATGCGCCATCCCGACGGTGTCTGGGCCGGTTACACTTACGAATGGAATGTGCTGCAGACCGAAGCCACCCGCGTGCGCGGTGGCAAAGTCGTATTCAGCAACGGCCAGAACTGGATTTTTCCGTCGCAAAGCCAGTGTCTGGAATGTCACGGCAGTGCCGCGGGGTTCTCCCTGGGCCTGGAGACGGCACAGCTCAATCGGCTGTATAACTATCCTTCCACCGGGCGTATCGCCAATCAGCTCGAAACCATCGACCATGTGCTGATGTTTACCAGCCCGCTACCGGCGCCGGCGCAGACTCTCCCCGCGCTGGCGTCACCCGACGATAACGGCGCCGGGATCGACGCGAGAGCCCGAGCCTACCTGCATACCAACTGCGCACAATGCCATCGTCCCGGGGGACCGACGCCCGCGTCGATGGATTTGCGCTATAGCACCACGCTCGCGGCCACCAATACCTGCGACGCGATACCGCTACTGGGCGATCTCGGATTGAACGACGCTCGTTTGATCGCTCCGGGCGATGCCGGTCGCTCGCTGCTGGTTGCGCGCGCCCTGCGACGCGACAGCCACGGTATGCCCCCGCTCGGCTCCAGCCTGATCGATAACGACGGAATCGACCTGTTAACCGGCTGGATCAACGGCCTTGTCGGCTGCAATCCCTGACGAATCTATAATCCAGCAATTACCCGGTGCCACTGCCGCATCGACAGCCCCCCTGCGGGAGCAGGGGTTCGGTTTCGCTGGCAAGGCAGGGCGCCGTGCCGATTGCCGAAGCCGTATTCGTGGCCGTCCTGTCCTCAAGATGCAAGACGCAAGGAGTACCGATCTTGCGTCAAGGGTGGACGTCGGTGCCGGCAAATCCCTCCCGCAAGCTAGGAATTCGACAGTTCACCGAGCGTGATCGGCTTGAATGGCGGCCGCACCCGGAAGTACCCGACTTCCTCCATCGGCGCGCCGTTTTCATCGGCTATCAGCGCCGACACGGTGCTGGCGCATAAACAGCCCTGGCAGGGGCCCATGCCGCAGCGGGTGAAAGCCTTGACCTGGTTGGGGCCGACGCATCCCGTACGCGCGGCCGCGCGTATCTGGCCCGCCCTGACCTCCTCGCAGCGGCATACCAGCGTGTCATCGCCAGGCAGGAGGTAGGCCGGGACCGGCGCATAAAGCTTATCCAGAAAGGGCCTGATGGATAAATGCCGTGCCAGCGACCGGGTTACAGGCTGCGCCGCCCGATCCCGTCGTCCGGCATCGATCTTCTGCAAACGATGGCCAGCCTGCAATGCGCAAAGCCTGCCCTGTAACTCGGCAGCCCGAGCGCCGACGATACCCGCGCAATCTCCCGCGACCATAACAGGATCGACACTGCTCTGCCCCCATATATCGGTGCTCGCTTTCCAGCATTGCTGCTGCCTGTCCCATTCCACCTTACAGCCGGCTGCAAGCGCGAGTCGCAAATTCGGGATTACCCCGTGGTGTGTCATCAAGGTATCGGCGTCAATTTGAATTCGCGACCCGTCGCCACCCCGTTTACGGCCAGAGTCAAAGCTTACCGCTTCGAGCGACTCCCCGCCCTCGGCCCGGAGATCATCGACATGACGATAAACCGGTATCCGGGCTTTGCTGATGGCTCGCATCAACGAAACACCCTTGACGAGATACTCGAAGGCGGCCAGAGCGCGGGGAAGGTCCGGTAAAGCTCGGCGCAGCCTCGATACCGGGGTCGTATCGACCAGTGCCTCGATCTTCACGTCCGCCTGCAGGTACTGCCATGCCAGTAGCAGCAACAGCGGGCCGTTACCTGCCAGGACTAAACGTCCCTGCGGCACTATCCCGGCAGATTTCAGCAGTATCTGGCCGGCGCCCGCGGTCATAACCCCGGGCAGTTGCCAACCCGGCAGTGGCATTGGTCTTTCCTGGGCACCGGTCGCCAGAATCAGTCGATCGGCGGTAACGAAATGGCTCGCTCCGTCGATCAGCAACCCGGTCTCGAGCCGTTCATCGAGGTACCATACCGAGGCATTGTTGAGATAAGTTGCACCGCTTTGTAGAAACTCGACGACAAGCTGTTTTCCGCGCATATAATCCTTACCGAGATAGCGCGCAGCGCGGTCTTCGGCAGCGAAAACATTACGATAGATCTGACCTCCCGGGGCTTTTTGCTCGTCCACCAGCGCCACATCCAGCCCGAGACGCGCGGCCCCCGTGGCCGCGGCAAGACCTGCGGGCCCGCCACCGATGACCAGGACCTCGTAATGATTCTTCATTCTTGCCGCAGCAAATCCGCCGCTCCCCGTTGATACTCGATCGTCATGTTTTGGCTGACCTCGATCTGGCAGGCCTGCTGATTTGGCACCCCGTCTATATTCATCAGGCAATCGAAACAGATTCCCATCATGCAGTAAGGCAGCCGCGGCGAACCGCTGACCGGGGTAGTCCGCAGTTTCCTGAAACCGCATAACAAAACCGCGGCTGCTACCGATATGCCTGCAGGCACCTCGAATTCACGGCCTTCTATCAGAACCGATACGGTATCGGCCTCGGTAATTTCAATTCTGCGAAACATTGAACCGGTCGATGCCGAATTGCCGGATAAGCTCCGCATCCTGGTTGCCGGCGATCCACCTCGCGACGGGCCCGGCATGCATTGCTGCCAGCGTCACGCCGCTATGGCAAGTCACCGTGAACGCGCCCGGGCAGGTTTTCGATTGCTGATAAATCGGCTTATGGTCTGGCGTCAATACCCGCAGTGCACCCCAGGCGCGCACCAGCTTCACCCGCGCCAGGAATGGAAACATGGTGACCGCACGATGCGCTATTTTCTGCAGCACCGATGGGCTGGTACCGTCGTCCAGGCCGACATCCTCGTGCGAGTCCCCGATTTGCACGGTGCCTTCCGCGGTTTGCCGGACGTGCAGTGTGGGTAGATCCAGGAACGGCTGCAAGCGTTCGGTAATCATGATTTGCCCTCGATCGACGAGAACCGGAATATCCATATCGAGCATCTCGCCGAGTCTTCGATTGCCAAGCCCGGCGCATAATATGATGGCCCCCGCCGCAACGATGCCCTGGGAGGCGTGGGCAAAAAAACCACCCTGTTTTGCCTCTATTTTATCGATGTTCTGATTCGGGAAATACTTCACCCCGTGGCAGTTCATGCCCTGCTGCAGGGCCTGCAACAGGTAGAGCGGATTGACATGACCGTCCCGCGGAGAGTAGCTCGCGCCCAGCACGGCATCCGAAATTTGCGGGATCTGCTTTTTCAACTGATCGTGATCGAGCATTTCATATTCGAACGACCCTCCGGTATGCTGCCGGATCGTTTCCATTTCCTGCACACGGCTGCCCCATTCCTGCTCGTCAAGGCAGAAATGCATGCCGCCGGAGCGCTGATAATCTATTCCTGTTCCGGTTTCGTTACACAGCGTCTGCGCGAACTCGGGCCAGAGATCGGCGGCTTCACCGGTCCACCGCGCATAAGGCGCATAGTCCCAGCCCTTGCCCTGAACCCAGACCAGGCCGAAATTTCCGCGCGAGGCACGAAACGACCGGTCGCCGCCGTCGAGCACGGCTACCCTGCATTTCTGACGGGCAAGGCCGTAGGCAATCGATGATCCAACCAGGCCGCCGCCGGCTACGATAAAGTCATAATCCATCGACTACTTTCCAACCAGCAACTTGTCCAGCCCGAATATCCGATCGAGTACGATCATCATCACCATGGTGATAAATATGATGACTGCCGACACCGACGCAATCAGGGGATCGATGGTTTCGGTAATGTGCTGGTACATTCTCACCGGCAGCGTGGTGGTACTGGGCGAAGCAATAAACACGGTCATCGTGAGCTCGTCAAAACTTGTGATGAACGCCAGGATCCAGCCGCCGAATATTCCCGGCAGAATAAGCGGGATCGTGACCCGGGTGAAGGTGGTCCATTTCGACGCACCGAGCGAGCGCGCCGCCGCCTCGGTCGCTCGGTCCATGCCGGTAACCGAGGCGAGCACCAGCCGCAGCGCGTAGGGCATGATAATAATGACGTGGCAGGCAACCAGGCCGACAAAGGTTCCGCTCCAGCCCAGCGACGACAGGAAACGCAGAAACGAAACACCGAGCACCACGTGTGGCACCATCAGCGGCGACATGAAAAAAGCCATGATCATGCCCCGACCAATATAATTGTAACGCGCAGTTGCCAGGGCCGCAGGTATCGCCAGTGCGACCGCGACACTGGCCGAGCCCAGCGCGATGTAGATACTGATCCAGAAAGCATCGATAAACTCGGGGTGATCCAGGATAGCCCGGAACCAGCGCAGCGAAAGACCATCCCAGGGGAGAGACAGGTAACCCTTGTCGGTGAATGCAACCAGGCAGACGATGACCAGTGGCGCCAGAATGAAGATTAGAAAGAGGGCATTAAAGGATAGCGCCAGCAGGCCGTTCTTATCGTATCGTTTCATCTGGATGTCCTCTCCTTCATATCCTGCAGCTAGTCGAATACAGCCGCGTATTTGCGCTCGACATAGCGGTTATAGGCCGTGATTACGATCACATTGGCCACCAGCAGGACCACCGCGATGGCCGCACCCAGAGGCCAGTTCAAGGTATTCAGATACTCGTCGTAGGCAGTAGTGGCGACTACTTTCAGGCGTCGTCCTCCGAGTATCGCAGGGGTCGCGAAGGCGCTGGCCGTCAACGCAAAGACGATCAGCGAGCCCGCCAGCACGCCCGGCATCACCTGCGGCAATACCACCCTGCGCAGCACGGTAAAATGTGAAGCACCCAGCGACAGCGCCGCCCTCTCCACCAGCGGATCCAGCTTTTGCAGAGTAGTCCAGACCGACAACACCATGAAAGGCACCAGCACATGCACCAGAGCGACCACGATTCCGGTTTGGGTAAACATCATTTTAATCGGCGTTTCGATCAGCCCGATACTGATCAGGGCTTCGTTGATAACGCCCTTGTTACCAATTAGCAGCGCCCACCCCAGGGTCCTGACGATGACCGAAATCAGTAACGGCCCCAGAATCGCAAGCAGGCATAAAGATCGCCAGGTACTACTCATGTGGTAGAGAATGTAAGCTTCCGGTGCACCGATCAGCGCACACAACAGGGTGACCGCGATCGCGATGCCGTAGGTACGCGCAAAAATCTCGTGGAAATAACTATCGCTGATTACCTCGTAGTAATTGTGCCAGCCGTATTCAGCCTTGATCCCGCCATAAAAGTCGAAACTGTTGAAGCTCAACATAAAGGTCAGCACCAGCGGGACGGCCATCATGGTAACGAATAGCACCAGCGCTGGACCGTTGAGCAAATAAGGAGGCAGCAAGCGGTTCATGCCACCTGCTCCTCGCGCAGTACGCGCACTGCCTCCCGCTGCCAGTTAAGACCCACCGTATCCCCTTCGAGCGCGACATCGCGACCCGTATTCTGCAGGGTAACGCTCATCCGGCCCAGTTCCGAATCGATCTGATAAAGCCAGCTGGTACCGAGAAAAATCCTGGTGTGAACGGTGGCGTTCAAGAGCCCCTCGCCCGCGCCAACCAGCGCTATTTTTTCCGGTCGAATCCCGAGCGTTACGACCTCGCCGGTTTTCGCCTGTCCAGGCACCGATAACTCGACCCCGGCGCAGCTGATGGACAAATTGCCATCCGAAGCACTGTTAACCTTGCCTTCGAACATGTTGGTAGAGCCAAGGAAATTTGACGTAAACGAGTCCCCGGGACTTTCGTAAATCTCGAAAGGGGCTCCCAACTGGGCCAGCCTTGCTTTATTCATGACCGCAATCCGGTCGCTCATCGCCATCGCCTCGGCCTGGTCATGCGTGACCAGTATCGTGGTAACTCCCACCGTATGCTGAATGTTGCGCAACTCGATCTGCATACTTTCCCGGATCTTTGCGTCCAGTGCCGACAGCGGTTCGTCGAGCAGCAGCAGTTGCGGCTTGATAACAATCGCCCGCGCCAGCGCAACGCGTTGACGCTGACCGCCCGACAGGGCCTTGGGGAAACGGCCGGCGAATTCCTCCAGACCTACCATCGAAAGGGTTTCGGCGACCCGTTGCTGCCGCTCCTGTTTCGGCACGTTGCGCATCTCCAGGCCGAAAGCCACGTTGTCCGCAACCGTCATGTGCGGAAACAACGCATAGCTTTGAAACACGATTCCGATGTCGCGAGCGTTGGGGGGCACCGAAGTCATGTCGCGGCCATCGACACTAATACTGCCCGCGGTCGGCTCCTCGAATCCCGCGATCATTTGCAGGGTTGTCGTCTTGCCGCATCCAGAGGGGCCCAGCAGAGATATAAATTCTCCCTTTTCGACGTCGAGGCTAAAGTCTTCGACCGCGGCTACCGGTCCGTAACGCTTACTAATATTTTTCAGTACAAGAAATGACATGCCGCTTCATCCGGTCAGATAGTGAAACAAGCCCGGGGCGGCAGTCGCCGCCCCGTATCGGTCGAGCCGTTATTCGACTTCGCGGTTCCAGCGCTTGGTCCACTGTTCGCGTTGCTTGTTGATAATCGAATAATCCACCGACATCATCTTGCTAACCTTGTCTGGACCGAAAGGCACATTGGCGGCGAGCTCCGGCGACAGTTTGGTGTTTTTGTTCACTGGACCAAATCCTGTCACCTCGGCGAGCTGTGCCTGTACTTCTGCCGAAACCAGATATTGGATAAAACTCTGGGCAAGGTCGGGGACGTCGCTATTGACCACGGGGCATACCGCAGCCATCAATGCGACCGCGCCTTCCTTGGGGTAGGCGAATCCCGCCGGAAAACCGGTGTCGGCCAGCGCTTTCGCGCGGCTACTGCCCCACACCGCTAGCGCAACTTCGCCACTTTGAAACAACTCGGACAGTTTGCCGGATGAAGGCTCGTAAGTCAGTACATTCGGTCCGATTCTCTCGATCATCGCATCGAATCCCGGATCGATATTGTCCTCACCGCCACCGTTCAGCCTGGCATGCGCGACCAGTGTCAACAAGCCATAGCCATTCGTGATCGGCGGCACGACCACCATGCCTTTGTACTTGCTATCCTCGAGATCGCGCCAGCTGGTCGGAGCAGCCCAGCCCTTGTCGGCAAACATTTTCTTGTTGTAGGTCAGCCCGGTTGCGATAAAGCCGAACCCGACGGCTCGGCCATCACCGAATTTTGCGTTGTCGTAGACTTCCGTAACCGCGCCCTTGTTATCGATCTTGTCGCAGAAACCCAGCGCCAGTGCCTGTTCCATCGGGCCGTCATCGATAAAGGCGACATCGATTTCCTGGTTATCCCTCTGCGCCTGCAGTTTGGCCAGCGTGGTGGTGGAATTGCCCGGAATATAGACGACTTTCGCGTTATTGGCTTCTTCCCACCTGGGTAGTACTTTTTCTTTCAGCAGGGTTTCGGTCGAGCCACCGTATCCGGCGAGATATAGCGTTCGCTCCGCTGCCTGCGCTGAACCAAATACGATTGCGGCGGACAGGACTGTGAGCTTGATACCACAAAGAATTTTCATCGAAACTACCCTCCTAATTACCCGATTCGGGATATTGTTGATTAGGAGGCGACTATATCAATCCGTTTTTATAAAAAATAATACTATTTCCTCAATAGTTCATAACTATTTATTATATTATTTATAGTTCTGGTAGCTGGCGATACGCTCTCGTAACAGTTCGACAAATTGCACCACGAGCCTGGAGCGCGGACGGCCTTCGGCATAGATCACGTAGAATTTATACTCGAGCGGCGGTGTAAAAGGGCGAACCTCGATGCCGAGTTGCGAAAAACGGTCCGCGGTTATCGGATCCACGATACTAATTCCGGCACCGGCAAGCACGAAATCGGCGACCGACGCATGCAACTGCGTGTCGATCTGGATTTTTCTCTTGACGCCCTGATTCGAGAAATAGCGGTCGATATCACCGGAAGTCAACTGCCAACCCCCTTCCCCGATAAATACCTCGCCGTCCATGTCGCCGGCGCAAAGTTGCTTTTTGGCGGTGAGGCGATGCTTCGCCGGCAGGATGCAAACCATTCTGGCGGTCAACAACAATTCCGCTTCCACGCCAATGTCAAAATCGGTGGACTCGGTAAAACCCACGTCGGCCCTTTGCGTTGCCACCAGTTCGCTCACTTTCTGCGAGCTTCTAATGTTAAACGATACCGACACGTCAGGCCGACCCCTGGTGAACTCGCTGATCACGCGCGGAAGATAACCCAGGCCGAGCGCCGGCAAAGCGGCTATCGCCAGGCTACCGCTGCGAAAATCGCGGATCTCGCGGGCAGCGATATTTATTTTATCGAGCCCGGAAAAAGTGCGTTCCACCTCCTCGAACAGGGCGTGGGCTTCCGGTGTCGGATAAAGACGTTTCTTGCGGCGCTCGAACAGGGCGAAATCGATCCGGCTCTCGAGATCGTTGATCAAACGCGTCACCGCGGGTTGTGAGATAAACATCAACTCGGCGGCACGGGTTATCGTTTTCCCAACCATAACCGCGCGAAATGCCTCGAGCTGGCGTAGATTGAGATTCTTCATCGGTCAGGAAATATCTTCAGGAACGCAGGTATGACGCGCCGTTGACATCGACGATACAGCCGGTCATGAATTCGGGAGCTTCCAGCGCGAGAAAGCCGATGGTCTTACCCAGCTCTTCGGGTTGCGCAACGCGGCCGATGGTGCTCTGGTTTCTGATACCGTCACCCTCGGGCGACGACAGTACCGCAGCCGCCATTTCGGTTTCCACGAAGCCCGGCGCGACGGTATAGACGAACACGCCGCGCGGGCCGAGCGCCTGCGCCAGCGACTGTCCCATCGCGTTCATGCCCGCCTTCGACGCCCCGTACCATGGCATCAGCGGCTCACCGCGAAACGCCCCGCGCGAGGATACGTTGACGATGCGGCCGCCGCCGCGCGCGATCATCTTCTTGCCGGCACAAAAACTCAGGTTTGCGGCCGCGGTCAGATTGGTGTCGACGATGCGCCGCCAGGTTTCCTGCCACGTGGCGTAATCGATATCCTCGAAACGGTGGCGCTGCGAAATACCGGCATTGTTGACCAGCACGTCGAGCCCGTCGAGCGCCTCGTCGGCCTGTCCGATCAAGCGCCCGGCCGCGGCCGGATCGGAAATATCGCACTGAAATAACTGGTGACCAGCGCCGTCCAGAGCAGCGAGCGTCGCTTCGGCGCGCGCGCGGTTAGCGTTGTAATGAACCCCGATTCTTGCACCCCGGGATGCGCATTCGATCGCGGCCGCACGGCCGATGCCCCCCGACGCTCCTGTTATCAATATCGAAATCCGGGACGACATTAATCTTTCTCCTGTTCAATTGAATCGATCATAACCTGGCAGATTTTCGATTCAGGGTCTTGCCTGCAAACCGCCGTCAACCAGTAACTCGGTTCCGGTAATAAACGACGCCCTGTCGGACAGTAAAAACAGGCAGGCGTTCGACATATCCTCGACCGTTCCGACCCTGCCAAGCGGTATTGCACTGGCCGTGGCCGCACGCGCATCCGGATGGGCTTTCCAGCGATCCTGCATCGGGGATTCGCTCGGTCCGGGGTAGATCACGTTGGAACGGATATTGTCGCCCGCCAGCTGGATCGCCAGTGATTTCGAGAATGCCACGACGCCTGCCTTGGCGGCCTGGTAGGCATCCTGTGGCGCCGGGTCGCCGCGCATGCATTGCGTCGAAGAAAAATGCACCATCGCGCCGCCGCCACGGGCGCGCATTTGCGGCACGACGTGCCTGGCCGTATGCACCATGCTTTTCAGGTTGACCGCCATGACCTGGTCCCAGACGTCGAGATCCATTTCCAGCGCCGACCGGTCGCGATCGAACCACAGGGCGCCGGCCACGTTGGCGAGATAGTCGATCCCGCCGAATAAATCCACCGCGCTGGAAACGGCAGCAGCCACCGCGGACTCGTCGGTCAGATCGGCCTGAACGTAATGCGACTGTTCAGGCTTGCCCGGGATCGCCGCGGGCACGGGCTTTAAGTCGAACATCAGCACGCGAGCGCCAGCCTCGATCAAATCGCTGGCGATCTGCAACCCCATGCCGCCGCCCGCACCGGTGACAAAGGCTACCCTGTTTTCGAACTCGAGCATCTGTGATTCTCCCGCCTGCAAACGCGGCAGTGACCAATAACCGTATCGTCGGCGGCGGCAATCCCCGGTCGACTAACGTCGAGCTACTCTAGCGCTTTTGTTTCGGCTTGTCAGCCAGGCTAGATATCTGGTGATTACAAGACTGTCGTCAGGTGGTTTAATTGCACCGAATACGCACACCGGGGGACAACGCAATGGGTATGCTCGTGATCGGATTACTGCTTTGGGTGGCCGTGCACCTGTTTCCGTCGCTGCTGCCGGAGCAGCGACAAAGACTGTTGCATCGTATCGGCGCCGGTACTTACCAGGCAATCTTTGCGCTATGCATCCTCTCGGGCCTGCTGCTGATCGTATTCGGCTGGCGCGACGCGGTTCCGACGCCTGTCTATAACCCGCCGGCCGCACTGCGACAGCCAGCGATGCTGCTCGTCGTGATCGCTTTCGCGCTGCTCGTCGCCGCCAACTTCCCGGCGACACGCGTCAAGCGCGTACTTCGGCATCCGCAGCTCAGCGGCGTGCTGTTATGGGCGATCGCCCACCTGCTGATGAACGGCGACAGCCGGTCGCTGCTGCTATTCTCGGTGCTGGGCGCATGGTGCCTGGTCTCGATGCTGACCATCAACCGCCGTGACGGCGTCTGGACCAAGCCCGACAAACCCGGCGGCTGGGGCCAGGATATCGTGATCGCGATCCTGGCGCTGGCGTTATCGGCGGCCGCGGTTTATTTCCACGAATACCTCGCCGGCGTAGCGCTGCTCGCATGAGCCGCGATCACCAGAGCGCACCGTCGATTGGCTTTAATCCGCGCGGAATATTCTTGGCGGCATCGTAAAATGGCAGGTCCACCAGTTCGACCGGGCATTCCCTGCCGTCCCTGTCCGCTATTACGAGCCCGGTCGCGCGCATGCCTCCCGGGGTATCGAAGCGCGCGAATCCAACCCCGCATTCGAGATAGGGCGATATTTCATAAGCCGTGACCCGGCCCACGGCGCTGCTGCCGGAAATCAGCGCCGAGCCAAAACGAATCTGCGCCGGCTCGCACTTGAAGCCCGTGAAACGGGACTCGGTGCTGGCGCTCGACAATGCATCACGGCCGATAAAATCCCCGGCCTCGAGATCGACGAACATGCCCAGGCCCATGTCGTAGGGCGTGGTGCTCCAGTCCATATCGGTCGGATAATTCAGGATACCCGCCTCGATGCGGCGAATGTTCATCGACAGCTGGCTGCAACCCCTGATGCCGTAATCGGCGCCGGCCGCGAGCAGGTGATGCCACAGTGCCGGGCCGTCGACGTCGGGGGCCATGTTATAGACTTCGAAGCCGAGTTCCGCGGTCCAGCCGGTGCGGCTGACCAGCACCGGCTGTCCGCCCATGTGGCCCTGGAATGCATCGAAGTAGCGGAACTCCGTCGGAGCGCCGCCGTCGCAGGCGTTCGCCAGCACGTCCAACGATTTCGGGCCCTGGACCTGCAGCACCCAGGAGCGAGGGTCATGAATTTCGACCGCGAAATCGTGCGCATGGGCGACCAGCCACAGGTAGACGTCGTTGTCGGCATGTACATACCAGAAGCGGTCGTCGGCGAGCTTGAACAGGATGCCGTCGCAGACCATGCCGCCGCCCTGGTGACAAAGCAGGGCGTAACGGCCGCGACCGACCTGCAACGTATCCACCGGGCGCGTAAACATCCGGTTCAGAAACCTGACCGCATCCCTGCCACGGATCTCGAGCGGACGTTCGGGCACGTCGAATAACCCGACCGCCTTGCGCAGCGTCCAGTACTCCGTGGCGGTATCGTTGCCGAGCGACAGCAGCACCAGACGGCCAGCGTATTCGCCGTAAACTGCGTCTTCGTTCCAGGTGCAGGAGAACCATGGCGATTTTTCGCAATGGCTGATGACATTCAGTTGCTTGGACGGCATGAGACAAACCTCTCTGACGATAGTATGACGCGCGGTGCCGACTATTTAACTCAAATCGTGGTTACGGTTCAATCCGGGATTCGTGTTTCCGTCGGGTAAGATTCCGCGGAGCGAATCGAAATCCGGTCAAGCCGACTTCCTGAACACCCAGTAGTGGCCCTCGCCGTCTTTGTTATAGGGCGCGTCCATGACCGCTTCGACCAGCGTCATCCGCTTTTCCGAGATAAGCCGATCGACTAGCTGCCGGTAACCGGTCTGATCGTAATAATGGGTGCGTGTCGACACCACGAGTAATCCACCCGGTCGGGCCATGCCCAGCAGCACCTGCAGGGCCTGCGGCGGCACGTGCCCGAGGGTAAAAACCCCGACCGACAGCACCGCGTCGTAGCTATCCGCGTCGTAGCTATCCGCCGCCTGCATCATGTCGATGCCGCCGAGCAGCTGGCGGTAGGCACCGCCTGCGCGCGCGCGCTCGGCCATCGACTCGGACAGGTCGAAGCCCTCGATAGCGCGGTACCCCAGCGCATGCAGCTCGCTGCCGACCAGCCCGGTGCCGCAACCGGCATCCAGCAGCCTCGCCGCCGGGTCGGGCAGGTGCCGCTGCAGCAATCTCGCGGCGATGATCGGGCCCGAGTACTCGGCCAGCGTGATATCCTGGTCGTAGTTAGCGGCCCAGTCCTCGTAAAACGCCCTGACGTTGACAGGGTCACCGTCCAGGCGCAGCGCGGCGTCGATGTTTTCGTTTGCGGAAATCCTGTCCTTGTCCATCGACGCAGAATACCATGAAACCGCCGTTGCCGGAGCAGCGGCGAAATCCTCGAGTGGAATTGCCGCGCGCTCGATGCAGCTGCTACCATTGACCTCGCTTTCCACAGACCCGGATACCCCGATGACCGGCAACGACCCCCTGCTGCAGCCGTTTCAGCTGAAGCACCTGACGCTCAAGAACAGGCTCATGACTTCCGCCCACGAACCTGCTTACACCGACGACGGCATGCCGAAGGAACGCTACCGGCTTTACCACGCAACGCGCGCCAGAGCCGGTCTGGCGATGACGATGACGGCGGGATCGGCGCTGGTATCGAAAGACAGTCCGCCGGCCTTCGGTAATATACTGGCCTACCGCGAAGACGTGGTGCCGTGGATGCGCGAGCTCGTCGACAGCTGCCACGAGTATGACTGCAAGGTCATGATCCAGCTGACCCACCTCGGCCGCCGCGCGCACTGGAATCATTCCGACTGGCTGCCGACCTTATCGCCTTCGGGAGTGCGCGAGCCGGCGCACCGCGCCTTCCCCAAGATCATCGAGGACTGGGATATCGAGCGCATCGTCGCCGACTATGCGCTTGCCGCAGAACACATGCAGGCCGCCGGCCTCGACGGTATCGAGCTGCAGTGTTATGGGCATCTGATCGACCAGTTCTGGTCGCCGGTGACCAATTTTCGCGACGACGAATGGGGCGGTGCGCTCGACAATCGGCTGCGCTTTACCCACCTGATTCTGGACGCGATTCGTGCACGCGTTCCCGCCGATTTCATCGTCGGTCTGCGGCTGGTCGTAGACGAGCAAATGGAAAACGGTATTACGCGCGAGGTCGGGATCGAGATCGCGCGGCGCATGGTCGCCACCGGGCAGATCGATTTCCTCAACGTGATTCGCGGGCACATCGATACCGACGCCGCGTTGACCGATGTCATCCCGGTGCAGGGCATGCCCTCGTCGCCGCACCTGGACTTCGCCGGCGAAGTGCGCAGGGAAACGAAGTTTCCGGTTTTTCACGCGGCCAGGATTGCCGATATCGCCACCGCAAGGCACGCGGTCGCGAGCGGCAAGCTCGACATGGTGGGCATGGCGCGGGCGCATATCGCCGATCCGCTCATCGTGCAGAAGTTGATCGAGGGCCGCGAGCAGGACATTCGCCCCTGCGTCGGCGCCACCTACTGCCTGGATCGAATCTACCTGGCCGGCGAGGCGCTATGCATCCACAACCCGGCCACCGGGCGCGAGGCGACGATGCCCCACGAGATCGGCTCGCGCAGCGACGATCCGCAAAAAATCGTCGTCGTCGGCGCCGGTCCCGCGGGCCTCGAAGCGGCGCGCGTCGCGGCCGAGCGCGGCCACCGGGTTATCGTGTTCGAGGCAACACCCGAGCCGGGCGGGCAGGTGCGCCTGATGACGCGATCCCCGCGCCGGCGCGAAATGATCGGCATCATCGACTGGCGCGTCGAGCAGTGCGACAGGGCAGGCGTCGAATTCCGCTTCAATACCTACGCCGAGAGCGACGATATCATCGCCGAGAATCCGGATATCGTGATCATCGCGAGCGGCGGCCTGCCGCACACCGAGCTGCTCAGGAGCGGCAACGAACTGGTCGTCTCGGCACGAGATATCATTTCCGGCGACGTTGCACCCGCGGCCGACGTACTGCTCTTCGACGACGGCGCGGATCATCCGGGCATGCAGGCCGCCGAAATCATCGCGGAGAGCGGGGCGAGGCTGGAATACGTATCGCCCGAGCGCCAGATCGCGCCAGATATCGGCGGCACCAACTTGACGCCGTACATGCGCAGGCTGCTGCCGCTGGACGTGCGCTTTACGCTGTGCCGACGAGCGCTGCATGCGACGCAGGAAGGCGGCAGGATCCGCGTCACGCTGGGCAGCGACTACGGCGATTTTACCAGCGAGCGAAGCGTCGACCAGGTCGTCGTCGAGCACGGCACGCTGCCGCTCGACGAGGTCTACTTCGCGCTCAAGCCGCTATCGCGCAACCTGGGCGAAGTCGATTACGATGCGCTAATCGAAGGCAGACCGCAGGCGGTGGTGCGTAACTCGAAAGGAAAATTCAGATTGTTTCGCATCGGCGACGCGGTCGCGTCGCGCAATATCCACGCGGCGGTCTACGACGCGCTGCGCCTGGTCAAGGATCTCTGAGGCCGACGCCCCACAGAACTGGCCTTTTTCGATCCTCGCTGACGAGAGCAAACACTGCAGTTCTCCGCGTCCCCGCGAGCAGCGCCAGCGAGGTTATTTAACCTGGCTGGCAGGCGCCCTTGTTGCGCTTCATCTTCGGCGGATGCTTGTCTTCGTCCGGGTGCACGGTAATTTCGACGCAATCGCCGATTTCGAAATCCCGGCTATCATGGTAGATGGTGATCTGACCGCCATCCTCGAAATCGACCTCGTAACGCAGCGGAAGTCCGCCCGGGCCGCCCGAAAAAAGCTGGGAGAACATGAGGCCGATTCCGATCGATACGCCGCCACCCGACGAAATCGATCCGTAAACGCTGGTCCTGGTGCGAGAATCGCTTTCGATTTCGTCGCGGCTGACTTCCTGCCTGGCGGTAACGATCCCGAGTTTGGTTATTACCCCCGCATCCTGCTGGTCGAGATTTTTGGAAGCGCATCCGAACAGCGCCAGGCAAGTCAGTAATATAATCGGGTAACGCAAGGCTCAGGCCTCCAGGTCCGTAATCACGGCTTTCAAGAAGCGCGCCGCCTCTCCGCCGGTCACCGCACGATGATCGAAGGTCAGCGCCAGCGGTAGGATATGCCTGATCACGATTTCGCCATCCCTCGCGACGACCTCGTCGCGCGACTTGCCCGCGCCCAGTATGGCCACCGTCGGTGGCAACACCACCGGGGACGCATAGCGCCCCGCGATCGCACCGTAATTCGACAGCGTGATGCTGTAACCGCGCAGTTCGGCCGGCGTCAGCGAACGCTGCTTGATTTTTCCCTTCAGCTCGGCGAGCCGCGCGACGATGGCGTCATCGTCGTCATTCTGGATATCGAGCAATACCGCCACGAACAGGCCCTGCGGCGCATCGACAGCGAGCCCCAGGTGAATCCGTTCGAGTACGCGGCGGCCGTTGGCGTGGCCGTCGTACCAGGCATTCAACGACGGCTCCGCCTTGCAACCTGCGATCAGCGCACGGATCAGCCGCGGCGTGATATCGGAGCGCGCCGCTATCCCGGTGATATCGGCGTCCTCGAGCAGGGTTGCCGGGGCAACCTCGGCATGCGCCTGCGCCATGTTCCTGGCCATCGCCCGGCGCACGCCGCGCAGCGGCTCCATAGGACCATGCTCGGCGAGAATACGCGCGACCCGGCGCACGTCGTCGGCGAGAATGACGCCGTCCCGACCGCTCGGGGTCACCATCGATAATTCGACGTCCATACGATTCGCCAGCGCGCGCACCGCCGGGGTCGCCTTGATGGTGCTGCTGCTGTGATGCCGGCCGATCGCGGCTTCCGGAATAATATCCTCGGTCGATTCCATCTCGCCAACCACGGTGCCGCTATCCTTGGCCTTTGCCTCGGAAGGCTCCGCGATATCATCGCCGAACGCGACCAGCGGCCTGCCGACGTCGATGACATCGCTCTCTTTGCCGTAAAGCCTGGCGATGCGTCCGCTCTGTGGTGACGGCACGTCGATAATCGCCTTTGCGGTTTCTACCGAAACCAGCGTTTGGCCCTCGCTGACCTCGTCGCCCGGTTTGACATGCCACTCGACGATTTCCGCGTCGGGCAGGCCTTCTCCCAGATCGGGTAATTTAAATATATTCATCGGTATCCCATTACCTCCTGCACCGCATCGACAATGCGGTGCACCCCGGGCATATATTGATCTTCATAACGATAAAGCGGCATCACGGTATCGAATCCGGTGACCCGCAATACCGGCGCCAGCAACGAGGTAATGCCCTCGGCCGCGAGCCGCGCGGCAATCTCGGCGCCGACTCCGCAGCTGCGCGCCGCCTCGTGCACGATGACACATCGCCCGGTACGCGCCACCGAATCGAGTATCGTGTCCATGTCCAGCGGCGACAGGGTTGCGACATCGATGACCTCGGCGTCGACGCCGACCCGCGCGAGCTCGGCGGCCGCTTCCAGGGTTTCCTTGATCGAAGCGCCCCAGCTGACCAGCGTGACATCGATGCCGTCGCGCAGCACGAAGCAGGTATCGAGCGGCAGCGCCTCGCCGCTGTCTTCGACTTCCTGCTTGCCGAGGCGGTATACCCGCTTCGGTTCGAGGAATACCACCGGGTCCGGGTCGCGAATCGCGGCCAGCAGCAAACCGTAGGCGCGCGCCGGCGAAGACGGCACTACTACGCGCACGCCCGGCATATGCGCGAACAGCGCCTCGGTGCTTTCGGAATGATGTTCGGGCGCGTGGATACCGCCACCGAACGGCGCGCGGATCACCATCGGGCAGGTGATGCGGCCGCGGGTGCGGTTGCGCAGACGTGACGCGTGGTTGATGATCTGGTCCACGGCCGGGTAAATGAATCCCATGAACTGCAGTTCGACGATCGGCCTTAGGCCCTGCGCCGCCATGCCGATCGCCATGCCGACGATAACCGATTCGGCGAGCGGGGTATCAATAACCCTCTCGATCCCGAATTCATCCTGCAAGCCGTCGGTGGCGCGGAACACCCCACCGTTGACGCCCACGTCTTCGCCGAGCACGATAACGTTCGCGTCGCGCCTCATTTCCGATGCGAAGGCCCGGTTGACACCTTCCAGCAACGTCCATTCAGCCATGGCGCTTCACCTGGGTGAGCCATTCCTGCTTCTGCTTTTCGAGGTCGGCGGTCGGACGGGCATACATATAATCGAAGAATTCGCCGGCGGGTTGCGGAGGAAAAGCGCGGTAAACCTCTATCGCGCTCCGGGCCTCGGCAACGCAGTCCGCGTACAGGCTCTCGTCGTCGTCATCGCTCCAGTCATGCCCGGCCTGCAAATAGGCCTTGTATCGAATCAGTGGTTCCAGCGCTCGCGCCGCTTCGAGTTCCTCGCGCGGGCGGTAACGGTTGGCATCGTCGGCGGTGGTGTGATCGCCGAGCCGGTAGCTCAGCGCCTCGACGATACTCGGGCGACGATGGGCGCGCGCCTGCTGCAGGGCGTCGCTCATGACCTGCACCATCGCGACCGCGTCGTTACCGTCGACCCGGTATCCATCGATACCCGCCGCGAGGGCCTTGTGCGCGATGGTCGGAGCGGCAGTCTGTTTTTCCAGCGGCACCGAGATTGCCCAGCGATTATTATTGACGACGAATACTACCGGCAACCCCATCACGCCGGCGATATTTATCGATTCGTAGAAGTCGCCTTTCGAGGTCGCGCCGTCGCCGCAGGTGGTGACGACCGCACGCGCCTGCTGGCGATACCTGATCGCGTAGCCGATTCCGACCGCATGGCAGGCCTGGGTGGCGATCGGTACGCTGACCGGAAAATCCTCCGCCTGGTGTCGGAAATGCATGCCCCATTCGTCACCGCCCCAGTAGCGCAGGATTTCCTCGAGTAGCACGCCGCGCTGTATCTGCGTGGCGATATCGCGGTAGTAAGGCACCAGCACGTCGTCGTCCTGCATCGCGTATCCAATCCCTGCGCCGATTGCCTCCTGGCCTTCGTTCGACGGGTAGGTTCCCATCTCGCCGGTACGTTGCAGGTTGATCGCGGCGCGGTCGAAGACGCGGGTCTGCACCATGACCCGGTAAAGCTCGACCAGCTGATCGCGCGACGACAGCATAGCGGGCAACGGCCGCAGCAACTTCCCGCTGGAATCCAGAAATTCGGTGGTTTCGAAGTGGATATCTGAGGCCTGCATTGCGCGCTCCCTCGGCTTTTTCATTTGAGCCCACGGCGCCGATTATAGTTCAAAATTATGACTATCCGGTAACCCGGGGCCGGCGCGCACCCGGGATAACCGGAAATATTTACGGCACCAACTGCTGCCTTTCCCCAGTCGCGAGAAATTCCGGCTATTTCGCGTTGGCGAACTCGATACCCTTTTTGATATTGCCGTCGAGGATATCGCGCATTTCGTCGCGCAGTTTCTGTTCGTAGTCGCTGAGCGGCGGCAAGTCCGGGATCGAATCGACGCCATGCCTGCCGAGCACCACCGGCTGCGCGTGAAAGCTCATGCTATCGTCACCGACCTGCACGTAGCAGCACTCGGTCACCGATTCACCGTTCAACGCGGCCACCAGCGACATCGTAAAACGCGTCGCGGCATGCGCCATCGACAGGGTCGCCGACCCGGCGCCCGCCTTGGCCTCGACCACTTCGGTGCCGGCCTCCTGGATGCGCGGGGTTAGCGCCTCGATATCGGCCTGGCTCAGCTTGACACCGGAAATGCTGGACAGCAACGGCAGTATCGTAACGCCGCTATGTCCACCGATGACGTTGACGTTGACTTCAGCGGTGCTCTTGCCAGCAATTTGCGCGACGAAAGTATTGGAGCGAATCACGTCTAGCGTGGTAACCCCGAACAGCCTGCGCTTGTCGTATACCCCGGCGGCCTTGAGCACCTCGGCCGCGATCGGCACGGTGGAATTGACCGGGTTGGTCACGATCGCGAAGCAGGCGTTGGGGCAGGCCTTGCTGCCGGTGCCGACCAGGTTCTTGACGATTCCGGCGTTGACGTTGAACAGGTCGTCGCGGGTCATGCCGGGCTTGCGCGGCACGCCGGCTGGTATGACGACGATATCGGCGTCTTTCATCGCGGCTTCGACGTCGTCACCGACGTAGCCGGTCACACAGACGTCGGTCGGAATATGGCTGAGATCTACCGCGACGCCGGGTGTAAAGGGCGCCACATCGTACAGCGCGAGCTCGCTGGCGGCGGGTAGCTGCAACTTGAGTAACAGGGATAACGGCTGGCCGATGCCGCCGGCGGCGCCGAGTACGCAAACTTTCATGACAATCCTCGCAAGTCCTGGGTTTCGGACCAAGCATCATATCCATGGCGAAGTTTCTGCACAAGAAAAACGCCTGTCGAAGATCAAGGTTTAATGCAGACTATTGGGCAATCCCGGGGCTCAGGGCCAAAACGCGTTGGCGCTGTGGGGACCGGCAAAGCCCGGGAACACCATACCGACATCGGTGCCGCCGAGTCGCTTGTTTAGAAGCTCGGTGATCACCGTACGCAGGTCCGTGGTGATCTGCAGATCCTCGGTGGCAGGGATATCCGGATCTATCACCAGACCCGGCCAGTCGCTGATGACCTGGCCGCCGTTGACGCCGCCGCCCATCAGGTAGGCGAGGCTCGCGGTGCCGTGATCGGTGCCGTCGGAGCCGTTTTTGGCGATGCGCCGACCGAATTCGGTGTAGACCAGCACCGTGACACGGTCCATACCGGTCCCGGTCCCCAGACCCGCACCGATATCGTCGTAAAACGCTTTCAACGATAGCGCGAGATCGCTCAAAGACAGGGCGATGTAGGTCGGCAGGCTTTCATGGTGGTCCCAGCCGTCCGAATCGATGCAAACTACCTCGACCGGCAGAACCGACTTGATCAATTGCGCCGCCTGCAACAGCCTGGTTCCGAGCGGGCTATTGGGATAGACCGCTCCGTTATCGGGTGTAATCGAAGCCAGATCTGCAGCCTGCAGTTCCCCCATCGCCGCCAGCGCGGCGTTGGCCGGGCCCGCGAAGGGAACCCCCCCGTGGAACAGATTCGCAAGCACCTGCGGGTAGCCGGAGTCGAGAATATCCTGTTCGAATCCGAAATCGTCAAGCTTATCGATCGCCAGCGGCTCGACGGCACCTGAAAGCGTGACCGGAACGTTGCCGCTGATCGAGATCGCCCGAAACGCCGAGCTCGAAGCCGGCGGGCTCAGCGCGAGATGGCGGCCGAGCCATCCGGTAATGGGGCCGGTCTTCTCGACGACGCCGCGCTCGACCAGGTTTTGCGCGGAAAAATGGGAGCGTATCTGGTGAGGCATGCCGGTTGCGTGCACCAGCGCGAGATCATTACCGTCAAATATCGGTTTCAGCGGCAACAGCGCCGGATGCAACGCGTACTCGGGCGTCAGGTACCTGGGATCACCGCTGCCCGTCGGCGCCACAACGGCGATCGAACCGCGCTGCGTGTAGTAATCGCCATCGAAGTAAGGCACCACGGCGTTAAGGCCGTCGGCGGCGCCACGCTGGAAAATACAGACCAGGATATCTCGGTCCCCGGGGATCGTCGGGTGGGCGGCTATCTTGTTCGCGGTCGTCACTGTTACTCCTAGCGCAAATGAAAATATGCCGAACTCACCAGCACCGCGGCGATCAGCGCCGCGGCCAGCTCGGGCGGCGCGGTCGTCAATTCCTCGTCAGCGCCCGCACCCAGCTCACCCTCGAGCCATTGCACGATGAGCGCGCGATCGTCACCGTTCAGCGGCCGCATCAGTACCGCGTCGATGATCGCGTCTACGATGCCGTTGATCGTATCGGCGCCATTCAGCATCGCCGCGTAGTCGACCTGGATAACATCGACGCCCGGGATGATGCCGGCGAAACTCAGAAACGAGAGGCGCCAGCGGTTCAGCAAGCCGCCGGTGCTCGCCCAGTAACTCTGCAGGTCCGGGTATCCGTCCGGCGTGGGCCAGTAAAATGGCAGTTGTCCGAGTATGCTCTGGGCGTAGAACCAGAACTGCGATTTGGCGGGAGGGTAGGGAACCCGGGGCGTATCTGGCGCTAGCGCGCGCACCAGCGCGGCGAGGTATTCGCTCGGCCGGGTAAACTTGTGATCGCCGCTATCGACAAACGCCGCGGTCGCGAACAATGCGCGCAGCGTATTCTTGATGTCGCCATGCGATGTCGTAAAAGCGTTGGCGACAGCGTCGATGGCCGCCTGCGGTGGCCTATCACCGATAAATCGCCGGCACAGCTTGGTGGCGATGAAGTTAGCCGTCGCAGGATGCGCCGCAAGGATGTCGAGCACCTGCTCACCATCGCTTTGATCGCCACCAAGAATGGCATTCCCAAGCACCGCTTTCGGTTGATCGTCATGTATTGCCTGGACGAAGACGTAGTCGCCGTAATCGCCGAGTGGATCGCCAGGAAGCCGCAGCGTCCAGCCGGTGAAGCAGCGCGCGACTTCCTTGACGTCGTTTTCGGTGTAACCGCCGTCGACACCCAGTGTGTGCAGCTCCATCAATTCGCGCGCGTAATTTTCGTTCGGCGCGATCGCCTGGTTAAAAAAGTTGTCGAGGTAGAACAGCATCGCCGTGCTCTTGGCCGAGGCGTGCAACAGCTCGCGAAAATTACCGAGCGCGTGAGCGCGGATTACCGCGCGGTCGTCGAGCGGTTTCAATGTCGGACCGAGTCCGTTAACCAGCTGGATGTTGAAATGGTCGCTCCAGAACTCGACCATGATCTCGAACAGTTGACGCCTGCTGAACATCTGCCGGTACTGGGCCGCAGCGATCATCTGCGTCGCGACGTCGAATATATTGTCGGGAAAGCCGGCGAGCAACTCCGGGGGTGTTTTTAACGTGAGCGGAAAACGCAGCGCGATTTCGGCCTCGAGCGCGGATTCGTCGATCGCCAGATGATCGAGCTGCTGCTCCAGGTAGGCGTCGATGCCGAGCGTCCGGATCGACGCCAGCTCGTCGCGGTGCGGGCCGAAGCTGCTGCGCTTGAGCACGGTGTACTCGGGGTCTGGTTTCGGTATCGTCGGCGCGATGGGTGGCGCGTCGTCATCCGTCGCGTTCGTACTGCCGCCGCCGCAGGCGGGCAGCAGCGTCGCGAGCGCTCCATAACCCAGACCCCTGCCGAGCAGCTGCAGAAACTCGCGGCGGTTATGCAGCCGGTCGAACATGGCTTCCAGGTCGAATGCCTCGTTTTTCTCCATCGGCGCGTATCGCCCCAAAATCTAGTGATAACCGAGGATACAGCAGTTTACCTGAATCGAGAATTAACCAGCGGCTACTACCACACATGATTCCCGGTTAAATCAGCGGCTAGCGAATGTCGTCGACGATCGACAGAAAGTAATCACGCTCCTCCTTAGTGTCCAGCTCATCGGCGAGCCGCGTGTAGAGTTCACCGGCACTGGCGCAGTTGTGCGCAACCGCCTCGACGATTACCGAGGCCACGGGTCCGAGTATATCGGAGAGTCGTTTCTCGGCGGCGAGGATAACGGCGGGCGATAAATGCTCGTCCGACGAGATATGGATTTCTGAAACCCGGGTCCTGAACTCCGTGACGCTCTTGCCGTCTCGCGTAACTCGGAGTTCCTCGACCTCTATGACCTCGGGGAAACCCGCGAATAGTCCTTCCAGACTTTCCAGGCTGCAGTTCAGATCGCCGGTCGCGCTGATGGAGATAAGCGAACGCTTCGTGCTGGTTTCGATCCGGTGGCTTCGATATCGCAGCCCGACCAGGTTCAGCTCCCGGATAACGCGCGACAGTGTTCCCGATTTAGTCGAACACAGCAGCCGCAGCGACACATCGAACATCGTCAGGTTTTGGGCCGGGCCTTTGCCTTGGCCTCGGCCTGCATCCGGCGCATCATTTGCACGATCTTGATGACGCTGCGCCGCATCCGGTTGAAAGCGGTCAGCATATCCGCGATCTCGTCTTTCCCGCTGACCTTGAGTTCCGCGTCGCGCAGGTTACCCTTGCTGACCTCGTCCGCCATCCGCGTGATTCGCCTCACCGGCTTCAGCACCAGCCTGCGAATGGTAACGTTTATGGCGACAAACAGGATGACGAATATGATCGCCAACGACAGGATGAAGCTGATAAAGGTTTTCTGCGCGAGCTGGGCCGGCAGGGTATAGGGCACTACCACCATCTGTGTACCGACGATTTGGTTGAGTCTCCAGCCGAAACCACCGTCGTCGCCATAAATGGCGCGCATCGCCGCGGGCGCCTTTTCGGGGGTGCTGTGGCAGGCCAGGCAACCGGGATTGGTAATGCGGATCGGGTAGGAAATGTAAAGCGACTCGACGCCGTTGATTTCCTCGGTGCCTACCAGCTTGGTCAGGTCCGGATCGGCAATGAATCGATCGATGATCCTTTCCTCGATAGCGGTTGCCCGGTCGCGCGGATTGGTCGGGTTGAAAACGGCTTCCTTGTAACTGAAATCCGGGCGTTCCTTTGCGACCAGGTTGGCCGTCTGCGTCGCCGCGTAAGCGGGCACGGTCTGCGGGTGGAAGCCTGCGTCGCCCAGCTGGCCGAGCAGCGGTCGAACTTCGTTGACCGTGTAACTGCGCACCGCGAGCGCCTGCTGCATGATCAGCTCGGCCTGGTCGGTCACCTGCTGCAATGCGTTGTCCCGGGTCAACAGGTAGGAATTGACGCCGACAACCGCCAGGGCGAGCACGAAGGTAACTCCCAGTACCAGGTTTATTTTTGTCGCCAAATTCATTTCGATTCCCTTTACAGGCAGTTACTCTGGTGGATGGGGCCCATTTTTTTATTCGTTATGACCGGCTGGCCCGTGCCAGTGAATGATAAACCAATGCGACGCAATATGGGGGCTTCGGGGAGATTATATTATTCACATCGATCGCCTAATCGTGGGGGTCGACCCCGACCTACTCGATGTCGACGCCCTTGTGCATCAGCGCCTTCCGGCGCGCTGTGCAAATGGACAGCGCCGGGTATAGCGTAATTTCATCGCATCGCTTCCGCTGATCGAAAACCGGCGTTATCGCGCATATCGATGATACAGATCAAGCTTTTTTTTCGATCGCCACCGATATAATGGCTGCAGATGTTGCCTTCAAGCCGATCGGAGTTCTAGCGCCATGCAGGCCCTGAATCACGAAATAGCCGACAAGCTGCGCGAGATAGCGGGATTACTCAGGGCGCAAAAGGCGAATCCGTTTCGCGTCAACGCCTACCTGCACGCTGCGGACACGCTCGACAGCCTGCCGCGTAGCGTCGCCGACCTGATGCAGGCTGAGGGGATCGAGGGCCTCGTCGCGCTGCCGGGTATCGGCGAGGGCATCGCGCGCTCGATTTACGAGTACGTCGCGACGGGACGCATGTCGCGTCTGGAAAACCTGAAAGGCGCGGCCGACCCGGTCGAATTATTCCGCTCGATTCCGACCGTGGGCAGGGCGCTCGCGGAGCGCATCCACGATACGCTGCATGTCGACAGTCTCGAGGCGCTCGAAAATGCGGTGCGCGATGGCCAGCTCGAAAAAGTCGACGGGGTGGGCCGTAAGCGTCGCGAGGCGATCGAAGCCTGGCTGCAGAAACACCTCGACGATCAGCGCCGCAAGCTCCGGGAGGCACGCCACGACAGCGTCAACCCCGATATCCGCCTGTTATTGAAAGTCGACGAGGTGTACCGGCGCAGAGCCGGC